>JBJMEA010000068.1:0-28520 GCA_045809625.1 Nitrososphaera sp. | reverse complement strand
AGGCAGGTACGCCAGCGGACAGAAAAGATGCCAGATATGTGAGATATTTATCAAATGGGATGGACTTTGGTGCCCATGTTGTGGATATAGATTAAGGACTAAGCCAAGGAATCTGAAGTATAAGGCAAAACTGAGGGCGAGAGCGCGAAAAGACAATGATATCAAGGTAGCCAAACCAATTACTGTTCACGTTAGATAAGCCAATGGAATATGAGCCGGAGGTTTTTGCAACCAACGTTGCTAGCTCAAGCACTTCACGCAATTTTTTGCTCAATGTGATGTTTTTTCAAAACGGATGCTTTGTCATTATAACGGAAGGTCCACCAAGGATTGGAGCCGTTTCAATGGCCATAAGCGCCTCTAACAAGGTCAGTATTGCAAAGGTTATTCCGAGCAAGTACGATTCAATATTTCTCAATACCCTAGCAGAGAAAATATCATCTATGATAAATGGTATATCGCTAGTATCGCTTCAAAGCAGAAGGCAACTTGAGCTTGATGATATGAAAGCAATTATGGAGGAGGTAATGAATGCAATCAGCAGCAAAAGGTATGAAAAACAGTAGTGCTGATTTGCGGAGTTTCTTGTTTATGCTCCAAAATGAAAATGACCTAGTGTATGTAAATAGAGACGTTAATACTGAATATGAGATCGCTGCGGTTACTGCAAAATTGGATGGTAGGCATGCAGTACTGTTTGAGAAAGTAAAAGAGAGTAAGAGCAGGGTTATTTGCAACGTTGTCGGTACTCCTAAGAGGTTTTATCTTGCCCTTGGTGGGGCAACACACCATCAATTTATTGAAAGCGATATCAAAAAAAATATTCATATGCGCGTTAAGGAGGCACTCAATAATCTGTCAGAGCCTGTAAGGAGTCAAGAAGGTGTGTTATTCCAAGAGAACTCAACTAGAAGTTTGTATGATCTTCCCATTGTCACACATTTTGAAAAGGACGCTGGGCCATTCATCACCTCATCAATAGTATTTTCCGAGAACCAAGAAAACGGAAAACAGAATCAATCTACTCACCGGCTGCTCCGACTTGATGACAGGCACATGGCTATACGGATGGTAGAAGGCAGACATCTTCACAAATGCTTCAGTTATGCCAAGGAGCATGGCGAAGACTTGAAAATCGCAATAGGGATAGGAGTCCATCCTGCAATTAACATTGCTGCCGCATATCAGGCGGCTTATGGCCTCGATGAGATGATGATAGCGAACTCGCTGCTTGGGGGCAATCTTGTGCTTTCAAAGACAGACTATTCACAGCTACATGTTCCAAGGGATGTCGAGATTGTCCTCGAGGGGAGGATCCTAAATGACAAAACACATGAGGAATGGATGGTGGAAATGCTTCGCACTTACGACTTCAAACGCAAGCAGCCCGTATTTGAGCTTGAGAGAATTATGTTTCGCGATGATGCCATATATCACGACATATTGCCTGGCTACAGCGAACATCGCCTGCTAATGGGCCTACCGGTCGAAGCAAAAATGTTTGATTACATCAAAAATGTTGTACCTACTACTCAGTCTGTACACCTGACAGATGGAGGCAGCAACTGGCTCTCGGCAGTGATACAATTAAAGAAGCGTTTAGAAGGAGAGCCTAAAAATGCGCTTTTGGCCGCATTTTCGGCTCATCCCTCGCTTAAGATGGCCATAGTGGTAGACGAAGATATCAATCCAACAGACCCAGTTGCGGTCGAATATGCTTTAGTTACTAGATGTCAGGCTGATAGAGATTTTATCATAATTGGAGATGCAAAAGGATCAAGTTTGGATCCATCAAGCGACCAAGATAACTTGCTCACAACTAAGCTTGGTATAGATGCAACTGCGACGTTAATGAAGGAAAGGGAAAGGTTTGAGATTGCAAAAATTCCCGGGATAGAAAAAATAGATCTTTCTGATTATCTCTCTACGGACAAGAGATTAAATAACCTGACATCCTAGACAATAAGGGAGCAATTATGAAGCCCAATAATTATGCTATGAAGGATTGGCATCTTGAACATGTTGAAAAGGTGATCGTCCGATTTGTAAAGGGCATTTCTCCTGACGCTTCTTCTTTTGAAAAACGAAATTTTAAGAGATATAGCACAGTTACAAGTTGTGCCAAGCAAATTGAGTATGATATCAAACATGGAGTGTCAACAGATGAAGTGTTAGAAGTTTTGAGAAAGATAAGGTATGATAAGAAGTTTGTAGATCTGCAAAAAAATCCTGAGTCTCTTCAGAGGCTCGATGAGATTGAAAGGCAGATCTCAGTTCCAAAAAAAATGACTTCGACGTGGTATTAGAAGATGTCAGAATATCGATTTACTGATGGCAATCTTCTCGTGCTATATGCGGTACATAAGGGAAAATCCGTTAGTAGTGGAGGTCTACCAGATTACATCAAAGAGCGGATAAAGGTTTGCCTTGATACCCATAGGATGATCATGAGGTCAAGGCCAGATAAGCACAAAACAATGGTGATGATAGTAGGAGACCATAGTACGGCTGAAAAGGCTAGAGAAGAGCTGATTAAAGGAGAAATCAGCGATGGAACCATTGCACTGGACACAGATTCTCAGAATATGGCTCAGACCATTGGCAGGGTAGGAGATATGATAAAGAGCAAACCAAATCCTCCTTTTATCTATTTTATTGGATCTGTTTGGTTGCAGGATATCTTCAAGTCGACAGTTGCCGGCAGGCTTAAAGGCTACAGGACGCAGTTCTATGGCGCCCTTGATCATCGGTCAGTAGACGAAGTTGAGAGGGAAAAGGCGCTTGACCCCCCAAAAATGACTATAGAGAACTACAAATACCAAGCCAAAAACAAGGCAGTTGATATACTGCTCAATATCGTGTTTCCCGACTAGCTGATATTAGTAACTGTGTAACATTGATGGCTATCATTCAGGAGAAGTTTTTATGTTATTTAGATTTAATACTGTTGATGCTAAATTGATGACTTTCTCAGAACCCGGCTTCATTACAGACAACATGCTAAAAATCTGGACGATTCATCATCAGAAGATAATTGCAATTGATTTAGTATAAAGTTATTCGTCAACATGGGCTCGAAGGTATATTGGTAAGTTGGCTAGTTTTTGTTGTCGTTAAACTATAGCAATAATTTGATGTAATAATATTGATATTCGAACAAGTGATCATGTGCCGCAAAAAATAAAGAACCGCGACGTACTGGATGAGGCATTAGAAGATTTCTAGATCATCCTGATCATAATATATATTGGGTTAATTTAGGACTAGGGATATCGCGGTCATCGTCTAGTTTGGTTAGGACACTGGCCTTCCATGCAAGGCGCGAAGTTAGCCCGTAACCCGGGTTCAAATCCCGGTGACCGCATTTCTAAATCATTATCTTCTTACTATTCTTCTTCTTCTTCTTGCTCTCTGTTCTTAATATCATATCTCACTCGAGAAACTCTTTTCTTGCTCCGTTGTGCCCGACTCAACCGTGGCAGAGCCATTTATACGCCAATTGATATCGGTGCTATTATTCAATATCTTTGTGAACAAACCTGCAGTCTCATCACTGTACTGCAATGTCAGAGTGTCAGAAATTGGCACTGGTTGGTTTGAAAAGAACGCGGGCCGACCGTTGACAGGAACGTCTTCATACGATATTGTGTCAGATCCTACCAGCGCACCATCTGCATATAGATCATATGCTACTTTCGAAGTCGTTAAGGTGTATTCATTGGTGTTTGTTATTAGGAGTGCAACTTTGAGATCAAGCTTTTGTTGGCCTTCGCTGCCTGATAGCAAGTCGACCCCTGTCAATTGAATTGAAACCTTTTCTGGATCAAATGGCGTTTGTACAATAAGCGGGTAGAAAATAATTGCAAGCGCGACTGCAGCAATGGCACCTATAAGCACAAGTCGTCGAGGGCCTATTATCAAATGTGGTGTTAGCTCTCTAACAGAGATGATTAAAACGTTTCTAGAAAAAAAAGCTGCATTCTTCATCTCGCGTTGCGATGATATTCGATCTAGAGAAACAGCAAGTCAGTAAGTACGCCTAACGAGAATCTGTAGCACCAAAGTGTCCCCGATCTATACTTAGTATCTCTTTCCGTTAGCGGTTAATGCTATTATTATTAGCACATTCATATATTGCTCATTTCTCTTGTCCAGCTCTTCGACAGTGAGAAATCATTAGAGAGACTTTAAAAAAAACACTGAATTAAGAAGGCATTTCTTTTCGGTCTCTTATACAGTGCTTTCATTCTTTATGCCTCTTTTGAAGCCACGGCTGCAACTTCTTTTAGAATACGTTCTTTTGCAATGAAAGGAAATCTATGTACATAAGACTCAATTTAAATTTGTCAAAATTTACCTCTACGATGTCATAGCATTGCTTCTCTATGGAATCTTTTTGAAATTGTTGGCATAAGTTAGTTGCCACAAGAAGGTCATTCTTTAGTCCAAATAAAAGAGGTCTCTAATACGCACATAGCCTAAGTATAATGTAAGTATTATGTCTCCCGAATCGATAGTTTTTTGCATTAAGCGCAGCGTCAATAATATATTACGACAGCGGTAAAAACCATCATGACTGTAGAAGACAGCCTCGTTATGTGGGTGCATCTTATCGGTGCCTCGATATGGGTTGGAGGCTCAATCTTTCTTGGAATTGTACTTGTGCCTGTTCTCAAGTCATATACAAAGTCGCTTGAGGAGATGGTGGCATTGATGGTCAAGATCGGCAGGCGATTCAATATGATATCTGTTCCTGCATTTGCGGCGTTAATAGCAACCGGCTTATACAATTCGCGCGCATTTATTGCCGATCCAGGCGCTGTACTTGGTTCAACTTATGGTATCATCTTACTCACAAAAATCATCTTAGTCGTGGGAACCATTATTGCATATATCGTACATATCAGGCTGCTCGATGCCGACATGGAGCGCAAAATAATGTCGGGTCAAGGAGGGAACATATATGTTCAATCAGTGCGAACAAAAATAATAATTCTAGGCGAGGTTATCGTGGTTTTTTCGGTTGCAATACTCCTGTTGGCAGCGCTGCTTGATAGCGGCGTCTAGCCTTCTATTGTTACCTCGTAGCTTGCTCCACGCTGATCTAGATTGTATTTGCATCCACTGATCTCACTTACAACATGCAAGTTCGTGAGCAGGTGTTGAGTGACACGGGCGATTCGATACATTGATCTACCCTTACTCAATCCAAGCGGAAGAACAAGCATGTCTGCAAGAAATGGATCGACAGTGGCTTGCGCAGCAGAGCCATTCAGAAACCGCTGGGCAGCCTCCATTCCAACGGCTTCTGCCCGTTTGCCACGCTCCCCTATTGAATCGCCACCAATATACATACCAAAGTCTGATGCGCAATATACCAGTATAGAAGATCCTGGGGAATTGGAGCTGTTGTCTATTGACGCAGTATAATGGCTGCAAGATATACTATTTTTCTCTAAGGCTGCCAGGGCAGAGGAAATCTGCCGCTTGGCGATATGTACTGGAAGCTGGCTGCATACACTGATAATTTTTGGTTCTAAGTGACGCATAGCGAGAAATTCAATTGTCCCTGGGTTTTTACATGGATTGATTGTACACTGCACTACGCCTCCTCCTTTGGGATAGTATCCGCGTTTAAGAATTTCGACTGAGAATCTAGATCCAATGCTCAGGTAGCTTTCCGATACAACATATTTGATATAATCGATCGTTGGACTTGCTCGGACATCTGTTCCTCCAGTGATCTCAATTTGGAGGCTGTTGTCAGACAAGGAGACTGCTGGCACCACCGTCATAAGAGTAAGAGGAATGCTGCCAGCTGTGCCAATATCAAACTTTACCGACCCACCCTCAAATCTGTCTGATGGAGAGAATCTAACCCATTCCGCGCCAACTTTGAGGTTCTCAAATTTTGCATGGAAAAGGTCTGCAATAATTTTTATCCCTGCAATGTGCTGCGGGCGCAGCCCTGGATTTGGCCTATTTGCTCTAATATTGGTGATTTCTACAGGCTTGCTGGTTATTGCAGAAAGAGAAATTGCTGTACGCAATATTTGCCCGCCGCCCTCACCTTGAGACCCATCGATCTTGACAAAGGCTGGTGGAAGTGTCACTTTCTCAGTACCGGTTGTAAGTTAATTTGAAAATATATATGCAGTCCTTCACCAAAGAATAAATTCTGATCAATCAAGGCTTAGTACCATGGTTATTCTTTCATATAATACAGCGCATATCTCCATAGCATCGCTGAGTGGTGAAGACTAAGATTAGATCCTTCAAAATGTTGCATTTTGAAAATTTTACTGCAACCTTTAAGGTGGCGGGTGTAAGGGCTGGATTCTATGCGATGCCTTGATAGAAACCAATTACGAGAACTCAGCAAATTATATTCTAGAATCGTAGAAGCGAGTTCACGCATGGGTGGGGGGAACTTCGCTTTAGATGCAAGATAAACAGATTTTGTTGTGACGGCTTTTTGTGTAGTTAATCGACTTTACAGATACTGAAATGGAAACAAGTCTAAAGGTACTCAATCCACTCAATCCAGTTCTTTTAAAAGGGCAGGTTATTTTTTTCATGATAGATCGAAGCTTCAAAGACATCTATCCAATAACAAGGACCTAGGAATATAGAGGAGTTCGAACTTCATCGGATCCAGGCAGAGATATCGATAAGAATAATGGATTCTGCATTAGCCTTAGTAATCTGTAATAATTTAACAATCAGAGTAATCAGAAATATTAAATTAGCGCAAGATAACCGTGCTTTCATACTAGCGGGAGTCGCCCAGCATGGCCAAAGGCGTAAGACTGAGGCTCTTATCCCTTAGGGGTTCGTGGGTTCAAATCCCACCTCCCGCACGTGATAAATAATGACTAAAACCCTGATTATTCTTTGGTGACTGGGTTGCCTGAAGTAAAAATAATATGAAATAAATAAAAAGAAAAAATTTTGTTTGGCGGTTACCTGTTTCCTCCGCCGCCAAATAGGTTTCCTATCTGCTCGCCAAGCCCGCTAAGGGGATTGCCTCCGCCAGATTGGTTACCGCCCTGTTGTTGACCACCTTGTTGGTTACCTCCTCCGAACAGGCCACTTAGTGGGTTGCCACCGCCGCCTCCTTGTTGTTGTTGTTGTTGTCCTGGTGGCATTGTTTGCGCAATAATGGTGCCATTCTCGCCAGTTATCTGGGATACGACGCCATATATCGGCTGGCCCTGGAAGTGGTTATCCGTGTCTTCGGCAGCTGGCATTATGGTCATAATATCTGCATTAGGACTAAAGGTCAATGTTGTATTGACGCCTGTCCACTTGGTGGTGCCATTTACATCAATATCTCCGGTCCCACTTATCATCAGAGGTTGTCCTTGAACCAGCTGCACTGTAGAATTGCCTATTCTATAATTGGTGATATTGTGCGTGTGATATCCTGTTCCATCAGGGTGTACCATGATGAAGTTGGCTGCGAAACCAGTGACATTTCCGCTTTGGGCATTAATGTTCCAGTCTCCTGTCAACAAGTATTGTGACCCTTGGGCTCCGCTAGAACTACCTCCGCCTGCTGCTGATTGGTTGCTGCTACCGCCTGCTGCTGATTGGTTGCTGCCGCTGCTGCTAGCACCACCGCCTTGCTCCTGGATTGTTCCAGCAATTTTCCCGTTGGCTGTAAACGTGTCAAATGGTACGGCTACAATTGTTTGAGGGGTATTTCCTCCCTGTGTTTGGTTTTGCTGTGCTCCCTGTGTTTGGTTTTGCTGTGCGCTTACTAACTGCAGACCTGAATTGGCAATTGTGAATGTAAATGCCGCTGCAATTATGAGAAACCCCATGCTTGCGATTGCAAGAGTTTTAGAAAGGTTCTTTCTGTTGTTACTATTCATTTCCGCGTTCATTATTAAATCTTGAAAAGGGACTGGGCTTAATAACCGTTGTAGCAATTGAAAACATAACAACATTATGAAAATTATATACGCTTTTGAGACCGATTCGGGCGCCGCCGTATCTGTTACTCCAGTGCGGCACGCAAGTCACCTATCGTCGAATTTTTCCGTCTGATCTAGATGACTTACGTTGCGTCGACGAAGCCTCCATCCATCTTTCAATTCTGAATACATTCTGAATCGAGGCGAGACCTGTTTAGAGGTAGCATAACTCTCTCATGATTGAACTGTGATTCAGCTTGAATATGCTTTAAACGAGACAGATTACTCCTATAATCGTTATTTTTCTGAAGATTCTTCAATTTTCTAAAGTCTCGCTAATCCTGCCATCAATATCAGAGACAGATTAAAACCCTGCCAGTTATTTTATTTTTGGTTAACAATCCAACTTGATTATTATAACATATCTCATTTCATAAAACGTCAGGATGCCCATTAAAGCACACTCAAACATAGCACACAGGGTCCATTCAGGTTTCATCTTCCCTCCATACTCTGAGTTATCATAATGGTTTATCAATAATTGTAAGATGTCTGTACTTGTTCGCTATTACTTTTATAAAATCGAAAAATTGAGGTCAACGGTATGTTAGATATGACCTTCTTTATTCTCTTCCACCATTTCAGCCATTGTCCTAGCTTCATCGCTATCGGCTAACGGCTGGTTTATTGAATCTGCGTCGATAACATTGAACCTATTTCTTTCTTCAATCCTTTCCTCTAGGGTCTCTGAAGACTGCGAAGGCTCCAGATTCTTGAGCCGCTTAGCCATACTTAACTTCGCATCAATTACGTTAACTTCTTCCTCGAGGATCTTTTTGAACCCAACGAGCATCCTGTGTTGCTCATCATACGATGGGTGAAGTGTAATTTTATCCATCGTATGTTCAAAAATATTGATTATGCTTTCAATATAACTTCCAAGCATCTGGATGTCTGCTGCATCTTTTGCGTTGATTTCATCATCTTTAGCGGTCTCTTTTAGCTCACTCGTTGTTTGTTGAGCGACGGCTTTACCTTTCTTTCCTATCGAATTAGCCAACTCTTTCAACGTCGACCCTGTGTCCCTCATCCTCTTTGACAATGATTGTTCATCAGATCCTGTTGAGGATTCCTTAGTGCCTTCAGACATTCTTGATTCATATTAATCATATCCGTCATGATTAAAAGGAGTTTGGTATAATTGCTAGGCTCTGGTGCCTTTTGTGTATAATATTTCATGATTTCCTGGAGACATATCTTCCCATACAACATAGACATTATTGTTGGTCAAAGCTATGGAGGAGCACTCAGATGCCTTTGCGTTATTGCTCAGATTCACCAGTCGTGTTGGGTTACTAGCGTCCATTTCCAACAAAACAATCTCCTCATTGCCTGAAACAGATATTTCTGTTGATATATATGAAACCTGTCCGTTGTATGCGCTGACTTCAACGTTTTGAGGGTTTACAAGTGTGCTATTCTCGTCTATTGTTATAGGTTGTGAAAAGCTGCCGCCCCCGTCAGTGCTCATTGTAAAAAGTATACCATCTACATTAGCTGAATGAAGTCCCCCTGATACCACATAAACAGTTTCATTATATGCCGCTACCTGTACCTCGCCAAAATTATCTTCCTGATTCAGATTAATGATGTTACCAAAAGTCTTTCCGTCATCCAAGCTCCTTACAAAAAACAGTCCCTGGTTACCTCTTTCATTTTGGTTTTCTTTCATCATGTTCCACGCTACATATACGTTGCCGCCGTATGCAGATATCTTTGGAAAAGTCTCCTGATTTGCATTGCTGCTAATATTCATCGTACTTCCAAACGTTGAACCGCCGTCAACGCTCACCTTAAGTAAAATATTTGTATTATTATTCTCGTCCTGGTCTAGCCAAACCACGTAAACATTCTCTCCAAAAACTGCAATCTCTTGGTTAAATGAGTCTGATGTATTGTTGCTTAGGTTATTAATTTTATCAAAGCTATTTCCATAGTCTTCACTTCTTGTAAAAAGTACTTCCCTGTTTCCAGAAGTGTCGTCTGCCCATATTGCATAAACCTTGTTATCATAAGCAGCAATCTGCGGATGCTCTGAAAAGCCTGAGTTATTGCTCAGATTAACTGGTGTTCCAAAAGTAGCTCCGCCATCCCTGCTGCCTTTTACAAAAATATCGTAATTTCTATAGCCTGGCGGAACGGAATCTTGCCAAAGCATATATACATTGTTGTTCCAAGCAGCAACCTGACCATAGACAGAATCCATTGGATTATTTGTAAGGTTAGTCGCGTTTTCAAAAACGATGGGGGATAATTTGTTATTCCCATTCCCGCTTAGACTACTATATTGCAATTGAGCAGGTTGAAAAGAATCATAAAGCGAGGAAGTCAAAGCAGCCGTCATTATTGCTGCAATTAACGCAGCTAGCAAGACTGAGAGCCTTTTCACAATCCATGTCTGCAGAAGCCTTATTTTAATGGTATGCAAGTTAGCAACCATTGGCAATCTACTCGCCGCAAAATAGTGAGGTAATAAAGAATGTGCTGGTGTGAGATAATACATCGCATATGCAGGTGATCATGGATTGATCTTATGTTCTATAAGAGATATTGGCAACATCACACCGCTCACCTATTGGGTTCAATGAATAGAAAATAATCCAAATGCCGCTCCCCTGTCTAATCAAATTTTCTCAAAATGTTATAATAAGGCGATGCCTTGTGCCTATTGACACACTTGCCACATATTGACCTATCGCCATATTTCTTGTGACACTGGCAGTCACAAATAGTGTTTATAGATACCATGCATTGAAAAAGTGCAAAAGAAATTATTTAAACGTACATGAATCAGCAAACTTTTAGTTGAATCATTTTTTCATAATGGTGCACTAACGGCAGCGAACCCCTTAGCCCCTTTTTCAATCTAGCCACTTATTGATGAGCGAGGGGTTGTTGTCGTATGTCAATTTATCCTAAACATCTGGCAGGCATCCTTAGGTTCGAAGTGCTTGAAAAACTTCCTGGCTATGTCCTGCAGGCTTGACCTTTTTGAGAATTTTGACTATTATGCCAGATTTATCAACGATAAAGGTGGACCTATTAACTCCAACGTATTCTTTTCCCATGAATTTCTTTGGACCATAAACGCCATATCTTTTTGATAATTCGTTCTCAGTATCCGCAACAAGAGGATAGGGGATGCCCATTTTTTGGCGAAATCTCTCATGTGATGCCTCGTCATCAGGCGATATACCGACTATCTCAATCCCGGCATCCTTGAACTTTTCATAATCCCTTGTAAATTCAGTTGCTTGCATAGAACAGCCTGGAGTAAAATCCTTAGGATAGAAATAGATTACAATGTCTTTTTTACCCTGCAGACTGGACAGCTTGGCAATGTTTCCATTCTTGTCCCTAAACGCAAAGTCAGGCGCAATAGTGCCTTCCTTTATCTCCAATGGATTTTCCTGCATCTATTTAATTTAGGCGGAAAGGGATAAAAAAGTTACAATTAAGCTCCTTGCGATGGGGTATGAAATATTTATTTTTTCTTCTATTCCTGAAATAGTATCGTACAGTAAGTGGTAGGGGATTTCACACAATTAGCTAGTCGCCTACATTATTGTAGCATGATCTAGCCAAAGACAAAAGTATAAAATGTCAAATTATTGGAGCGAGGAATAATCTCTATTTCGCGGCTAACTGCACTTTCTGTTTTAACTAGATTGTACATAAACGGCCATTCTATGTTTGCGACGCTTATTCCGTTCTCAAGCAGGGCATCCCTACCCAAATGCTCCTTTGTTAGGTGATTCCCATCAAGCTTTATCTCCACCGTCCCGCGCTTACCATCGGATGTACCTATTATGCCATGTACTCTTTTGGCAGTATTGTATTTCATTATGATAGCCGCGTCTTGATCGATGCATCCTGGATTTATCTGTACCCGCTCACGCTGCCATATCCACTTTCCGCGGAGATAAACCACATTAAAATCGCGGAAGCCAGGATCGACCATGACGTTTACAATATCTGGCTTGACAGTCTGGTTATTACCAAAGTGGCGAAGACGCGAATAGCCTACGCATATCTCTGGTGCTATTCCATAAAAATGCATACCGTATGTATCATAAATTTCGTCCTGTGGATTCTCGTGGTCTTTTCCTTCGATGGGCTTGTTTCCTGCTTCCTGCAACAGTTCGACAACAATATCTTCAAAATCTCCCATCCCGCCATAGCCAGCATGCTCATACCGAATAAACCCGTTATGGTCAATAAGTACATGTTTAGGCCAGTACATGTTCCCATAAGCTTCCCAAGTCTTGTTGTTTATGTCAAATGCAACCGGAATATCAGTTACATTATAGCGAGCGAGCGCACGTTTGATATTATCATGCTGCGTAGCAAATTGATATTCTGCTGAATGGGCCTCAATCACCTGCAATCCGTACTTGCCGTACTTTTGCTGCAACTGCCTCATGATGGGTATAGTCCGAAGACAAAAAATGCAAGTGTACGTCCAACAATCAATAAGCACAACCTTTCCTTTCAAGCCTTTTATCGATAACGGCGGGGAGTTTGCCCACTCCGTTATTTCCGTAAATTCCGGGGCGGCAACTGCTGGTATAAGGTCCATTGCTGCATGTTGCAGAGCAATATAGAGAATATAATTGTGTATACAACATTATTTGGGTGAGAGTGCGATTAAAATAACCTGCAATGATTATACTTGCTTGCTTGAGATTATCTCAGCGAGCAAGCAATTCTCAGTATTGATCCATTGAGGATCCTCTATCGCGAGCTGACTTGGCGCGCTACCAGGATCAACCAGATGCAACACTGACTTGTTGATTTAAACTCTGTGGTCTTTAACCCTTTGGTGATAATGACAATCAATTATTACCACATTTAAACAGTCACAGTAGTTTCGGATTATATCTGAGTTTTTTATTTTTATGTAAATGGCTATAATACCAAGGAAAATATACAGATATACCCATAATCTCTCAAATTGAAAATGATGCAAAACGGTGAACAAATAGCTGATACACTTAGGTTATTGATTTCGTCTTCACAAAGCGCGACTTATGTTGAAGCGCGTTATCAATCTAGGGTCACAAGCGAGGTTAATTTTATCAATGGCGAGGTTGAAAGAATAAGAGTCGTAGAAAACACAGGCTGTGGAATCCGAGTTCTGGTGGACGGTTGCTGGGGCTTTACAAGTACAACCAACTTTTCAAGTGAAAACTTAAAAGAGTCCCTCAATGAGGCGATATCTGCGGCCCGAGTAATTGCTGATACTAGGAAGAATAGAGTTAAGGGGCTGGGGGAATCCAAAATGCTTAGAGGGGTTTTTAGGACGGCATCCAATAGCGATAACTTGTCAGATATTAGTATAGAGCAGAAGATACAGGTTACAAGGGAAGCAGAAAAAGAGGCTCGAAGCAACAGGTTGATCAAGACTGCTTCTTGCACATATCGGGATACGGTTGATCACAAGGTCATAATAAACAGTGATGGTGCTGATATCAAAATCTATGATTCAAAGCCTGAGTTCAGCGTGACAGCAATAGCAAGGAAGGCAAGCAACAGTGCAACAGCGCACGAGGGAATAGGTATCACGGGAGGATGGAACGATCTTTTCAAAAAAAAGAACCATCTAGAATATGCACGCACCGCATCAATGAGAGCGACTAAGCTACTGGAAGCTAGACATGTAGACGGTAGAAAGACAAAAGTAATTCTAGATCCTGCTATGGTAGGTCTCTTATCTCATGAGGCAATTGGCCACACGGTCGAGGCAGACTTTGTGCTGTCTGGTTCCGTAGCAAAAGACAAGATAGGAACTAAAGTCGCAAGTGACATTGTAACACTAGTTGACAGTGGTAGGTCGGAAATAGCAGATAATGCAGGTGGAACAATAATAGTCGATGATGAAGGCGTAGCTGCAGAGCGAACTGCAATAATTGAAAAAGGCGTGTTGAAATCATTCCTGCATAACCGAGAATCAGCCATGATTTTTGGCACGAGTTCAACCGGTAACGCCCGCGCGTTTAACTACAACGACGAACCCCTCATCCGGATGCGGAACACGTACATCGAACCAGGCGTAGATAAGCTAGATGATATGGTAAAGGAAACCAAGCATGGATATTTGATTAAGGGGGCGAGAAACGGCCAAGCCGATGCAAATGGCGAATTCATGTTTGGTGCTGAAGAGGTATATTTTATAGAAAATGGCGAGGTTAAAGAACTGCTCAGGGGTGCTAGCATTTCGGGGAATGCCTTTGAAGTCCTCAAATCAGTTGATATGGTAGGCAACGAATTTCAATATGATATAGGAACTGGATATTGTGGGAAGTATCAACCTGCCAAGGTGGATGGTGGCGGGCCGCATATTCGATGTGAAGCGATAATTGGAGGGCTACAACATTAATGTTAGATCTTTTACGATCTGGTGTAAAGCAGGCCGAGAGCCTGGGTGCAAATGATGTTGAAGTCTATGCGGCCGTTAGCAAAGAGTCAGAGGTTTTCATAGAAAATAATGATATAAAGCAAGCTAAGTCGCAGATGACTGGGTCTATTGGAGTCAGGGTTATCGTTGATGGTTCGATAGGCTTTTACTCTACCAATGCTTTATCCAAAGCCCGAGTTAGAGAAGCAGTTGTCATGTCGATAAGGCTTGCCAAGGCAAGCCCAAAGGACAAACACAATATTCTTCCTGGCAAATCAAAGCCAAAAGGAATCCATGGCATATATGATAGAAATGCAGAGTCATTTCAAACATCAGATGCTGCGAGGATGGCAGCTGATATGCTCAAATCAGCCACATCCTACGATAACCGAGTAAGCGTTGACAGCGGTAACTTTAGCGCTGAGGTTGTGACCCATGCCTTAGCCAACTCAAATGGTATAGAACTAAAAGAGAAGGCAAGTGTATTTTCATGGTCGATAATGGGTATGGCAATTGAAAATACAGAGATCTCAAGTTTTGATTACCAGGTAGGCAGCTCACACTCTATCAAAGACATTAATGTAAACAACACAGCGAGCGAATTTGCAGAAACAGTAGTGAAGTCGCTTCATACGCGCAAGCTAGAAGAAAACTTCAAAGGTGAAATGCTGCTAACTCCAATGGCTGCAAATGAAATGATAGAGGAGGTGCTTGGGCATTCTATCAATTCTGACGCAGTGCAGAAAAAATCTAGCCACTTTGCAGGCAAGATCGGAAAACAGGTGGCATCTGATCTGCTGACTGTGGAAGATGATGCAACAAACGTTGAGGGAATTAATGCATCCAGCTTTGATAGAGAAGGCGTTTCTCATCGGAGAAACATTGTAATAGAAAACGGTATTTTGAAAAAATTTCTCTACAACACCTACACAGCAAAGAAAGAGGGCACCAGGAGCACAGGCAACGCAGGGGGATCTACAAGCTCTCCCCCAACAGTATCGACGACTAATTTCATAATAAAGCCTATGAGGTCAAGTCTCGACACATTGGTGGCTGAAATAGAGAAAGGTGTAATAATAAGCAGGTTTTCGGGTAATGTAAATCCAGTCAATGGTGATTTTTCAGGTGTTGTTAAGGGCGGCCAAATGGTGACGAATGGAACAGTGGAGCATGCCATCAAGGAAGTCATGGTTGCAGGTAATGTGTTTGAGGCGCTACGACGGTTAAACGGCATATCTCGAGAGCGAAAAGTGATTTATGACTCCATACTTCCGTACATGCGATTCGATGGAATTTCCTTTACGACAGGATGAACGAAAAAGAATGGAACAAAGAGAAGAAACATTTGACATCGTCGTAGTTGGGGGAGGGCCTGCAGGACTGTCAGCTGCCTATATGGCAGCAAAGGGCGGAGCAAGAGTGGTTTTGTTTGAGAAGGACCCAGCCATTGCACATAACATCCGAACGAGCGGTGTAACGTGGATTCCTGAAATGGAGAGGCTTGGCATACCAAGCAAGCTTTACCACCCTATTGAAAACTTTCGCTTTATATCAGCCTCAAATGACGTGCTTATCAGAAGCGACGTTGCAAAATCATGTGTGCTTGATGTGAGAAGCGCATACCAGTATTTGGCTTTTCTTGCAGCTAAAGAAGGCGCACAGTTGATGATAAAGAGCACTGTGACAGATGTTATCAAAGACGGTCAAAGAGTATTAGGCGTTAAGGTAAACACACCGAGCGGAAAGCTTAGTGTGCGCTCAACTTTAGTGATAGATGCAAGCGGCTTTAGCACCGTTATTGGGCGAAAGGCAGGGGCGGCCAGCGAGTGGAAGCGCTTTGGAGTGGGTGCAGAATATGAATGCTATTGTGAAGGTATAGACAGCAAGACGTGGGCACTCATGGTAGGAAAAAAATATTCTGATGCCGGTTACGCATGGATATTTCCCGTATCACAAAATAGAGTGAGGATCGGAGTAGGTGTCGGCAGGCCAGAATCAAGTGCAGAACCTCTTGAAAGGTTGAACAATATAATTGAAAAAAAATTCAAGCCGTTAGATGAGGTCAACAGTGGCAAGTTACAACCCTTAGAATTACACTATGGGTTTATACCAAATGAAGGCGTAAGGCGTACTAGCGTTGCTGATGGTCTGATTATGGTAGGCGATTCAGCGGGACAGTCAAATCCTCTTGTGCTTGAAGGCATACGCTATGCCATCGAATTTGGAAGGCTCGCTGGGAAGGTTGGAGTCGATTCGCTACCTCAGAACTCAACTAGCAGATCTTTAATTGATTATGAGAAGTCTTGGAAGGCCAAGGCAGAGTCTAAAATAAACTCAGCGCTCAAGGTGCAGAGGCGCTGGATTGGATTGACTGACGAGGATTGGGACAAAGAAATTGAGATTCTTCGAGACATGTCAATAGATGAATTCTTGGACTTTATCAAGGCAGATTTCAGTAGAGTCAATCTGATGAAGCTTGCATTGCATCATCCAAAAATTGCGGCACGTCAATTATTCACAATGATTCTAAAGAACTAGTTAGAAGGGGTTAGAACAAAGTGCATTGATTAGTTCCTGTGCATCTTCTAGTAGGCTATGTATTACCATATTTCTGGAGAGATGTGAAATATTATAAGGGCCCTTTAACATTCGCACTTGTGTACGTCTTTTAGACAGTAAGGCCTGGTATGACCTGTATTAAATTATTCTCTTCTAAGGGCTACCATAGGGGATAGCCTTGACGCTTTCCAAGCAGGATATATACCCGCAATAAGGCTAAGTCCAACTGATATACCCCACACCGTTGCCAGATCCTTGGGAAGGAAAACAGGCGATATATTCATTGGAGCATTATTATTACTCCCTTCATCTCCTGCTCCTCCTCCACTCGAGCTTATCCCCGCAGTCAATACATAGCCGCCTGCCATACCTGCTAGCAATCCACAAGTCGCCCCGAGAATGCCAATCATCAAAGCTTCTGCCATGAAAAGGCTAAGGATATTTCTATTCTGGGCTCCGATGGCCTTCATTGTGCCTATCTCTTTTGTCCTCTCCATTACTGATGTATAGAGAGTAGTAATTATCCCCACCGCTCCTACAAGAAGGGCAACAAGTGCAATACCTAGTATGAAAACCGTGAAGCCTCCTGTAAACTGCCTTATTGTCTTCAATATAGCCTCCGGAGATGTGACACCTATATCGTTTCCGTACAGCTTCCTAATTTCCTCTTCAACGTTATTCACAAAATCGCCGGAATCTGCCACTACCAAGAAACCGTCAAACTTGCCGGACTTGTGCATTAGAGCATTTCCAGCGTCTTCATTGAATACAACTGCATTATCAATTGTCGGATTACCTGTCGGCTTTATTATCCCCCGTACCACAAAGCTTCTGGATTCTTCCTGTTGATCGCCATTATCGTCAACGAATGTATATGTAGCTCTCATAGTTTGACCAAGTGTCGCAAAAGGCGCATTCTCGCCTGGAGGATGGGCTATCTCGTCAGCTACGTAAATCGCAGATGGATCATTTGAGCGCATTGCAGAGCCTTCCTGGAATTCAAGAGTGGGTGCTATGGTGTAGAGTTTGGAAGGATCAATAGAAAAAACGGATTTGCTAAGAGTTTTGCCTGATGATTCTAATTGAACTTGTCCCTGGTAAGATGATATTACATCACTTACGAATGGAAGAGAACGTATCCTAGTCTCGACTGCGGTGTTTAATGTTATTTTAGGAGTTGGTGGTGGACCTCCGCCGCCTCCAAATGGACTAGAGGCTGATTGATCCTGTTGCGCAGGAGATACAAACAAAATGTTAGGAGCAAGCAAACTAAAGGATTCATCAATGAACTTCCCCAATCCAGCACTCAGACCATTTAGCGCAACCATGAGGCTGCTTCCCACAACAACCATCAGTATGGTGAGTATGGATCTTACTTTTCTTTCTTTTAAAGCATCAAACGAAAGTAAGAAGACCTCATTGAGATTCAACTAAATCACTTTTCCTGGTTTATTTCTACGTTTTATTGTATGTTCACGTCGGAATATATCTTATTGTAGTTATAATAAAGAGCCCGTTCCCACGTGCGCATAATCTCATACATAAAAAATTCCGCCCAAGCAAATGCTAACGGTCTAGGACAGATCCTTGTTGACAACCTCTTTTTCCACTGTTCCGTCTTTGATGTAAATGGCTCTGTCAGTTGCTTGAGCAAGCTCAGGGTTATGAGTTACCATAACAATAGTCCTCCTGTACTTTTTGGAGAGAATTCGGAGGAAGTCGAACACCTCATTTCCTGTCTTTGTATCCAAATTGCCTGTCGGCTCATCTGCAAGAATTATCGTAGGGTTATTCATTAATGCTCTAGCTATTGCAACCCGCTGCTGCTGACCTCCGCTCAAGTTTGAGGGCTTGAAACTGGCCTTATCTCCTATACCCAACATTTCAAGTATCTTACTGGCTCGACGTTTCCTGCGATTGCTACTCATACCATAGATAATCCCGGGTAATTCAACATTTCTTTGAACAGTAGTCCTGTTGATTAGATTGTACGATTGAAATACAAATCCTATCATTCTGTTGCGCATAGTGGCTATTTGAGAATTGCTCAATGAGAAGATATCTACACCACCGATAAACACCCTTCCTGAAGTCGGCCTATCCAATGCACCTATCATATTCAAAAGAGTCGATTTACCGCTTCCAGAAGGACCGACGATTGCGAGAAACTCCCCTTTTTTTACCTTAAAGTTGACGTCCCTTAGTGCTATCACTCTTCCTGCAGCAGAATCATATATCTTGAATAATTTCTTTGCCTGCATCGCTATAGTGTCCTCTAGCTGTGGTTCATCATGCTGATACAAAGGGCGAATTCCTCTACTGTTGAGTTCCATTTTACATCAGTGTGCACTAGGATAATCTTAACCGATATATAGGCATGGTGCAAAAGTGGTAAACACCTACTGAGACGATATATCCTTTTATTGACCTTCAAATAAGATCAGTCAGTGGTCCTTGCAAGAGAATGGGTGTGTAAGGCGCTATTGCATTCTATGTTAAGAAACCATCCTTATAATTATTCTTCCGCCGCATCTCTAGGTTGTATTTTCCTTTTGCTTTCGGGATTCATCCAGTATTTTCCCTACAACGTTGATTTTTCATTCGATAGGATGGCGTATGGTCAGCAGCAAACTATTGAGGTCGAGCATAATCGAACTGATGTAGTAACCGGCCAAGAACAAATTGTTGACGGTAAAATATCGGGCTCTAGCAACCATGACAACGATGAGACATCCAAAATTTTTACTGGGTTAAGAGACAGATCCATAATCGAGGATAAGTGGCAACCTACCAAGGAAGATCAGCAGCAGCAGCAGCAGCAAGACCAAGAGCGGCAACCTACCAAGGAAGATCAGCAGCAGCAGCAGCAGCAGCAGCAAGACCAAGAGCGGCAACCTACCAAGGAAGATCAGCAGCAGCAGCAGCCGCCTTCACCGCCGCAAGTGCTACCTGCCTCTACCACTTCCTCCCCTACGACAGAAACAGCCATAGTAGAGGACAATAAGTCGGATCAGTCAACCGGTCCCGTCAAGTTCAAGTTTGTAGACTCGTTCTGGACTGACTATACCGCCCTTGGTGGAGTAATCGCAAGTACTTCATCTGAGAGCATTACGGCTCAGCCACTAGCATCAGTAACAAGGCAGGAAGTAGAACCTGGACAAGGAGAAGCTATTCTCGCAGTTGTCCTCAGAAATGTGGGGTTTGCTGATGTAACGAGCATAAGCGGTTCGCTTGATTTACCATCGGGTTTCAAAGCCATCATTACTCCCGAAAATGTGGATTCTGATACCTCCTTAGCAAGTTACAATGGGATAGTGAATGCAGGTCAGACCTTTACTCTGTACTTTCGTGTGCAGGTGACAGCAGAAACTCAAACTGGTAAAGAGTATAGTGGTGATCTCAAGCTACGTTATTTTAGAGTAGATGAGCAAGCAGAAGAAGACACGAGATCAACAAGCTTGGAGATTCCATTTAGGTTAACCGGCAAGGTTGTTCTGAGCGCTTATGCTGTTACAATATCCCCTTCCAATTTCAACGTGCAAGGAATACCGCCCAGCCAGTTCAATATAATAAGCGCCAACCCTGGTGTAATCAATCCTTTCAAAATAGGGATCAGCAATAATGGATCAGCTATAGCTACAGGAGTTGTTGTAAATGTACTGCCACCCGGCACCGTATCCTCTTCTAGCGCTCAAAGCGGAGCAGTTGGCAGTAATAATATTGTTAATAACAACAACAGCGCAGAAGGCATTACATCTGTACCTTCACAGCAGCTACTGTCTTCTTCACCATCGTCGGCCACGATGGCGATCGTAGGTTCTCCTACATTTAACATCGGCGTCATAGGCGCAAGAGAAACGAAGGAAATAGTGCCCACGGTTTTTCCCGCAGATAGCGCAGCTGGAACACTTACAACTATGAACATCGATATATCCTACAACGATGCCTATGGCAATAGAAGGACACTAAACCAAGTTCTGGGTATCCAGATATTGCCTGAGTCTCCCCAATCAGGTTTGAATGTCTCACCTACCAGTTTTGCTTCATGGGATAGGATGCCTGGACGTTCATTGTCAATGTTGACACCTATTAGCTTCCTCAGTCCTTTGAATACTAATAGTAGTAGCACGACGGGTCAAGCAAATATTGTCGGCAACAACTCGCGCTACACTAGTGGCGCAGCCACAAATTTGACCTCCACCCAACCTGAATCGCTCCAAATTAAAGCAGGAAGTGTTCAGGATCTATCCTTTGCTGTTGCGAATAATAACAATCAAGGAGTTACTATAACAAACGTTGTAGTATCTATCAGCTCAGAATCCGGTGCATTGAGAATCCTTGGTGATTCCCGCTGGAACTTGCAGAGCCTAGCTCCAGGTTCGAGACAGGAGCTATCAACGAAAGTCTATGCTTCGACTTCTCTGATTGGAAGTCCCGTGTTTTTTACTGTAACCATGCAATACATTCGAAACGGTAACGAGCTAAGGACAGAGACCTTCCAACTTGGTGCAATAGTTGTTGGGAACGTTCAGATAAGCGTAAATGATGCTGCAATCAGCTACATAGGAGATACTCCAAGCCTCGTGGGTAACCTCCTAAATGAAGGAAATTCCCCAGCCATATTCACAAAGATAGAATTGTTTTATGCCTCCGGTCCTCAAGGAGGACAATCATTGTTGCAGCCCACTGTTCCTTCACAATTTCTTGGAGACTTGGCGGTAAATTCACCACTTCCCTTCAATATCCCCTTGCAGATCAGTCCGCAGAACATAGGGCAGGAAGCAACAAGCAATGGCTACCCGATCTCGCTCAAGATTACTTATAGCGATGAACTAAGAAATACACATGAACAGATAGTAAATGAAACAATTAGCCTGGAACCACTTAAAGCAAGATTGGGTCAGCAACTTGGAGGGTCCTCACAACAAAGTGCACTACTTAACAATGGATTTGTTGATGCGTACTGGGTAGATAGTGACGCAGCCACGTCATCGAGTGGCAATGGTAATTTGTCAAGTATTGCGGGAACTACAAGTTCGACATTGCCCTCTGAAAGAGAGGTTGGCCCAGGAGAAGGACCATCTTTTCTTGCCGTAGTCTTAAGCAACACAGCTTTTTCAGACATCACTGGCATTATCGGCTACCTTACACTTCCTGAAGGATTTGCTGCAACTACCACTACTCCCACATCTCGTCCCTCATCAATGAATGGTACTAACGGGACGTCTTCTGACGAAACTTCTGACCAGGTCGCAATTTCCAGTTTGAGCAACATAGTTAGGGCGGGCCAGAGCTATACGCTATATTTCCCGGTAAACGTGCTAGGAACAGCACAAAAGGGCCTGCATGAAGCTTTGCTAATGATTAATTACTTCAAGGTTCCAGAGCCTCAGCCCGGCACGTATAGAGTACAAAGGATAACTGTGCCTTTCGAACTTCCTGGTAGAGTAATATTGGATGCGTCATCGGATAAGAATGACCTTGTCCCTGGTGAAGGTAATAATGTAACACTGACTATCCGGAATACCGGATCTGCAGATGCTAATGGTGTTATTGTCAATATTAATTCCATTGGCGGTAGCATTATTTCCAATAATGCAGAGATTACTGAAGACGCAACAAATAACAATGCATCCAGCAATGAGGCGGGTACTGACGGACAGCCAGATCAACAACAAGAAGCTTCTAGTGCTGCTATCGCTAGTGTGGGTGCTAGAACTTTCAATATTGGATCAATTCCGGCCGGTGGCTCCGCTCAGATAACTACTACTGTCTACCCATCTAGTTCTGCAGGAGGAACCCTACAGAACCTCGAAATGGAGATGATGTATAACAATGCTAATGGAGATAGGAGATCAATACCTATTTCTATCGGATTCAGAGTGCTACCGAATCCACCGGAGGGTGGTTTGAGTGTGGCTCCATCTTCAATAGAAAGACTTGCTCCAGCAAGAATTATTCTTGCTTCTGCAGTACAGGGCTCTCCTAATGGAAACGTTGAGAACAATAGTACTCAGAATGACAATGATGCTTCAGAAGTTACTATAATTGCAGGCAGACCTCACGAAATGAATTTTAACATTACCAACAATAATAGAAACCCAATCAGCGATGTTGTCGTTACACTCACCTCTAGATCGGAGTCATTAGAAATCATTGGAGATTCAAGATGGACGCTACAAGAGCTAAGCCCTCAAGGCAAGGCCCGATTCTCAACCCAGGTTTTTGCTTCCGATACGCTGATCGGAAGCCCCGTTTCCTTTGAAGTTACTATCCAGTACATTTCAGCCGACCAACTAAAAACTGATACATTCTCACTAGGGGGGAACGTAATAGGCGAGATAAAAATAAGCGCAAATGAGCTTTCAATCAGAAATATTGGAGATGTGCCAAACCTTACAGGCAATCTTCTGAATCAGGGAAATACCAATGCACTGTTTACTACGATTGAGATGCAAAGGGATCCTGCGGCTGGAAACCAGAGCGTCCTCATGCCGCTTACATATACACCTCAATACCTCGGAGATCTCGAAGATAATTCTCCTCTCCCCTTTAGTATTCCTCTAGGGGTTGGCAGCAGTGGCAGCGGTAGCCTTCCAGCAGGAAATTATCCTGTTTCACTTAGAGTAACGTATAGTGATGAGCTGAGAAACACCCATGATGTGATTCTAAACAGTACTGTCTCTTACAGTCCACCTCAACAGCAACAAGAAAATTCTTCTAACCAAGGGTTTCTTGGCTTTGGGTCAACTACATCTAACGAAAGCTCACCCGGCACTAGTCCTGCTCCAGTACTTCCCATCATCTTGGCTGCGATAGGTGCAGCAGCTATAATTGTTATTATAATAAGGAGGCGCCGCTTAAGAAGTAAAAAGATATCAAGATTTGCGAGTGCGAGAGAGGATAATGATATCTTTGATGAATCATTGGAAAAAAATCCGGGGCCATCAGAGAATAATGAATCCACGAATAAACAATAGAACGATTTGAAACCAGTTATAGATCCATCATTGATATTGCAAATAGCTATGTATATCTAGACTGTGAACTCCCCAGCAGTCCTATCCTATTGATGCTTACTGACAGATTAGAAATTGGATTCTATACTTCAACTTGCATGCTATGAATCTTAAAGTAAGATATACTATATGTTCTACAAAATTTTTTTCGATGTCTTCGAATGAGTATCGTGTGGTATTCTAACCGAAAGCTACCGCGCAAAAGATGACTTTTATTAATCGCAACAATTTGTTATAGGCTCAATGAAATGTAAGGTTTTTATATCTTACAAAAAAACCATTCATGTCTTGGCTGGAGAAACCGCCGCAGACTTTACCCCGATCTTCTACATGCTCGGTTTCGGCCTATTAGCTTCCGTCCCTGCTTTGATATTATCCCGTCTTCTGTCACCAAGGCGCCGTTATAACCCAGTGAAGTTTCTTCCCATGGAATGCGGTCAAATGCCTACAGGAGAGGGCCGAGCGCATTTCATGATGCAGTATTACTCGTACATCTTGATGTTTGTAGTATTTGACGTAATGGCCATATTTTTGTATGCATGGGCAACTGCACTATTCAACATTCCTCGTGCTGCTACTCTTCCAATAATCGGTTTTCTGGCAATAATGTTTACTGCTATGGGATATGCACTATATCTGGCAGGGAGAAAGGGAATCTGGTAATATTGCTAAGAAGCATTAAATATCTATGTTGTGGAAAAAACAATGAGGAGGTCCGGCATAAATAATGAAAAAAGAACTCGTTAGTCCTACAACCTTTAACGTGCTTGTAAGCAAGCTCAGCGATGTGCTAGTTAGAGCAATTGATGCACCACTTGGATATGCCGTAAACTGGGGTAGAATATGGTCGCTCTGGCCCGTCCACCTTGAAACTGCTTGTTGCAGTGTTGAATTCGGAGCCGCTTCAGGTCCAAGATATGACGTCGAAAGGTTTGGAATTATCGAAGCATTTGGCTCTCTGCGACAGTGCGATCTTATCGTGGTGCAGGGGACAGTAACAAGGAAGATGGCCCCTCGTTTGAGAATGGTGTATGATCAGATGCCCGAGCCAAAATATGTCATCGCAATGGGTGCTTGCGCAATTACCGGAGGGCTTTATATTGACTCGTATAATGTGCTGCCCGGTGTTGATGGCATTGTTCCTGTGGACGTCTATGTGCCTGGCTGTCCTCCAAGGCCGGAAACACTTATTCAAGGCTGCATGCTCCTGCAAGAAAAGATCAAAAGATCAAAGATAAGGTAACAGCATGAGCGCTAATAACGGTGAAGAGCTTAACGAGGGAGTAGTCAGCACCTCAACAAAAGATTCTAGCTCTCCTACTGCAAGTGGTTCCATTAGACAGACTCCACAGCAGGATCCCCAACCCCCAAAACTTTCATCTTCTTTGGATAAAAACAATCCAACTAAGGCTTCCCAACCACCAGCTAAAGGAGCAGCTGCTGCTTCTACCAAGCCTGTCGCGGCAACTCCTCCCGCGAAAAAGGAGCCCGAGCCTCCACCGTTTGAAAAAGGTCTTGTAGAAGGGATAAAGAACAAGTTTGGCGACGCGGTTAAAGTACTTTTTATCAAACCACTTAGGATAAAGATACAAGTTGACCCACAGAATATCGTTGGAGTGGCGAGCTTCTTGCGCGATAGCATTGGGTTTGATCACGCAGAATCTGTAGCAGGAACAGACTATCCGAAGGACAATCAAATTGAAGTAATCTACCATTTAGGTTCGTATTCACGTGAAGACCTCGCCCCACACATTCTTTGGCTTACTACGAGAACTAATAGAGATGATGCTCGGCTGCCAACATTAATTAATGTCTACAAGAGTGTGGAATATCACGAAAGGGAGTGCTATGAAATGCTTGGCGTATACTTTGAAGGCCACCCAAGGAATGAACGGTTTCTGCTTCCTGAAGATTGGGCAGATATTCCACCGCTTAGACGAGACTTTAGGATAAAGGGGAGATAGAACAGAAAGCAACATGACAAGCATTGAAGAAAAGTTTGAAGAATCAAAGAAGCTAGGACTTCAGATCGTAAAGGAATCTGAGGAGGACCGACTTATGACTCTAAGTGTCGGCCCTCAACATCCCGGGTCAGGTCACTTCCGTTTTGTAATTAAGGTGGATGGTGACTATATTGTGTTTTGCGATCCCGATCCCGGATATGTGCACCGTGGTGAGGAAAAGATGAGCGAATATAGAAATATCATCCAGAATATACCTCACCTCGAGAGGCCTGTAATCCATGATTCAACAAATATCACATATTCCTACAGCCTCGCAGTTGAAGAGCTTATTGGGGCCCAAGTTCCTAGGCGAGGCCAGTTTATCAGAGCGATAGCTTCTGAACTTAATCGTCAAGTCTACACGCTTTATTGGCTTGCAATATATGGTATATTTCTTGGTCACTCCACTATGTTCATGTGGCCCACTGGCGACCGGGAGCTTTTGATTGACCTCCTAGAAGCACTCACTGGGGCAAGGGTTACACACGCTTACAATATTCCTGGTGGGGTGAGAAATGATATGCCCGAAGGTTTCAAGGATAGATGCCTCAACCAGATAAGGTACTTGCAGAAGCGCTTCAAGGAATATGAGGATATTTTCTATAATAACCCGCTTTTCAGACAAAGAACTGAGGGCGTGGCAATACTAACTAAGGAAGATGCGATTAAGCTTGGGGTGACAGGGTCGGTTCTTCGAGCATCAAACGTCCCGTTTGATGTTCGCAAAGCTGAGCCCTATGACATCTATAATGAAATTGACTTTAAGGTTCAATATATGAAGACGGGAGACTGCTTCGCAAGGTCCTATGTTCCATTACTTGATATGCAGGAATCATGCTATATCCTCGAACAACTGCTAGACAAAATTCCGTCTTCAGGTGAAGTCCGTGCAAAGCTCCAGCCAAATCCAAAAGGGCCACCAGGTGAAGCATATCGCCGCGTAGAATCAGGGAGAGGAGCTCTTGGATATTATATCGTAAGCGATGGAACCCCAAAGCCATATAGGGTTAAAATATCGGTCGGCTCATTCCGTAATATGCTGGCTCTTCCACATCTGCTTATAGGAAAGAGACTTGCAGATATGCCTGCTGTATACTGGTCACTGAATTATTGGCCTGTGGAGGCTGATAGATAACCTATGGCTTCATTTCCTAAAAACTTCCGCTTTGGAGAATTTGTAGGCAGCGGAATCCAGCTCATATTCTGGATATTGGTCATAGTTGCGCTTGTAGGACTGCCTCTTATCTTTATCATCCTGTTTTTTGTGCAACTGCCTGAAATAAACGGCAAAGTTTTGACTCCCTATCTATTTCTCACTTCTATATTATATCCACAGAGTGCTATACCCGTAGTCGGAAATTTAATTCACAGCACACTATTTAAGGTGGCAATATTTCCTGGATTTACTTACGGAGCACTCATTGCTGCAGCAACAATATTTATAGAACGTAAATTTCTAGCCAAGATGCAGCTCAGAGTTGGCCCTCTTTATGCGGGCAAGATTGAAGGTATACTCCAGCTGGCGGCAGATGGTCTGAAGCTTATTTCCAAAGAGATAATCATCCCTTCAGGTGCCGATAAGGCTATCTTTTGGGCTGCGCCTATAGCTTATGTCGCAACTGCTGCTGCAGTCATATCTCTTATACCAGCAGCTCCCGGCTGGGTCGTAGCAGACATCGATGTCGGCCTTCTTGCCATATTTGCAATCCTTGGCTTCTTTCCACTTATTGCCCTGCTCTTTTCGTGGGCAAGTAACAGCAAGTACCCATTCATTGGTGGACTCAGAGCATTGCATCAGATGATTGCATTTGAGATTCCTTTCATACTCTCCGCGCTTTCTGTCGTCATATTGTCTGGTACTCTCAACCTCACAGAGATTGTCCAATCGCAGATCCAATCATACTGGTTCATTTTCTTCCTGCCAATAAGCGCATTTGTATTTTATATTTCGTCGCTTGCCGAGCTTGAGAGAATACCATTTGATTTACCTGAAGCGGAGGCGGAGATCGTGGCTGGTTGGCTCACTGAGACGTCTGGTATGATATATGGCCTCCTACAACTAGGATCCTACATCAAAACCTATGCGCTTGCGGCTTTGTTTGTGGTTCTCTTCCTAGGCGGCTGGGCTGGTCCTCAAATCTTTCCCAAAGAGCTCATACCAGGATATTCGGGTCCTATGATATATAGTGCAACTGCTGTTAATGCCATTTTTTGGTTCACGGTCAAGACCTTTGGTGTCATAATGCTTATGCTCCTACCTAGAGGCATCAGCCCCAGAATCAGGATAGACATTTTGCTTCACACTGGCTGGTACAAACTGATTGTTCTAGCCTTTATCAACATGTTTGTAGCCCTTGCACTAATATATGGCGGCGTACTTGGTCCTGGTGGTCTACTAGTTAGATGACATCGGCGGGCGACATCATAAAATCGATTGAATCTGGCTCAAAGCACCTTGTAATCAAGCGCTTTACACTGCGCTACCCAGAGAAAAAGCTCAAGTTTGTAGGGGATGGCTATCAATTCGATCCAAAGAGGGGTGTGGGCATTGCAGGTTATAGAG
>JBJMEA010000067.1:0-38836 GCA_045809625.1 Nitrososphaera sp. | reverse complement strand
GATGCACCTATAACAATAGCAAGCCAGACAACCAATACAAATGGATTCTATTCTGCAACGCAGGCAGCACCAGCTACCGCAGGCACATACAATACCCAGAGCCACTTCGCCGGTGACAGCCAATACAATGCGAAAGACTCGGTAATCAAACCACTCACAGTGTCCTAAAAGCAAAAAAACAAAACACTACCTCTTTTTTTTCTTTTTATTCATATTCTCAGTAGTCTATTTTCACAAGTCAATTGAGTATTTAGTTCAATAGCATCAAGTTTTGTTGCAGAGAGAGATATTACATTCGTAGTTGTGAGAGAACAGAATATGCTAGTTATTATTGCCACTCTTAATGGAGCTTCGTAGAGTTTTCAAACATACCTAAGATAATAATAGAGAAAATTAAACCAAATAGGAATTAATTTATTGACACAGAAAAAGAATAATCAACTCATCAGGAAATATTTAGTCACTTATGAGGGTCACAGAGAATTTGTTATCCAAGCTGGTATAAACATTAACAGTGACGATCGCTCTGATAGTCATGACGCTCGCCTATAACCTGACTTAAGCAATCAGCCGCAAACGATTGGCGACAAAAGGAAAGAATCGATAAGAACATTTACCAAACTAACACGAAGAAGAAATCAATCAGAGTTAGTAACGAAAAACTTGGTAAAGAAACCCCCATGACATGACGCGCCAAAAAAACGGGAGGTGCATCCATACAATCTCAAGAAATGAGTAATCGTTACAGCAGCACATTATTGAGT
Source organism: Nitrososphaera sp. (assembly GCA_045809625.1). Taxonomy (GTDB): domain Archaea; phylum Thermoproteota; class Nitrososphaeria; order Nitrososphaerales; family Nitrososphaeraceae; genus Nitrososphaera. The sequence continues at coordinate 38,072 of JBJMEA010000067.1, read as the reverse complement.
GTGTAGTGATAATAATTAATACAAAGATTTTGTATCAACAGTAAGTAGTGGTAGTAATACCATTTATCACGCTTTTCTTCCTGCTTGTAGAATTAGAGGTTACCTGAAAGATGCGCAAACAGAAGAGCGTATATTATGTTTATTAGTATATAACAAAGTAAAGATATATTTTTCGCAGTTTTTATATCTTAACAGAGACTCTCAATAGATAGAGAAAACACAGAATGCCTTATGGCCAACCTTCAGATCAAGTGGACATGTTCTGTCAAAGCATTATTGCAAAAGACCCCTCCATTAGGTTTGCAGGTATTGCAAATCAGATGGGAAGGTTAATTGCTACAGCCTATAGAATGGGTCTACAGCCTTTGATGAGCACACAAGAGACGGAACACTACACAGTCCAGACGGTATTACGTGCCTCAACTAGGGAAACTTTTGAAAACAAAATAGGCAAACAAAAATATGCCATAGCAGTATATGAAAAATTGATCCGTGCAACAATCCCAATTACCAATATAGTCAAGGATGCCAATGAACAAAAGGAAAAAAAGGAACAACATCAAGAAGAAGAGCAGGATTTGAAACGCCTTTATCTATTGATATCGTTTAATGTGAACTCAGATGTAATATCTATCCTTGAAGATAAGATATTACCAGATATTAAGCAATTTGAAAAGGATTTATCTATTGACTAAGCAACATATAATGATCAATCTTGAATTGAATTTAGTTAATTGAGAATATCTTGAGAATATGAATCTTCTACGATTGAAGGCATACGCGCAAGCAAGCCCTCAAGAACAGATGTGTGAGTGGGCGTGTTTATTGGCATGTTTCTCATAGTCCATACACAAACCTGCGCAAGAATATCTATCTTTTCTCGGCTAATCACATGGATTCGCAAGGTGATGGGTTTGTTCGTGCTGTCATTCACACATACATATACACTACCTAGGGGAATGACTATTACAACAGACACAATATCAAATGTGAAATACAATTTTCAAATTGCTAACAAACATACTCGAAAAGATGGTAATATAGATTTATAACCATAGGATATTGAATACTGATATAAAGCATGGTAGAATCAGGCGGCAAACGGATAGTTCTGACTGCAGACCGCAGTTTGATGACAAACTACAGGGGCAACTTCCTCTATGGCTTTATTGCGTGTGGCCCCTATGAGCTTTTACCAGAATTTGTATTTGACAAGATCTTTTGTCCAAGCGTTGAGACTGAACCCAGCTCAGGAGGGGTCAAGGTTGCACAGTGTGGCTTGAGAAGGGTTGAATCCGCTCTTTTGAAAGAATATAGACGAGATGAGATCCTTCTTGCGCACCCCGAGATGCTCGATAGATGTATCGGACCCGAGACCAAGGTCGTTGGCATCAATGTCATGGATCCACTGGGTATGGCTCCAGTAACTACGACAATGTCTCCAGAAAAACTATCCTATGTGGCCATGAAGTTCAAAAAGCTGTGCGCCTCAATAATTCAATTAAAGAAGAAATACAATTTCAAGGTAGTCGTTGGGGGTAATGGCTCTTGGGAGCTTGCCAAGCCCGATAGAATGAAGATTCACGGTATTGATACGGTGGTCATTGGCGAGGCAGATGAGCTGGCGCTTGATCTTTTCCATGACTTGGAGGCGGGTGACGCGCCAGAACTTTTGCACACTTTTGTTCGCAGCATCGAAAATATTCCCATGATGCAGGGACCTACGGTCAATTCTCTTATTGAGGCCATGCGCGGATGTGGCAGGGGATGCGACTTTTGTGATGTCAACAAGCGCTCAAAGAAGGATTTCCCACTTGCAAGATTACAGAAAGAGGCCAAGATTAACCTAGATTATGGTTTTGACTCTATATGGCTGCAGTCTGACGAGATGCTGCTTTACGGTTGCGATAACAAAGAATTCATTCCAAATGCAGATGCCATCACTGAGCTGTGGAGCGGTCTAAAATCTACTGGTGCGCGATTTGTTGGAACGACTCACATGACACTATCAGCAGTTGCATCTTCGCCCGATCTTATTAAAAAGATGTCTGAGATCAATGGGATGAATGTTGCAGGGGGTAGATGGCTTGCAACTAATCTCGGCGTTGAGACAGTTGCGCCAAGAATGGTTAAGAAACACCTTGGTGTCAAGACAAAGCCGTTTCAACCCGAAGAGTGGGGTTGGGTAGTAAGAGAAGGCTGTAAAATACTCAATCAGAATAATTGGTTCCCTGCGCTTACATTAATCATAGGGTGGCCCGATGAGACACCCGATGAGACACAATACACAATCGACTTAATCGATGACTTTAGGCACATGAATATGCGTGGATTGGTTGCTCCCTTATTGTATCAAGACTTTTCGGAAAAGAACTCGATGCATTTTGGCAACCTCAATGAAGCACAGTTCACTCTATTCTGGAGGTGCTGGGAGCATAATCTGCGTGTAATAAATGATATCATACCGATCATCATCAGAAATAAGACATATGGTCCAGCTATGAAGGTCTTCATGGCTGCGCTTATCAAGTCGGGCACTTGGGCAATCATGAGATATCTCCGCGGGCTCTCAAAGGAATTGTTCAATGGACAGGTACCAGAAGACATAGTCGAGCGATACTCACGCAGGCAGGCAGCGACGGCTGCATTGCCGTCACAGCTCTAATATTTTTTGTTATTGTAAGTTTTTAATTGCTTCCTCTGCCAGTGTCGCAATTTTGGGCGTTAGAACTACAAAGTAGTTCTTGTCTGCACGTTCAACAGTTGTCACAGAACGATATTTCTTTGTTGAAATATCAAATTCTACAAGGCCTGGATCCAGCTTTCCTCTTGTATATATCATCATCAAGACTTCTCCGGAAAGTGGAGTCAATGGCACAAGAGAGAAGATATATCCCTTGTACGAACTAACGGGCATGACCTGTTTCATGTATGGTGCAACGGAAACAAGGTAAAGGAAAACATCCTCTACTGTAGCGAATTCTTCAAATTCGAACTTCATCATTCTAATCGCTTTTTACCAAGATATAAGGCTTTAAAAAAGAAACGGGGGTGTATTATCAGCCATATGATTCGAACTTAATGTCGTAGCTTCCATCCTTTCTCTTATTGCGCTCTGTAACAAATCCTTTTGGGATCAAATAATCCAGCGCGCCATCTATTGTTCCCTGCCAACCGCAGATGTAAAATGAAGTATTTTCGGGCGTCACTTTCTCACCTACCAGTTCCTCAAGCGGAGATAGTTCCCTTCCCGGTTTTGGTCTTAGGAACGACTCTACTCTCCCCTTTTGTCCGCTCCATGACCTATTGAACCACTCTTGGGGTCTGCTAATGCTTGCGCGGTAGCGGAAGTTCCATTTGTCCCGACCTTTATCAACACTCTCATCTTCAAGAGACACCAAGAGGTCTCTGTAACCTAGCTCATCGACATAACTTGCACCATGCAGCACCACTATTTCGCGCTTACTTCCTATTGCCTTGAGGTGAAGCGAGTACGATACAAATGGCGCAAGACCTGTGCCTCCGCCAATCAAAATCATTCTTCGATCGTCTGGCCTACTGTCAGGAAGCTTTTCATTTATTGTGAAAATGCCCGTAGGTTTAACCCAAAATATTTCATCATTTTCCCTTCTGTTGAATAACTCAGTTGTGAGTCTGCCAGGGACAGGCTTACGAACCCAGCGTATGTACAGCTCGAACCGCTTCTTCTGTTCAGGAGGCGATGCAATGGAGTAAGCCCTGCGGACTATTTTGCCTTCGCTCTGAATATGGAAGCCAAGCGTAACAAACTGACCCGCCTTAAAGTCAGGAATTGGGCCATTATCCGGAGTAATATGGAAGATGCCAAGGTCTTCCTTGATTATTTGGACGTATGATAGCTTGGCTTTGTTGTCAACTACCATATACCTCTGAAGGTCGGAAATCGGCAAATAAATACATTTTTAATTTCCAAGGTAGTGACAACTGACCAAACGGGGGCGCAAGGCAGGCAAGTTTTATTTGGTTCTTGCTACAGTGTACTGTTATATATATGGCAGAATGGCTCAAAGGCAAAGGTTTTGCAGGCTCTAACGATATCGAGCAACTCACTAAGACCATAAATGAGCATAGCGACGATCAGAGAAAGATCATTGCCCAGTTCAACAAGGCTATGAACGAATTTGCAACTGAGCGGTCGCTTGAAACTTGCCTAGATGCGCTTAACTTATCGATGCAGCTTGCAAACATCAGAGGGAAATTGGCAGAGTCATATGAATACTACGCAAGGCTGTTAGAAGGCGAAATAACAAGGTTGAGAAGAACGACGACGACGACAAAACCATCATCTTCTTAGTAAATATCATACTAGAAGAGATTTTGTCGGGTGAATATGCTCATTTTTTGGATGCCAACCCACCAGTCATAGCAGCAAAATGCTCTTCTTTTAAAAAAGTTAGTTAGTAGTATATACTATGCGGTTCCTTATAGTGCCCAGCCTTTCTATGGTTATTTCAACCATATCTCCATCCTTTAGATATTTTGGCTCTTTCATCGACATTGCTACTCCAGCAGGAGTTCCTGTCGAAATGATATCCCCGGGCTCCAAGGTCATGGTTACGCTAAGTGCCGAAATTATCCGTCTAACTGGAATAACCATGTTTGAGCTTGATGAGTTTTGCCGCATCTCGCCGTTGACCTTGGTTGTTATGCGAAGGTTCTGAGGATCCGAGATCTCGTCCTTGGTGGTTATCCATGGTCCGCAGGGAGCAAAGGTATCAATTCCCTTGCCTCGAGTAAACTGCTTGTCCTTGAACTGGATATCCCTTGCTGAAACGTCATGCATTATCATATATCCAAATACAGAATCAAGTGCTTTGTCTTCGGGTACCTTCTTAGTCTCTTTGCCAATGATAACCGCAAGTTCAGCTTCATAGTCAAGGCGAGTTACAAATGACGGACAGATGATGTCTTTGAATGGTTCGTTAAGAGCAGTTCTAGGCTTCAGGAATATCACGGGCTCATCTGAGGGGGTTAGCCCGGCATCACGTGCATGATCGTAATAGTTGAAGGCAAGGCAGACTATCTTTGGAGGATTAGGTATAGGTACCAAGAGATCTACATCGCTCACGCTGTGATTGAATTTCAGCTTAGCCTTATGTTGCTTGACCTCATCAAGCCATCCTCTAAATACAAAGTCCTTAATGTTTGGTGGAACAGGTATGCCTGTCTGCTGCTGGATTTCCGTCCTTGTGACAATGCTTTTTCCATCGTCAGATATAATACTATATGTTTCCTTTACATTTCTATCTCTGATTCTTGCTACCTTCATTGTCTTTTACCTATGCGTCATTATTGCGATTTGATTATTGTCGATTCTACAGAATCCAAATCTCACAAATTGGACCAGTGAGTCGGGCTCAAGGCGAGACACAAAAGATTCTGCAAAACCTTGTGAAACTTCAAGGCTGTTAGTGTTATACTCATCCTCACTCATATAGAGTTCCTTGGGAATCATGACTTTGTAGTCAATTATATCATTCTTTGCAATCCACTGTATTTTCGGCAAGGATTGTCGGATATCGTTACCACTAGCCTCAGTTGTTATTATCAAGCGGGAACCATTCTTCTGATCTATATTAGTTATCTTCACGTTATACAATTCAATAAGTCGAATTTCGTCCCCTACCTTTAGCTCTAATGCATCATCTTCTGAGATATAGAACAAATCATCAACCTTAACCGTCCTCGTCCCAAGGTTAGCATCAGTAGGATGGTTCTTAAGTACGACATCCATTTCTGGGCCGCCTCTAACATGCATTTCTACAGGATTTTTAACAAAGAAGAGCCTCAGAGATATTGGATCCACAATCTTTCTGTTGAAAGCTTCCAGGCTTTCAAATGGGGGTTTGGTTTCTGCAAGCGTGAGTCCAAGCGATAGCACAAATTTTCGTATTGCTTGAGGCATAAAGCCCCTCCTTCTAAGCGCAGCAAGTGTTGGAAGCCGAGGGTCATCCCAGCTTTTGATTGTGCCATTTTCTATTAAGGGTTTTATCTTTCGCTTCGAAACTGGAATTCCTTCAAACTCTAACCTTGAAAATTCAATAAGGTGTGGTTTTCTTAAATTGAGCCTTTCAAGAATTGCAAAGTAGAGCACGTTGCGAAGCTCATATTCTTTTGTCCTTAAAGCATGTGTTACACCATCAATACTGTCTTCAATTGGCGCGGCAAAATCATAGGTGGGCCAAACTCGGACTCTGTTGCCAAGCTTAGGATGATCATGCCCTATTAGCCTGAAAAGTGTTGGATCACGCATGGCAGTATTGCGATCAGCCATATCTCCCTTGAACCTCACAATGGCTTCATTCTGCTCATATGAGCCATCGAACAATTTTCCTATTCTATCAAGTGAAATTGCCGGATCACGTCTGCATTCGCAAGGGATGCCCCTAGCACGGAGATTACGTATTGTATTTTGGCTACAAATGCATACATAGGCTCCATTCAGCTCAACCAATCTTCTCCCATATTTATGCAAAAGATCGATATCATCTGAAGTATTCTTAACAATATCAGGTTTGATTCCAAGCCATTTCAATCCCTCAGATATAGCTTCATAATACTCCATTCTTTCGTTGAGTGGATTTGTATCGTCAAAACGGAGAATTAGCTTACCACCATACATCCGGGCATATTCTTCATCAATTATAGCTGCCTTTGCATGTCCAATATGGGGGTATCCGTTTGGCTCAGGAGGAAATCGAGTAACCACCTTGCCCTGCAAGGCTCCTTCAAGCGGAGGCAGTTGATGTTGCTCTGATGTCTGCTTTTTTGAAGTCTCCACTTCAGGTGCAAGCTCTTCAAGAAGCGATTTTTGATCTGCAAGTGAAAGCAAATTTATTTGCTGTACAACTGCCTTAATCTCAGAGATATGTGATTTTATTTGGCTACGCCATTCCGGCTTTGAGCCGACAAACTTGGCTATCACAGCGTCAGATTGTGCTTTGCCGCCATGCTCAACTGAATTCTTTAATGCAATGATTTTGATGAACTTCTCAGTATCTGCATCTATTGGCACGTATTATTACAGACTCCTGCCCACTACAAAATCGGCTGAGAACTGAAGGGATCTTCTCGCACCAGAGTCATCATATCCTTCAATTGATTTGAGTGCTTCATGCAAATACCTTCTTGCCTCATTTCTCACCTCCTGCTCTATGCCAATCTGGGAGATTATCTTGACAGCCTCCTGAATGTCTTGGTTTAAAGCCTTACCCCGTGTACCAAAGACCCTTCGAATCTTTTCAGCATCTTCTTTGTTGGCGCCTTTCAGAGCAAGCAGTATAGGAAACGTCTTTTTGCCTTCTCGGATATCGTTGCCAGAGGCCTTACCTGTCAGCTTGGGATCACCGATTACACCTATCAAATCATCTACCAACTGGAAAGCAATGCCGATGTTGCGGCCAAATGAAGAGAGGTTTCTGACATCACTAGTAGTATGATTTGGAGATGATAGCGCGCCAAGTGTGCACGATACTTCAAAGAGCGTAGCAGTCTTTTTGCCAATCATGTCAATATAATCCTGGACACTTGGAAACTTTGCGCTTGATGCCACTTCGACGTCTATCGCCTGTCCCTCACATATTTCCGTGCAGGCTATAGAAAGGTGTTCCACCATATCAATTATTGATTTGTCTGGAATTCCCACTTTTCTGCAATTAAATGTCAATAGTTCAAATGCTTTTGAGAACAAAATGTCACCAGCAAGAATTGCAAGTGGCATCCCATAATACCTATGAACAGTTGCAGTGCCATGACGCATTTCATCATTGTCCATGATATCGTCGTGCACAAGTGTAAAGTTATGAACAAGCTCGACTGCGGCTGCAGCAGGCAGCGCCCTCTCGGCATTTCCACCCAGCATTTCGCACCCCTTAAGAACCATGAACGGACGTAGGCGCTTGCCTCCCGTGCGAATATAATGTGATGAAGCATGATAGAGCTCTTTTGGTTTGCCCTCGACGAATGCAAGTATAAAGTTGTTCACAGTAGAAGCATAGGATTCCAGCTCGCTTTTGATGCTGTCTGCCTTCATGTACGGCTACTAACCTCATGTGCTAACATTCCTGTTAATATATATCTTGAGCTAGCAAGTGCGGAGATGTTTTTGGCTCCAACAAGAAACATAGTACTCTTTAATTCTGCAAGAATCGTATCTGCAAACGCAAACAGGCTTTCACTTGATCGGGCTGCAGATTGAAGAAATGGATATGCCATTGCAGTCATACTGGCACCAAGTACGACACACTTTGCCACGTCCAACCCATTGCGCAGACCGCCTGATGCAATAAGTGGCAATTTTACTGCACGCCTGACCTCTATTAGGCTGGTCGCAGTCGGGATACCCCAGTCCCAGAACATCTCACCAAGGTGCCTCTTGAGGTCATCTTTGAAAGACTCTGCCCGTATCTTTTCAACACCAGCCCAGCTAGTGCCGCCAGCCCCTGCAATGTTGATCGCAGAAACATTGGCCATCTCTAATTTTATGGCGACTTCCTTTGAGATCCCAGCACCTACCTCCTTGACTATCAATGGTACATCTAGGGTCTTGGCAAGTTCTGAAATCTGTGAAAGAACTCCTCTATATCGTGGCTCGCCCTCTGGCTGTATAAGCTCCTGTAGCGGATTCAAGTGCACCACTAGTGCGTTTGCTCCAACCATTTTTACTATCCTTTTAGCTTCATCTACTGTGAGCCCCTTGGAAAGTTGCGCCCCACCGATGTTTGCTATTAGAAAGGCATTTGGCGCATTCTTTCTTGCTATCGAATAAGTCGCTGCAAGCTCTTCACTTTTGAGACCGGCTCTCTGGCTTCCAAGTCCCATGCCAAAACCATACTTTTCTGCAAGCTCACCCAGCCTGCCATTTATGACGGTTGCTTCGTCAGTGCCTCCAGTCATGGAATCAATTATAATTGGTGCCAGAAACCTTTTTTTAAGAAAAGTTGTCGAAGTGTCAATATCATCATAGTCCAACTCAGGGAGTGCATTATGCACTAACCGCACATACTCCAAGTAGGTCGAAGTATTTTTCGCCTGTACGTTCTTTTGAAGGGGTATGTCTATGCCTTCCTTTTTGCGCTGCTTGATTACCTCGATATCGGAGGAGCTGTCAAGAGTGTCTGGCAACTAACTTCATCTCCCTTTTATCACGGTGCCAAGCTGTAGCCTGCCTTCCGCTGCCTCTATAATGCGTTCAGGCGTAAGTCCATTTACCATCAATACATCCATTCCATTAGCTGCAATCTTAAATGCTTCTGTAACCTTTCTTTGCATTCCACCAGTTGCATCGATGCCAGACGTCTTGAAAAACTCAAATGATTTTTTTCCATCTACAATCTGTATCTCCTTTACAAGCTCTTTGCTAAAACCGTCTCTATATACGCCGTTGACATTTGTCGCAAAAATGACCCTTAGAGGTCGCAGTACTATTGCTAAAATGGTCATTAGTGCGTCACCAGATAGGATGGAATACTTGGTACCTTCAACGTGGACTATATCGCCAAATGTTATTGGTATTATTAACTTTGATCGGGCCATCTCGTAGATCTGTTTTATTTTTGCTACAACTGGATCATGGCCTGTTGTAAGAGCCGTCGGCGGTAAGCCATAGGGGTTAATCCCAGCTCTTATCATAGAATTGACGATTATCTGATTGAGTGCGATCATCGACTCATGCACTATAGAAACTCCATGAAGATTATAGCTGTCCGATTTGGTATGCATATCATATTTTACCGACCAATAATGGCCAAAGGAGCCCCCGCCGTGCACAACTATGACTGGAATACTTACTTGCGTCAGAGCGCGAGAAATACCATCTATCGCCTCCATATTCGCTGAGAGTGGCCTTTCCTTAAACGTGGCAACGGAGCCACCTAGCTTGATTAGAGCAAGCTCTTGTAACAACAAAGAGCATACTTTTTGAAGTGGATTTAAGCTTTAACTTGCTTTTTCAATTCTCTGTTATACTTTATGATACTCTGACATAGTGATCAATAGAAGTTGTAAGGAGAAATAAGGAGAAATAAATGTGCGTGCCAGCAATAACTCTCCTTCTGTTTTAAGTGGGATTCCGCTGAGCAGCCAACCTGAGCAGGTGCAGGACCTTATGCTCTATTTGGCCTTGCTCCACCAGGGTCGGCAGTTTCATTCCAGTATCAATGATCTCAGGCTATACGCCATCATCGTAGCATTTTGGCTGGATATCTTTTCTGTTCCGTTGCCAGCCGTCTCCGGCTAATTATCGCTAATTCGGGTGCCTGCAGTGAGGGAGGAGTTTCCTCTCTTTTGAGTGACCCACCCACTGGCTCACACATAATACCAATGGATAGAATTGATATTAAAACTAGACGTTAGTCACCCATCCTCTTCTTAAAGCGATTTCCCAGGAGTTGAGGAAAGTACTCTACCTCCAGCTCAACTATTTGCTCTTCTGTTTCTGCTGTCGCATAGTCATCTAGAGGATTTGCATTGAGTTGAAGAAATGTGTGACCCCATTTGAACTTGTTCATCATTTTTTCTACAAGCTCCTTTTCGTGTAGAATGTAAAGTGCACCTGCCAGGGCCTCTACACTAGATAGCTTGCCAAGTTTGGCATAATTAGTCGGATTCGCGGCCAACAGGGCAGGAAGCCTTCTCGGTATTCCTCGTGTTGCAAGGCGTTGATGTTTTAGCACTTCGTCTGCACGCTCCCAAGAACAGTCGATAGCGCAGACAGAATCTGCAGCAGCGCGATCGTGTCTCAAAACAGGTTCTTCAGAGAAAGGATTGAGGACAATAGTATTCTTTGAGATAAACCTGACTGGAGCTGCTAATCGAAACTTGGCCAGCTTGGCAGCAGTACACTTTGAGGGATCATCTTGACGTAGCATATAGATTAGCGGCTTCATACGGTATCATCATTAGCCAAGATCATTAAAGTTTTTATTCACTTGACCTTCATTTGTTGCATGCATGCCACCAGCGATATCTAAAATCCATTTTCCATTTGAGCTAAAAAGGGATCAGATAGAGGCTGCCAAAGCATGGATTGACAATGGGTGTCGCGGATCCGTCATCTTTAGCACAGGCACGGGCAAGACGGAGATCGCATTTGAGTGCGCAAGGCTGGCAGCTAATCTTTCAGGACAGGATCGATTTGCAATATTATTTCTAGTTCCAAGGATAGTATTGATAGAGCAAAACGTTAGACGCCTGCATCTTTATGGTATTTCGGAGGATCATATTGGCATATACTACGGTGAACGCAAGGATATCAGGGAGATCACCATCAGTACGTACCAGAGTGCTATCAATAATTATGACCTCATAAGGGATGCCAAAATGGTAATACTTGATGAAGTGCATCTTGTAAGCGAAAGTGCAATTGCATTTGACAGCATTTTTGATATTATTGTAGAGGACTCGCACAAAGCTATTCTAGGACTTACTGCGACTATAAACGAAAATGACCCAAAATATCAAACAATCCTAACTGTCGTCCCACCTGTAAAAAAATATATGATAAGAGATGCAGTAACGGATGGCAGGCTCGCTAAGCCAATCGTCAAACCTGTAGAAGTCAGCTTTACTTCAGAGGAGCAAAAGAGCTATGACGATTCAACCGATTCGATAAAAGATATCTCGAGAAAGCTTCAGGCCTATGATCCAGCTAAGATGACTAAGATACTGATGCGTGGCGGATCTCGGGCATCCATGGCAAAAGTATGGTTTGCTCAAGTGCGAAAACGCAAGGAATTACTTAGTGCCACCAAACAGAAGCTACTCAAAGCAGTAGAACTGGTCAAGAGGCATACAGGCGAGCGCATCATGATCTTTAGTGAAACTATCAACTCGATTCAACAGCTAAAGGCAATACTAGAAGCAAATGGTATACCAGCACAAACAATACACAATGGAATCAAACCAAAAGAGAGAAAAGGGATCTTGGAAAGCTGGGGTAAAGATTATTTTCCTTTACTGTCGGTGCATACGCTTGAGATTGGTTATGACGTGCCTCAGGTCGGCATTGCGATAATCATCGCTAGCACATCTAACATGAATCAAGTAGCACAGAGAATTGGAAGGGTTGTTAGAAAAGTAGATGGAAAGGATCAGGCCCTTGTGTATGTAGTCTACGTTAGGGGTACCAAAGATGACAATGTGCTAAAGGTGGTCAAAGCATCGATTGAAAAGCAAGATGAAAGAATTACAACTGTTCGTATCTCAAAAGGGAAGAGGCCAGTACATGGTCAAAAGACTATCACAAAATTCTCATAAGTCCATACTGGTAGACAACATGCCGCCTACATGCTCAAAGTATGAATCGGTGTCCATTTCAATTACCTTACCGCCGTCAATATTTATGATATAGGTTATATGTAGCCGGCCATTTAGAATTTCATCTTCAGTCACAGGCGGGTTCTTGTAATATTTATCGCATAACACTTTGACCTTTTTAATTTCACTTGGCCTTCTATCACGAGGTGGGCGCCTGAAAAGCGTGGGTATCGGAAGGACACTGACAGGAGGTGTAGCCAAGACGAACTGATTTGCATGCTTACTATAACGCGCTATCTTGCTTGCAATCCTTGCAGCATAGTAGGACAGCGGATCGAGTGCATGTTCTGGTGGGATAAAGCCAGTTTCAATCTCAACGATGGCTACACCATCTCCTTTTTCTGCATACACATCACAGATTAAAATGTCGGTCAGCTGTTTCTCTACGTCAACTTTATAACCGTAGCGTATGAGGTGCTTGGCACATACAAGCTCCATCGCTGAATGATTTATCTTAACAAGGTTTCTCATATAGAGCTCGATGAGTCTATTCTTTACGAAGTTCATTCTTTTTACTATTTCTTCAGGCTCGCCGTCTGACATTCTGCCTGAAAGCGATGTTACATCCGCAACAAAGCGCTGTAAATCCAATTATCAAAACAATATAGTCAAGTAAGTTTTAAAGATGATGCTTGATTAGCAACATTAAAAATTCCCCAAGAGTTATGCTTATACTGTAATGTCACTATCAACAATCGATAAAATAACCATCCTGGGGTCTGGTATTATGGGTCATGGTATTGCTCAAGTATCTGCAATGGCTGGCTACAATGTAGCCTTGCGCGACATCGAACAATCTTTTCTAGACAAAGCAATGGAGAAAATAAAATGGTCACTCAACAAGCTAGTTGAAAAACAGAAAATTTCCCAGACAGAAGCGGACAAGATCTTTGCAAGAATCACTCCAGTAGTTGACCTAGAGCAAGCTCTCAAAGGTGCAGATTTGCTCATAGAAGCAGTCCCAGAAGAGATGAACATGAAAAGGAAGGTATATGCGGAAGTTGATAATTTTGCAGAGGAGAGGACGCTTTATGCTTCAAATACAAGCACTCTTCCAATTACAGAAATGGCTGCACTTACAAGCAGACCAGATCGCTTTATTGGTCTTCACTTTTTCAATCCGCCACAGCTGATGCCCTTAGTTGAAGTGATACCGGGTGACAAAACTAACCAAGGCATGATTGACATGGCGACGAGCCTTGTGCAAAAGGTTGGGAAGCAGCCAGTGCTATGCAAAAAAGATGTTGCCGGCTTTATTGTCAATCGCGTCTTTATACCTCTTGTTCATGAAGCTGTATACTGCCAAGAAAGAGACAACGTTTCAATGACTACTATTGATTCTGCGGTCAAATTCAAGTTATCATTTCCAATGGGGATATTTGAACTTGCTGACTACACTGGTCTTGATGTGATATACAAAGCAACTGCGGAGATGCATTCTAGAGACAAGAAGGTCATCCGTCCTCATCCCAAGATAGAGCAGATGTTTGACGAAAAGAATCTAGGCCAAAAATCGGGCAAGGGATTTTTTGAATATAAAGGTGACAAATACGAGCGCATAAACCTGACAGAGCAAGAAGCTGAGAAATATAATCCCATTGCGCTGATCGGAGTTGCTGCTAACAATGCAGCGTGGCTTATTTCCAACAATGTGTGCAGCAAGGAAGATTTGGAAAAGGCACTTAAACTCGGAATGGGGTTGAAAAAGGAGCTTTTTATCACAGTACAAGAATTTGGGTTGAAAAATATAGTTCGCACTCTGCAAGACTTGGCTGAGAAATATGGGTCATTCTATGAACCTGATTCATACTTGGTTAATTATCAACAAGATAATAATAGCAGTTCATAGGATTAATAGTAACAAGAATCATAGAGATATTTGGGCACATGACGCACGAAATATTGGTAACTGAAGCTTTATACTCTAAACGTCTAAGCAATATATTACTTTATATTTCTGGGGAAACTATCTAATATAATAAGCTTTTACCTTTCGCCAAACACCAGTTTTGGGCATATATCACCGTGCTTTCACAGTGGTAGCGAGAATCATTTCTACTGCAGTCTTTGCATTTTTTGCAACAGTTATTGAGACTCTGTTGCGCTCATCCAAAAACTTACCACCATAAATATCTGCTACGCCTCCGCTTCCCGCTATTGCTACCATTGTCTTCTTGGTCATATAACCTACACTTAGCTCGATGAGCGTTCCTACACCACCACCAACTGCGATTATCCCATCTGCCGAAGATGCAACCACAAAATCTCTTGCGTAGCCTATGCCAGTACATACCACAATGTCGCAATATGCATTTGCATACAAGAACTCCTCCTGGGGTATTATCCCGACAGTGGTGCCGCCGTATTCTTTTGCTCCCTTGCACGCAGATTCCATTACGCCACCAAGGCCTCCGCATACCAGCACTGCTCCAGCACATGCAATTTCCTTGCCTACTTCGTAGGCCATCTTGCTTGCGATATCAGTACATCTGTCCTTATTGTACCCAATTACAGCAATCTGTAGCTTGCGCACACTCCTGAGCGATAATCAGCGTCTGAATTATAGTTTTCTCGAGACATAATTTTTTATGACACTGATGAAGAAGTTATGTATTATTCAGTACGTGAAACAAAAAGTATAAGGAATTAAGGTTTGATAGTTCGCCTATTATAGCTTTGGTAATAATAATAATTGTGACAGTTTTCTTACAGTGGTTTTATTTAGTTATCCCTAACCTTCTATGCAGGCTTAATTGTATGGAGTTAAGTCTTGAGGAAAAAAATAGACTGAAATTCATTTTTTGTTTTCATTATTTTCAAATAAATATATATAGATATGACAGGGCAGTGACTTTAAAGGGTATTTTTCAGAGTTAGATCATGCTAAAAATGTGCTGGCCAGTTCTTGCTATTGTAAACCCTTTAACAACCAAGACTTAAAACTCCAAGAGGATTAACCATATTATGAAATTCCGCGATAGGGTTGATGCAGGCAATCTCCTTGCAGAAAGACTGAGGAAGAGTGGACCGACCCCCGAGATGGTACTAGGCATTCCGCGCGGAGGCGTTATTCTAGGAGATATTGTAGCTAAGAAACTTGGCACAGACTTTGACATTGTGATACCAAGAAAGCTTGGGGCACCGAAAAATGAGGAGCTTGCAATTGGGGCAGTAATGGAAGATGGAACTTCTTACGTTAATACATACATAGTCAATGCGCTGCGAATACCGGAGAACTATATCGAAAACGAAAGATTACGCCAGGCCGCAGAGATCAGGCGCAGATCTACAGCTTACAGAAAGCAAGGTCTCAGTTATAAGATAACAGGCAGAAATATCATCATAGTTGATGATGGCATTGCTACAGGTGCTACAGTAATTGCGTCTGCTAAGTGGGCAAGAAAACATCGCCCATTAACCCTTACCGTCGCCGTTCCAGTTGCGCCCGCTCAATCTGTAGAGATGCTAGAACAGGAGTCCGATTCTGTCATAGTATTGCTCATACCACAGGATTTTGGATCAGTCGGACAGTTTTATGAAGAGTTTGGCCCCGTTTCCGACGATCAGGTAGTTGGGATCATGCATTCAAGAGGACTATTGCTGTAGAACTAATATATGGCATAAATATTGTCAAAATTGAATGAAATTTCGTATAAAAGACCCCGCACTTGCCCAAGAAGGCAAGAACCGAATCGACTGGGCAGAAGCCCATATGCCTGTACTTGTTGCGCTACGCCAGAAATACGAAAAAACCAAGCCTCTCGAAGGAGTAAGGGTTGCTGGCTGTCTCCATGTTACAAAGGAAACAGGAGTCCTTGTTAGAACCCTCAAGGCTGCTGGTGCAGAACTGTCGTGGTGTGGCTGTAATCCGTTGAGCACACAGGATGATGTTGCAGCCTCTCTAGCCCAGGACGAGAGTATTTCAATATTTGCAAGTAGAGGTGTTACACAGCAGGAATATTATGACGATATCCATTCTGCCATGATGATGCAACCACACGTCACTATTGATGACGGCGCAGACCTGACAGTTGAGATGCACAAGAAAAATTTTGACTCAATAAGAGGAGGTACTGAGGAAACAACAACAGGAGTCATCAGGTTGCGTGCCATGCAAAAGGCGGGCAAGCTGATGTATCCAATTATTGCAGTAAATGACGCTGAGACAAAACATGACTTTGATAACATTTATGGCACGGGACAGTCGGCCTTGGATGGTATAATACGCGCAACAAACGTTCTGATTGCCGGAAAGAACGTAGTTGTTGCGGGCTACGGCCATGTGGGCAAAGGTATTTCCAGGCGTGCAGCAGGTCTTGGTGCTAATGTCATTGTTACTGAAGTAGACCCAATAGCTGCCCTCAAGGCAAAGATGGATGGCTACTCTGTAGCGAAGATGGAAAATGCAGCTGAATTGGGAGATATTTTTATTACAACTACAGGTTGCAAGGATGTCATTACTGGCAACGACATAGCCAAGATGAAAGATGGTGCAATCTTGGCAAATGCAGGACATTTTAACGTAGAAATTTCTATACCAGCAATTGAAAAACATACAGCGCGCCAGAATAAGATCAATGAAAATATAATGCAATATGTCCTCAATAATGGCAGTAGGATTTACCTGCTTGGAGAGGGTCGCCTGGTGAACTTGGCTGCAGCTGAAGGCCACCCTTCAGAGGTCATGGATATGAGCTTTGCCAACCAGTTCCTTTCAGTGATCAAACTTGCACAACAGGGTGATACCATGAAGCCGTTAGTATACAATATTGACAGGAGTCAAGATCAGGATATTGCACTTGCCAAGTTGCAATCAATGAACATCGAGATCGACTCTCTAACGCTTACACAAAAGGCATACATTGAAGGTTTCAATGAAGGGACATAGTATTAATTATCGTCATGCCAAGACCACAAAAAGGTGGATGGGTGGTCTAGTCTGGTTAGGATACCTGTCTCACACACAGGTGGTCGAGAGTTCAAATCTCTCCCCATCCACTTTGATCTACAGAGAACTGTTCATATCGCCTCTACAGATAACACATGCAGAGAGAGCAAATCGAGATCACCAAAAAGTATTTTGAACAGTGCAGAAGTGTATATTTTCGATCAGCAGTAACTACCATTCGTGTAGCTACAAATACATCCTATAGATAATAATTGGTTCTTCTCAAATAATTTTTGAGAGAAGCGATACACACTTGTTGTTTAGTCTATATCTACAAAATAGTGCAATTCATAATTGTCATAGGATCGCCGGAAGGATATTAAGGATTTAACTACTTTTTAGCTCCCAACGTCCTGTTCTTTAGTCTCATTTGGCTGCCATGGCACTTCCTGCACCTTGTAGTCGAGATAGGATTCTTGGCTCCGCACTTAAAGCAAATCTTAAAGAACAACCTGCGCTGCTGTGCAATCTGTTTCTTTGCGGCATCTGTGATTGGCATTTATACTCTTCTTAATTCAAATGAAGGCTCTTTTCTACCTTTCTGTTGTGCTATTTCGCAAAGATCTACTAGAAGGTTAGCAGTGTTGTCTTAAATTGTTTGAGTATTGCTGATCATAAGATATACAAAAGATGCTATACAATAACCAAGAATTGAGACATGCCTAATATAGTAGCAAGTTATTAATTCTTCTGTTTGCCATTTCAAGATATTCCTTGCTTACATCATACCCTACAAATCGCCTTCCACTTTTTAGAGCAGCAATACATGTGGAACCTATCCCGCAAAAAGGATCGAGTACAACATCGCCTCTGAATGTATAAAGCTGTATGCAACGATATGGAAGCTCAGTTGGAAAAGGAGCTGGATGACCGGTGCGAGTTGCAGACTCGGCAGGAAAATCCCACATGCTCTTTGTAAATGTAAGAAATTCTTCCTTTGTTATAGTATTTTCTTTGTTATGAGAGCTGCGAGAAAAAGTTCCTTTAGAGAATATTATCACATATTCATGGACATCTCTTAAAGTCGGATTAGATGCAGATTGCCAACTTCCCCAAGCAGTTGAAATCCCAGAGCTTGCAGCCTTATTCCAAATTATCTCACCGCGCATAAGAAAGCCTAGCTCATACATATCTTCAATTATGTAGCTATGTAATGGTATGTAGGGTTTTCTTCCCAAATTTGCAATATTGATGCATGCTCTTCCGCCATAAACAAGGATACGGAATGTCTCTTTGAAGACTTGCTTCAACATATTTCGATATTCTTTTATGCTCAAATCCTGATCGTAATCTTTGCCAACATTGTATGGTGGAGAGGTAACCATAAGATGAACACTGTTTTCAGGTAGCTCATCCATCTTTTCGCTGCTCTTACAAAATAGTTTGTTTAAGTTTTGAGGCTCAATACTATTCTCTTTGTATTTACGATCACCATTACTTTGTCCATTATTTGTTGTGCTCTGTGTGTAAAGTTTACGACTGTAAAACTTGGAAGAATCATGGGACTCCCTTTTTGAAACTCCAAAGGCTTGTGTTTCGGCGGAAATTCTTTTTCGGGCTTGGCTCACAGCTCATAGTGCCTATCTATTGACAGATAAGAATTTTGCCAAAAATCTTATTCCTCTCTATATAACTACCATCCAAAAATGAGTTATTTATGGCTAGCATGAGACTTCGGTGGTATTTCGAAAATATTTTGGTAGGTTGGCTGATAAGTTTTTCTCACATGAACATACAAAAGGTTGTAGTTTATTACATTTAAGTAAATGATTGAAACACGATATTCATAGAGAGCAACAAGAATCTTGCACAGCTAGCTGAATTGGCACGTTTTTTGTTGGTGGAAGACATGTGTAAATAGCGTCAGTCTCAATCTACATTTCCAAGAAAAGCGCTCACCTACTCCGAAAATTGTTAGAGGAAGGAAACAACAAACATAAGCAGCTATACTGAGACGACCCTCGACCGGCTTCACAAGCAAGGTTGTTGACACAAGAAAAAGCTCTTAAATATCTAAAGAAATAAAGACATTCGCTTCTGAAAGGTTCTGCGAGAGATCTACAGTAACAAGAGTTTTTTTACAGTAGATTTTGTCTTGAAAAGAGACATTTGCAAAGATGAGTCGTCCCAAGTTGGACAAAAGTTCTATAACTATGATAATGAAATACAATATAAGCTGATAGTGATAAAGTTGCGTTTCCAAATGACGATGTCAATTATAGTAGTAGAGAACTAGAGGCCCACGGAGACGAAAAAGCTTGTTTTCTTTTACCATTTGTTCAGTTAATTCAGCTTGGACCTTGAACCGCACCAATAAAGCAATCACCCAATGGTTTGGAAAACTTAATAAAAATAAACCAGAAGCAGATACCCTCTATTCGAAAGACAGAGTAAAAATAATAATTCAGACCATATGTTCCAATCTATCAAAAAAATCAATCCAGTCAGAAGAGGTACTGGGGTGAGTTAAGTTAGTGGGGCCGAAGGGATCTGCCCTGACGTGGCTACTGCCACAATCAATTGAACCCTTGACCCACGGGTCTCTTCTTCTTTTCTCCGAATAATTTAGCCCTCTTATTAGATCTGGAGCCCGTTGCGATGCCTGGCTTCGCTACGACCCCACTCTATGGACATCGTGCTATGGATAGGATAAAGATATCTGTATAAGTCTTGCTAGAATAGAGGCTCAAGTGAGCTGGCATTCAACATCATCTTCTCCCTTTTAAAATCTAGGCCGACAAGCTGATCACCATTATTTAGGTACCAATACTGCGTCTCAGGAAATAGAGGGAGATGTAACGCCTTGCCGCTAATCTTATCAAGGTAGTCTGCTATCATTGTGTTGTTATGGGACTTTACCAGCTGATCAGCCGCTGTAGGGACAATAAAGTAAAAGTCATTTAGTGTACTGTTTGCCATCAATTTTGGAATTATGCCAAGCGCATGGCTTGTATTTGCATTTTTCAGTAGTACATTCCTTTCGTTGTTGAGCCACCCGTCTTCAAACTGCAAATTCAGCAAAGTTACTGCCGCCTGCTGGAATGTTTTGTCAAAATTATTTTCAACAGACTCCACTCCAACGATAAACCCATTCCAAATGCCGGTGTCGCCGGAGCTGTCAGTAGTGTAATTACGCGTAAAAACTATCGCCTTTCCAGAAATTTTCTTATTTTCGACATTAAAATTGTAATCTATGTCATAGGCTGGCACCAAGCCAGAGGAATTGTTGCTTCCATATGCTGACGCATAAACTGACTCTGATGAATCGATAGTATATCCATTCAGATTTCTTGTCAACATTGGCAAGACTTCGCTGGTGAAATACTGCTCTGGAGTTTTAAAGCTAGAAACAGATATTGGGGCATTCCCAAGGGACATTTCTCGGACCTTATCTGCGGATATTACGGAGCTGAAGCAAATATTTTCGGTTTCGCAAAGCGATGTACTCGGGAGAATGTACAAAGGCATGAAAGGTTGAAAGACATACACAAGTGTATTCTCATCTCCTCTTGCAAAGAATACAAAGCCAGTCATAGACTTGTATGGCCGGATTATCTGGAGATCTGCGACCCAGCCTTCAGGAATGAATGTAGTTGCGGCATTTTCTTTTGGGTCTGCCCATTTAACAAAACGGTTCTCCTTCGGAACCTGCCCTTCTATTGTATCGATGTCACGGGTATTGTTAAGTGGGACTTGGTAGCTACTTCTATGATAGATTGCATCTTCGCTTAAACCTCTGTGCATAAACAATTTAGATAGATCATCGACACCGTCAACTAACGTAAAGGCAACTGTATCTGATCCTCCTGTCTGTTCCTCTGCTGCCCATTCTACCTTTAGCCCTTGAGCATATATTGGAATGACTTGCGGCAGCATAATTAAGCATAAGGTTAGCCAGCCATAATGAATTAACAAACAGCGATCTATCTGTACAATAATTGGATTTAACAATTGACGGAGAGCAATATTCTATCATTATCTTCTATGGCAGGATGTCGAAATTGATAAACGATTTCATAGGTCATCAACAGTTGTTGACAGGAGAGACCCAGCTACGTGCAAGAAGGACAAGAATAAAAATTCTCAAGGCCATAGCAGATAAAAATGGTGTAGCTGGCTTTTCAGACATCAAGGTTTCTACGGGCCTTTCTACTGGCTCTATCTACTACCATCTTGAGCGTATGGGCAACTACGTCACCAAGGACGCGAAATACTATATGATTACCGAGGAAGGTCTGCAGCTTTTGCGTCAATTCGATCCAAAATATCTCGACGTTATTCCACTGAAGAGAGTAGAAGAGCAGATACAGCCCCAAGATTCTAGCACATCAGAGGGAGCCATCAGGCGACCACGCAATTTAGGGATGCGTCACTATGTATTCATAGGAGTAGTGCTAATAGCCATTGCATTTGCAGCAGCAGGTCTGCTTACAGACTGGCAGGCATTCTTTCTAAATGCTGGTGTCATTGCATCAATAGCAAGTGTGGCTACGATTGCTGCATCATTCTTAATGATAAGGTACTCCTATTCTGCCATCAGATACAGAGGTATGATGGTTTCAGTTATAGCGCTTACAGTGCTACTGGCAGGATTGTTCGTATTTTCAGGTGTCCAATTTACGGGTGCAGCTCCCGTCCAGTCCTATGACAATTCGATGGATGCTCTTCTGTCATCATATTCGCTACATTGGCAGATCAGATAGGTATATAGTATAGATTCATTAATAGAGATTTCCAAGATATCGTCGGTTAGTCGATACTAATGAAATAGTAACAAGATTCCATCTTTACAAAGGGCCTATTGCACTATTGTTAGAGGGGATCATACCGTACATGTATACATCAAAAAGCGAGCTGTGCAATACAGAATTCTCAAGACATCAATTTCTCCTTTTGCTTTTATCATCCTTATATCTGAATTTGTCTAGCTTAATCAACTGGTGATACGATCCAAACTGCGAACTGTCGATACTATCAAGCGATGAGCCCTCATGCTCATTTTCGTCAACAAACACCCTCAGTGTCCGATAAGTCGTAGAACGCTCTACTGGAATTCTTCCTGCCGATCTTATCAGCTGCCGAATCTCTTTAGGCCTCATAAGCTGGCCATGGTTGGCGCCTGCAGCTGTGGATATACTCTCGTTAATCAGAGTGCCACCAAAGTCATTTACACCAGCTGCAAGCAACAGCTGTGACATTCTGGCCCCCTCCTTAACCCACGACACTTGTATGTTTGGGATATAATTGTTCAGCATTATCCTTGCCACAGCATGCATCTTGATGACCTCGTTGCCATCTGCTCCAGGTCGGACTCTAGGAACGGTGTTGCGGTTGTACATTGGAGCTTCAGAGTGCACAAAACTGAGGGGCACAAATTCTGTAAATCCATGGGTCTCCTTTTGGAGATCGCGCAAAAGATTAAGGTGCTCTGCCTTGTGAAGTGATGATTCAATGTGGCCGTACATTATAGTTGAGGTAGTAGGTATTCCAAGAGCGTGAGCTTGCTTGATGACTGCAATCCAATCTTTCACAGAAATTCTGCTGGGTGAGATTATATCTCTTAGACCCTGATCAAGAATCTCGGCTGCAGTGCCCGGTAAGCTTCCCACACCAGCATCTTTTAGCATTTTGAGATATTCTGCTACTGGCATCTCGGATCTTATTGCGCCATATAGCACTTCCTCAGGCGAAAACGCGTGGATGTGTATATCTGGCAATTCTTTCTTAATTGCCTTGCAAATATCAATGTACAAATGCCCATCCATCTTGGGTGGCAAGCCGGCCTGTATGCACACCTCCGTTGCACCAAGGCTTGCTGCTTCTTGTGCCCTTTTTACAATCTCCTCGGTAGGAAGAAAGTATCCTTCATCTTCGCGAAAGTCTCGACTAAAAGCACAAAATCCGCATTGCTTGATGCAGACGTTTGTAAAGTTGATATTCCTGTTGACCACATATGTTGTGTAATCACCTAAGGTCCTCCTGCGGAGTTCATCTGCCACCATTACTAAAAGGTTCAATTCAATGCCATTAGAATCAAAGAGTTTTACGGCCTCACCTACTGATATATCCTTACCGCTTAGTGCCTGGTCAAGAGCTGACGCCACTACAGGGTCGGCATTTCTAAGTAGTGAATCAATCATTTATATGATAATCCTCCTTTACCAATCCCGAGCTGTCAACAATCAAGCTTGTATACTTTTGCAGCCGCTTCGATGTAATAAATCCACCTTTGAGGAACTCAGGATAGATTGGGAGACGAGCTCTGAGTCTGCGCCCTGTGCTCTCAGTTACCTTTCTTACCGACTCAAGAGAGGGCCAAGGAAACTCAGGGTTAACATGATCAATTGTAACTGGCGATATGCCGCCCCAGTCATTTATACCAGCAGTTATATAGTGACTAAATACGTTAGGACTGAGGTTTGGCGGTACTTGGATATTCATGTCGGGCATTAGGATCCTAGCCATAGCAACTGATCGAAGAAAGTAATCAGGCGATGCTGCTGGAAACTTTGCCATACCAGTCTCAGGCTTGGGCGCAAAGTTCTGCATTATAACCTCCTGTATGTGGCCATACTTTTCGTGTAGTTGCTTTATCACAACCAGTGAATCAATAAGCTCATCCTGTGTTTCACCTATCCCTATCAGCAGACCAGTCGTGGTAGGAATCCGGAGCTCACCAGCACTCTCAAGGGTCTTTATCCTTACCTTCGGGTTCTTGCTTGGCGCATTTTCATGTGGCATACCCTTTTCCGTCAATCGTTTGCTTGAGCTTTCAAGCATTAGTCCAAGGCTTATGTTAGTATCTTGCAGCATCGACATTTCCTTTTTGGTTAGACTGCCAGCATTTGTGTGTGGAAGCAATCCCGTCTTCTCAAGAACAAGCTCACTTATGTGAGAGATGTATTCAACAGTTGATGAATACCCAAGAGAACGAAGCCAAGTTCTTGCCTGCTCGTATTTTTGCTCCGGTCGCTCACCAGTTACAAACAATGCTTCCGTGCAGCTAAACCTTTTGCCAGCTTCTGCTATCTCAAGAACCTGACGAGGGTTCATCATCGAAAACATTGGGTCGCCGTGTTCTTTTTTGTATGTGCAATAAGTACATGTATCGCGGCAGAGATTTACAAGGTTAATGAACACTTTTCGGGAATACGTGATTATGCTTGGTCTAGTCATATCCCTTATTCTGCCTGCGGCTGCCAGTAGCATATCGGTGGGACATTCTGCCATTAATTGGCATGCTTCACTTTTAGTCACTCTCGACTCCAATGCATAGTGAAGCATCTCTGCAAGAGTATGATTTATGAGCAAGTGCAGTAGTAAGGGAAAGTGTACATCACTAATAAATAATTCATGTCAAGACACTGCTGGTTAGTAGTAGTATTATATTACTACGCTCTGTGTTATTCTGCTCGCTTAATCAAAGAGCGAGGGAAGGTAATCAGCAGCTACTGCAGAGGAGGAAATAATGAAATAATTAGGGCCTAAAGAAAAAAAGGGTTTTTACTTCATCAATTTCGATCAGGCTTGTAGTGGGTTGTCTAGTACAGATAAGGATCGATACAATCTGAAGTTGGAGAAACTACCGGTGGCGGAAATGTCTCTTTGCAATCTCCCTAAAGAGAGAGTTTAAAAGGAAAAAATTATACCTGGTGCAGCCAGCTCAAATTTGCAATTACGGCCCTCAGCGTGTGTAATGTGCCCGCTCTCATTAGATAATAAAACAACAATATTACAGCTAAGGAAATTCTTGCTGGCTAGGTCTGGCAGATAGAGCTGCCGTAATTTCAATCGTCTGTCCGTCACGCAGGATCGTCAGTTTTAGATCATCACCTGCCGACTTTTCCATTTCTATATAGGCCAAGATGTCATCTATCTTCCTCACAGTATTATTGTCGATTGCGATTATCACATCGCCTCCAAGCTTGGTAGGTGTGCCATCAATGACTGCATCTTCGTCACCTCTCTGAATTCCTGCCTTTTCAGCAGGACTTCCGGCCACCACATCCATAACCAAAAAACCGCGGGGCTCATCAATACCGAGACGATCAGCTATGTCAGGTGTCATATCCCTGCCTGCGACTCCAAGCCAAGGATGTTGGTATGAACCTTGGGTAATAAGTGATGGGACAACCTGAGCGATTGTATTTGAGGGAATAGCAAAGCCTACACCAGCAAACTGCCCAGTAGTCGAATAGATGGCAGAGTTCATACCTATTACCTCGCCATTCATATTGAGCAATGGCCCACCGGAGTTGCCGGGGTTAATTGGGGCATCAGTCTGGATGATACCAGGTATCGTAAACCCTTCCTCTTCTTGTGCAGGAATCTGTCTCCCCACTCCGCTAACGATGCCAGTGCTCAGGGAGCCAGAAAGACCAAAAGGATTGCCGATTGCAGCTACACGCTCACCTACTCTCACCTTAGATGAGTCTGCAAGCGATAATGAGACAAGTTTTTCCTTTGGGACCTCTTCAACGTAAAGGACTGCAATATCTGCAGCAGGGTCAGAACCTATCAATGAAGCACTATATACACTGCCATCAGGGAATGTAACATCTAGCCTGTTGTTGCCGCCGTTGACGACGTGGTGATTTGTAATAATGTGACCGTTGTCATCATAGACAAAACCTGATCCGAGGCGGGATTCAAAGACATCTGCTTCTTTACTATCAGTTATTTGAACGACCGACTTTTCTACCTTCTGAAAAAGATCTGGAAGAGTCAGGTCGGTATCAGAAGCTTTGACAGTGCCTACTTGACCTACCCTAAATGCATCATCACTAAGGCCCCTTCTTCCATCTGTAGTTGTTCGCAAAAGATCTCCTACAAATGGTATGTGAATACCTAAATAGTCGTTCAGATCGGTTGGCTGAAAGTAAATAAACAATGTCACAAAAGCAGCCACAACAATTGACACGGCTAGAATAGCCTTGATCAATATTGAGAAAAATCTGTTACAGCTATTCTAATAATCCTTTGCCCAATTGAAAAATTGAGGCATGTGCACCTGTTATGATACCTGCTGCTGTCTGCTGACGTATGGTGCACTTAACTCAACTTCAGATCCTTCTTCTAAGAATTCCACCAAGCGAGTGTAATATAATAGAAATTCTCTTCCCTTGGTGGTGGTTCTATATACTACTCCATCAGCTGACACATCCTGTCCTATCAGCCTCTTTCCGATTAGCTCTCCAAGATATAGGTGTACCTGTTCATAGCTGAGGTTGGCTCTGTACATTATATGGGTCTTTTTTATTCCAGAGGTGGCAAGCGTTAGTACATCACCCATTATCTGAAGTTTTCCTCTATTGTTTTTGCGTTCATACATCATTTCCCTATTCTTAGATAATTTAATAGATTAGGTGTATGGTGGAACAGCCGTTCCAAGCGAGCATTCCACCTATTTTTATAAATTTATTATACATTAATTTTTTAGACTAGAGGATTTTGGTTTCTGTTTATAGTATACTTTCTACCTCTCCAGCTGACTGCGCCCTTCTTCTTTGCGTCGACAATTGCCGATATAAAGCCGAAGGAAATGACAGCACCGCTCAAGGGTGCAGCAAATGCATATATAGGATTCTCGAATATAGCGAGTCGACACTGCACTGCAATAGTTACCATCATCAATGCAATTGCAGAAATTTGCAGCCCATACAACAATTGAAACGAAGGGTTTCCAGCAAAAATGGCTAATGGAACATATAACAAAGATGCAAAAGGTGCAAACAGGATAAAAAATACCGCTATGACCATCATATATGCATCCGCTTTGTCCTGATAATAGAGTGGTATCATGAGGCGGCGCAGACCTTGCCAAAGCGTCGTAAGATCACGCGCCCATATTGCATCTATCTGAGATTCGCCCCTGACCATTTTCATCCTAAATTTGCTGGCCTTTACCTTGCCACCAAGCGCTCCATCTTCGACCAATTCCTCTTTTACGCCCTCATGAGTGCCTACAGCCTCATAAGTACACCTTGTGATTATGAAAAAGCTCCCGAAAAAATAGCCAGTCTTTGTTTTCGGATCATTTACACGGATTGGAGAAAAGCGCGTATGTAAAAATGTTGCAAGAACGGGCAAGGTCATCTTTGTCCAGAAATCATTGCATATAAGCCGAGGCACTGCGGTCAGTGCTTCAAGGTTCTGAGATACAATATGTCCAACTGCAAGAGACATTGCTGAAGGCAAGTGTTTACTGTCAGCGTCTGTGAACAACAAGAGTTCACCCTTAGCATGCAGATAACCTTGATAACATGCCCAATTCTTACCAGTCCACCCGTCTGGTTTAGGTGATGCATTGATGTGAATGACTCGGGGATCATTCGCTGCATAAGCTTTCATTATTTCTTGGGTCCTGTCGGTGGACGAATCGTTGATCGCGATTATTTCAAAGTTTGGGTAATCTTGCCCAAGTAGGCTGTCAAGGCAGCGTCCAATATAGCGCGCCTCGTTTCGTGCAGGTAGAATAACGCTTACGCAGGGGAGGCGTGTTACGCTTGTCCGATCAAATGATTCAAGCATTGGAGATTGCTGGAATGATTTAGTCATGTATGCAAGGAAATATGCCCAAACACCAAATATGCTTGCCATTATCGCAGCAAGTGTAAAGTTTGTTATCGTAAAGAAAATCTCCACAGCATCATCTAGCAAGAAATAGGGCTATTTATTCGACTGCTTGCGGAGACAGGGGTTCATCAGTTCCTTTCAAGGTGTTTCCTTTACCATGACAGTGAATATGCCTATGAATCCCATCAATCTGATGCTCCATGCTACATCTAATATATCTACTATTTTTGACGGATGGTCATTCTCATAGTCTTCTCAGGATCAAGTTTGTCTCAAAGCGACCCAAAAATCGTGCCAAGCAGACTCCAGAAGACGGTGAGTGTGGTTGCACTCATTACTCTAAATCCGTTGACCAAATCCATTGTTACATTTATTGGATCGGGGTTTGCAGCATTGCCAAATAAGCTCCTATTATTATAGATCCAGATAGAATACCGCTACAAGGTAATGCAATTAAAGATCTCTCTCAATAAGTGTCATAGAATGATAGCTCGGCTTACATTATGACTCGGTGAATTAGACGAGAGGAGAAAATTTCCATTGTAAGCTTATCTATTCTTTGATGTTGATAAATTTGTTGTTACACATACCGCAAAAATTATTGCTGCATATAGACTATAACGGAAATAGGCTAAGTCTTGGGAATAAAGTCAAACCCTATTTCGGACGTATTTTAGGTCTTTTGAAAAGGTTGTGATTTTCAATCTTTATATCTTTAATGATGCACAACTTTAGCTGTTGGCTTTTGCAAGGATACTTGTATGTGTTGATGGTTCAGAGTCTTCAATGAAAGCGGCCGACTATGCCATAGAGATAGCAAAAAAGCATGATGGCCAACTTATATCGCTATATGTTGTCGTATCACAGCTTGGCTATGCATATTCATCTGGTGCATTCGGTCTTGTAACACCAAGTGCAATAAATGAGCTTTTAGACAAGTCAAAGCAAGAAGCACGCAAGTGGTTTGATGAGGTTGAGAAAAAAGCTACAGATCAAGGAGTCAAAATCAAGGTAGAAATGGTTGCTAGCCCAACTTCTATAGTACCTGCAATAGTAGAATATTCTGAGAAAAATAGAGTAGATCTCATAGTAACAGGTACAAAGGGTCGTCGCAGGTCAGGATTGGCCAAACTTCTACTCGGCAGCGTTGCATCGGGAGTGGTGACTTATGCTAATTGCCCTGTTATGGTGGTAAAATAATTAATCACTATGCTACTTTATCAGGCGTCTTCCTTTTATCCTGTCCTGGGTACTTGACTCCGCGTCGTTAGAGACAGGAATTGAAGGGTTACTCATTTTTCTAGTGGGCTTGGGAGTTTCATCTAGCACTAGCTGCTCCGCTTGCTCGGTATCTATTGGATGTTCGATCTTTTTTATGACTCATGTAAGATGTTGGTTTTTTATGCTAAAGTGTTTACAACGATGGCAAATTAACCAAGCAGTATGCAGTTGAGGGCACTTTTATCGCGATATGCTTGTTGATGTTTTATGTGGCCTAATAATGAATCTGAAAGAAAATTTAGACCTGCGCGGAGAGTCTCGATACAAAGCTTATGTGACCCGCAATTCTCAACAGGATGTAGTTTTTAGCGCACCAGAGCAGCGTTGACAGAGAACAGCAATCGATCTGAAAATTATTCTATAGGCATTATCATAGATTATGCATATGCCCAGAGTAATGAGCAATCCTCCTAACACAATCAAAAGGAGAGAAAAGTTGCAAAGCAAAGAGCAAGAGCAGGAAAAAAGCATGCAGGACATACACTGAATGGACACAGAGCTGAACAAAGGGGCCGAGTCAGAGAGAGCGCAGCACTAAAAGGCCTGACACGGGAGCGTGAACTGGATGTTCACAGCTGATCGCCATTATACTAATGTGGAACAATCAGACATCTACTCCAAAGCCGAGCGCTTTGGGGATATTACTAGTAAGCCTCCAACTAATGAAGATAGGATCGCAATAAGGAACCCAGGCTGGTAAACTTGCTTGAAGGCCTTGAATTTCCGGCTACAAAAAGGGGAAATAAGGAACCATCTTAACGCAAGATCGCCGAGTATGGCGAATAGAATCAACGAGGTAGTTGAAGCAATCGAAAACAACCTTGATGAGGACAGAGAATACGATAGCGCTTATAATGTGGAAGTCGCAGCAGGTCTTGTAAAAAAGAGTTCAAAGCGAAAGACCATATGATGAAGATAGCGGGCTTAACAGAGCCAACCGTGAAAGAGTGGGAGAAAGTGAAAGACAGGATCCATACAGTGGCGGGGAAAGAATCCCGGGCACAAGTTCCAAGGATGTTTCACCTAATACTCCAAAGGGTAAAGACTATAATCTCACTTTTTGAAAAGGTTTATCGCTCTTCAAGCAAGTTTTTTCTGCTTATTCTGGCAAGTTAACATTATTACACTTATAGATTCCTCAGACGGTCAAAATGACGAAGTATATTGTTACAGAATGTCCAGGAAGGGTCAAAGCTTCATATATGCTGCTTTGATGTAAATTATTCAGAACTTTCTTGTCCGAGATATTCTGAAAATATACCCAGCACACAAAAAATTTTTCCTTTGCAAGGAATGCTGGGAGTAGTCAATAGATAGTTGGGCATTACCACCCATATAATCAGAGCGCTTGTACTAGCGTAGAAGGTATTTTTCTTCTCTACGAAATCTTAGTCAGTTTTTAGGTCACCCTTTAATTTGGCATATTCTCTTGCGCTATTGAGCTGAATATCATCGCTTCTTGTTATCATCTTTGAAAGTGTCGGTCTGGCATCCTTGCCAAGCGTCACAGCCTCCCTGCCTTTTCTAAGAAATGAAAGCGTTACCCCATTGTCTGATAGCTTGCGGGCAAACTCTGATGCAGTTTTTAGTTTGTCGAACAATCCAGTCTCATCTTCTGGTATTCTAAAGATAGTAGGCTCTAGCAGGTCGACTGCCAGCGTGTCATTGCTGATCGCTATTTTCACTGCAGGTTGATTTTCAAAGCTGATCTCAAGCGTACCTCTTTTTACAGACCTAAGGGCTTTGCTTATCCAGTCGCTCAGCTGATCGTTTTTGTCAATATGTAGGTGGCTGTTGCCCAGCATGGCAGCTATAACCAATCCTTCTATGTGACAGTGGATACTGATGCTCTCTGGCGTGGCCCCTCAGAAGCCTCATGGGCTTCCCAGGTGATCGCAATCGTGCCGTTAATATTCCACTTTGCACCTCCCAATTCTTTTCCGCCAGGCCCCTGCGCTCTAGGAACGTCTATTTCAAAGTCTTTGAAGTCATAAGTTACAGAAGCACCCTTGCCTGTCATCCTATCAACAAGCTGCCCGATTACCTCTGCCCACTGCGAACCAGTTTTCTCTATCTCACCTTGATCATTTGTGTTTTCGCTCATATTGCTGATTAAGGCAAACTTTGGATATAGCGGGTTATGCACATTTGCGGTGAATCTAATTCTATAGCAATAAACTATAAAAGATACTAGAGATTAGACATTAATTTCGATATACATTCTAACATCCGAACTGTCTCCGCATGGATGTCTGTATATCATGGCAGCAAAATGTCACAGTAGAACTGTAGTGATGATTGGGTCATTATTATATATATACACACACCACCAGATGACGGCATCAGGACTACTAGAGCCGAGTTGATATACGGCACTCGCTTCTTGCTTGCTTAAGAAATATCAGGAATTTCTGGTCGAAGATGACGATTAAACATAATAAGGTAAGCGTGGAGTTAAGAGTCGCAGAAAAGGCAATCGCATGAGCACTATCAACAGTTATTCGCTGCCTGTCCCAAAGGATAAGTTGCAGAGAATTGATAAAGCATCTTCTCCAGCGCACGTCGGTAAATTAAGAAATGCAATTGATCTCATAGTTGCAGAGAATACACCGGTACTTGCGGCAGCAGATGGCGTTATTACATTCGTCAAAGATGACTCAAATAAAGGTGGGCCAAGCATAGAATATTGGTATGACAGCAACTTTATAGTCATAGAGCATCCCAATCGCGAATATTCTAGATACGACCACCTTGCGCATGCAAGCGCAGTCGTAAGGACTGGGCAATATATCAAGAGAGGGGAGGTTATTGCACGCGTTGGTATGACAGGATTTACATATCTGCCTCATCTTCATTTTCAGGTATTTATTTTCACTGGCATCAACATCTGGATAGACTTTGATACTCTCGCTATAGATGAATTTTCACAGTAAATCTCAACGGCGGCCTTCAACAAAAACAATTTGAAATCAAATAAAGCAATTGTAAGAAGGATAACTCAGGATAAAGTTATAGCTGCATCTATAACCACTCAGATAGAAGATAAAAATAGGGGAAAATCGTCAAGAAATCTGCTGAAAATTGATAGACATTAGATTTACAATCGAGAATGCAGTGGCTTATCCTACTTTAACTGTGTCCCATAAGATAGAGGGCAAAGTAGCTTAATGGATGATGTTCCCTCTATCGATTTTATCTACTCTGCAATCACAAGTGCTTAAAAGAATAATACTGATGGGGATTCCCACACATATATCTAACAAAGATAATAGCATTTTTACAATCCTATTAATTATCTATTAGCAAACCTAGTTTTCATGTCCTCCACAGTGCAAAAGCTGGTAGGGTTCTGGCACAGATACGAGAATCTGAATCTAAAGATTGCATTTGTATTGATTTCACTCCAGTTGATTCACCTATATTGGCTTACAGCTGACGTTGTCATACAAAGGATAACAGGCGATAGTATCTTAGCTGTGCAGCGAGGAAGCCCGCTTTTTATATTCTTCATAATCATAGATTATGTTGAAATCCCAGGATTGGTAGCAGGCCTCACGTACTATGCTCTTTCTATATATAATCACGAAAAGGGGTCTACAAAAAATGCACTCTTGCTGTCAATGTTGGCCATTCAGGTATTTCACATATTCTGGATTACTGATGAAGTAGTTTATGATAACTTTTTTGGGACATCGTCAGGCGCAGTAGAAATACCATATTATGCTGCATGGGTAGCAATACTGGTTGATTACCTAGAGCTGCCAGTCATTGCTGATCTCTTTTATAGAACAATTATAAAAGGTGTGAGAAAGTAGTTGACTACATAAATTATTTGTTGAGCAATAAGAGGCAAGATGTTGCAACTGCTGGAAATTGTTGTTATCATAACAGTTGTTATTATGATAATAACTAGTCCTATTATCATTACAGGAGCCTATGCACAAAATGTAAACGATAGTCAGGAGCAAAAGCCTACAGAAGAAAAGCAGGGAGGAGAATACAGCGGCTTTGATGAAGCACAGAAGCAGACAGAGGGAATACCAAATCAAGAGGCTAATCCTACACCCCAAGCACCTATAAGCGACGTTAATGTTCAGCAGGAAAACCGGACTACTTCTGCAGACACCGCTACAGGCGTAGCGGCTGAACCCACTAGCACGTCAGGAGTAGCAATGCTTGCAGGGATCGGGGGTATTATTGCAGTGGCCATAGGTGCTGCAGTTTGGTATCTGAAGAAAGGCAAGAGATAGATGAAGACACCAGGTTTTGAATAATATTATTTGGCGCTGGACGCAGGATACTGTTTCAGTGAACAGTGGGCAAATGAGTAATTGCAAGTCATGGCACGCACACAATTTGCTTCTTCTTTGCTCATTCCTCTCACTAATAGAGATAATGCCATGAGAAGACAAACGTCTTTTTATAACTATTTGAAATACTTATCAGTATTTCTTACCATATTCCACTCTCACGGTATTTAATACCCTTTTGCCCATTTTTGGGGTTAATAGGGAAAACAATGGGATATAGGAAATATAGACAGGATTGACATAATGAGCCAAATTCTTGATGCAGCAAATGGAGGCAACATTACAAAAACAAAGATAATGTACAAGGCTCTTCTTAGTTATGACCAAATGAAAGAATACGTGGAGATTCTAACTGAAAAGGACTTGCTTTGCTATGATAAAGATACTCAGACATTCAAGACTACTGAAAAGGGTCTTAGGTTTCTTGTTGCATACAATCAGATGGATAGTATGATAAAAAACACCACCATTGCCCTCGAGACAATAAGAGATCTACATACAGATCCATCCATGCGATAATTTACTATAATCATCTTACTAAGTTCGTCGTCATCAGCGCAGTATTTATTGCTGCAAGGTGCTACTATTATCAGTGCACGAGCTGGATTCGAATCTTTAATGTCCTAAGGGTGGTGAAGACATAATCATAGTTACGCATCCTTCGAGTCTCGTCCTCATATCCTGTCTGCCAGAGTATCGCAATTCCCATTCCAATTATCTTATCTCAGCTGCTGCCACCCCAATCCGGATATGTAGTTATCACTGGTAAAAGGTACCATAACTACCCATTCTGTCAATAACTTAATAGATTCATTACTTCAAATAAATATTCATACATTCTGTCGGATTGTTTATACCAGTAATGTTATCAACTCGACGACAGCCATCAAAAATAAACACACAGTTAGCGTAAGGGACTAAATGATTTGCTTGATACAAAAGAAGATAAAGATTGAGAACAATAGCTAAGGTATGTAAGAAACATGGCCGTACCGTTTCGGCCAGCGCTCCAATATGCTACTCTGGCATATAATGATCGCTGGGCCAGCACTTCTCAATACGTAGCGCTCCATCAAGATAACATCTTCAATAGGTCAGCAGAATTGATCTCCCTATAGGACGCTTGAATGCTAAACTTTATCATTAGAAGCACCAGACAATATCTCTTACATATTGTGCATCATTCCATAATGGAGAGAAATTCATAAAAACACACTTATTCTATAAAATCCACTTCATAATGTTTCATGTCATCTTCGACAGCCGGCAACAATGAGTTGAGATGCAACGAGTGTGGAATCACATTTACAACAGTTCAAGACAAGGAGGAACACATGAAGTTAGAACACAGAGAAAGCAAAGGTCCTGCAGGGGTCAAGTAAGTGGATATCGCTGAAGCTATTTCATCTCAGACTCTCTTATATCTTCAAATTTGACAAGCTCCAGGACATAAAGATTTCATGCTCATTTCTGACTGAGTTCTAAAAACTTGTCTTTTATTTTAGACTTTCAAATACATTCGGGTCACATACCGTCCACACAAAAGAAAAAATTTCTCTGGTTTAGCAAAGGTTGCGACTGAAGTTAATCTGGGCGCTGATCGGTCCGACCAAAGATATAAAAAATGAATGCACCAAACACATCTGTTTTTTGTTAATGCCTTGGCAAGGAATATCGAGGTATAATATTATAGTAATACTACCACCACCATCAGCAAAGTCTAAAAGACTAGAAATATGCCAGTAAGCCCAGCTAATACTCTTGTGAGGTTATCATCATGAGATGACCAAATTATTATGAAGTCCATAAAGGTATCTTCCCAGAGCATGTCTCTTATTCCCGTGAAGTCCACCATCTCAAAAGTTCAATCCATTTTCAAATGGCAAGGAATATACGAATGCAGTAAGTGCAACCCGATGCTTATTGTCCTGTTCATTTCCAATAATTTAGGGCCATCATGATCTGGTATCAGCAGCGATTAATTTTAATTTAAAAAACCTGGGCATAGCTTTAAAAAATATATTATTTGCTTGCTTGTTCTTTGATTCTTTCTTTCTGCTCAGTGGTGCCATAGCCTCGTTCAGAATCAAATGATGCATTCTCTGCAGGGCCTGACCCAGCCTTTGTTTCAGGGTTCCTTTTCATATCTTTGGTTGACATATTTACTGCCTATAATTTGACACACATCATAATTATCAATTAGCTTTTCTTCCTCCAATCAATGTGATAGAAGATGATGAAGATCAGATTGTCTAAGCGATGGAGAATTATCATCATAAAGATTGAAGGGTACGACTAAAAGAAATGATAATCATCTCCAATACAGATCCTCATAGAATTTACCACTAGGCATGCAAAAGGAGAAGGATTAGAAAGTAAATTCTTTAAATCCAAATATTGCCTAGAAAGGATTATCATTGAGTTTGTACACCGTATAACATGGCTGAATCAACGAGTCCTGCAGGCTACAACTACACATGCAAAGAATGCGGAGCTTTATTTGAAGCGATGGAAGATCTAACAAGGCATTGTAGGAAGAATCATGTAGAATCGCAATAAAAAAATTTTACCACTGATAGAGACATGAAAAAAGTATAGGCAGATCAAAAAATGAGGGTAAGAACTACGAGATAAAATCTCGAATTAAAAGAACCCGCAAGCTTAATCTATGATGACACCATCCACTTCTTAAGTAGAGGAAAAAAGAACCATCGCCTCAGTTCCGACACTTGTGCAATGCTAGGACAAGTCACACATATTTTTATTTTATGCTGTCCAATTATATACATGTCAGATACTGGCTTCACATGTCCAAAATGCGATCATTCCTTTCCTACAGCAGAACAGGTTGCCGAACATCTCAGAAATGAGCATACAGACGGGACGCAGACAGAATCTACAAAGAGAATGATATAACAACCCTACACTATGTGTTATTAGGTTGCAAAAGATAAAACATTACAAATATGAAAGTATAATAATGAACCTGCTTAAAGTTGTGTGTAACTTAAATAAATAAATGAAACGAAAGTCAGTATATTCTCCACTGTTCACAATAAGACAGATTATGGCAATTAGGTTGCATACAATTTGGTGAGCAGATGTGATTGCTTGCCTATACTGTATGAACGGAGGCTGACTTTTATCAAATATTGTACTTGGATGCGAGTATATCATGGTCACCTTTATCCCCTTTTGAAGCCATTCAGAATAAGTCTTTTTCCACCATTTTTCTGCATTGACAGATTCCTCAAATTTCTGGTTTGCAGCTAGCGTTCCAGCAATACCACTTACAAAGGTCACTTCATCATTCTTTTTGTTTCCAGATGCAATTTGTCGCTCTATCATTGCCTCTTCTATCAATATCTCTAATTCTTCAAAGGGCTCAGGGAATAGTCACATAATGCAATGCCCATAAGGTTAAAGCTAGCAAGACAGGAACAAAGAGAAGAACTTATCTTCTCATGAAGCTCTGTTATTTATGATGCTATCCAGAGGTTTTGCACTTCATACCAGGAACTATGATTGTGGCGTTAATCTTGTCAACGAGGGATAACACCTCTGATAAAGATTACGAAAATGGTAGTAATCACACCCGATCAGGAGAAGATTCAGATCTCGATAGTAACATATCTCTAGCTAAACTGCTTGTTGTAGATGATGATGACCCGATATAGCTCATGTTCTCGATTTAGGTCTTACAAAAAATGGACTTTTAGTTAGTGCCTTTACAAGTCCAAAGAGGCATTACAAAGCTTCCAGTCTAATACAAAGGGTTATTGTTTGATGCTATCTGACATTGGAATGCTTGTTTTGTCTGGAATAAAACTAGCAAGAAAAATCAAAGAGGTTAATCCTGCAGTCAAGGTTATTCTCATGACTGCTTTTGAGATAAGAGATAATGAATTTTCGAAGGTATTTCCTTCTACTCAAGTTGATGGATTTGTTCAAAAGCCCATTGGCATTAAAGACCTAACTAATAAAATATTGAGTATTATAAGCAAAACAAAACGAACGTTAGATTAGGAATCAGAGGAAATGAAGAGAGGACAGCAAATGAATCCTAAAACATTTTCAACAATGTACAGGAGGCATTGCGGATGAGTTTATCCAACAGTATTTTCTTAGAAACAAGCTTAATTTATACACTATTTCATTAGATGATAAAAATTTCGACATGGTAGAGTATAAACTCAATACCTCAACATGCCTAGGATTTGAGTAAGTGGCTACCTCAATGCATGTATTAGTAATATCAAAATCATCCTGTACTTGTTAGATCGGCAAGAGACAGACTACTGAATTGAATAAAGAATAAGGTCAAATATAGCATGTGCTAATAGGCCGGAAATGTATGGCCAACCACTGCTATTTTCTCACGCAAGCTGTGTGCAAAGCTGAAGATGTTGCTTTCCTTTGCAGGAATGGATGTAACTTCAGATGCGAGCTTCTTATCTTTCACATCCTTGGCTAGTTCATCTAGAACTTCATAGTGCGTTACTTCTCCACCTTCTGCCAAACACAGGAACTCTAGTGCATCAAGTGTGTCAGGATCTTCTCCAAGGTATGTCTGCATCATTTGCGCTACTTTTTGTGATGTTTCT
>JBJMEA010000066.1:0-5256 GCA_045809625.1 Nitrososphaera sp. | reverse complement strand
CGTAGCTAAAACCCTTATGACTAAGTACGCAATACGAAAATATGACTAGGTATTATGAATGAACATAGCAGAGTACAGACTCAGGAATATGAGATAGCCAATATTTGGGAAGTTCTAGGAAGACGATGGTCATTATTAGTTATAAAGAATCTTTGCAATAAAGATGTCATTCGCTTCAACGAATTAAAAAGGGCTCTGCCAGGAATAAGTAGTACTGTTTTATCAGATAGACTATTAGAGCTCGAACGCGAAGGTCTTATCTCTAAAAAAATTTATGCTGAAATACCTCCGAAAGTAGAATATCGAATGACGCCACAAGCAAGGGATCTAGAAATCATCATGACTAATTTGGAAAAATGGGCAAACCGCTGGAAGTCACCACAATTACAAAAAACTAAATTCCAATAATAATGCCATCGTCATGTCATCATAGTCATAGTAATTATCATATTAGATGAATATAAAATCAAATTCTGGAGAGTGCCTTTAAAATTGGCTCAATAAGAATTACGAATATGCATGCAGCAGTCAGTAGCAGTAATTAATTCCTATCAAGTTAGATTATAATTTGTTAGTACGATCATAATGACTGACTAAGTATGAAAATACCACCGGTTTTATATATTTACTATGTTATAATTATGTGTGATTCACAATTCAAAAGAAAGGAAGTAGCATATCAGTTCCAAAAATATCTGTGACTCAACCAGTAATACAACAACTAAAGGATAATAATGATACTGTTACTATGAATAGTAAAAAACAACAACTGACCCAATTACATACTTTGGGAATAGCTGGAAGTATGCGACAAGCTTCCTATAGTACACTGGTACTTAAAATGGTTCTTGAGGAAGCAAAGAAATACAAAACAGACATACGAATACTTGACTTGCGACAAGTGAATCTTCCTCTCTATAATCCTTCAACTCCGAATGAAAGTAGTAATAACAATATAGAAAAAATCAGTAAACTTCTAAAATGGGCTGATTCCATCATATTATCTTCTCCTGACTACCATGGTTCCATGTCAGGTGCCATAAAGAACTTTCTTGACTATTTTTGGGAAGAGTTTGCTGGAAAGACATTTGGATATATAGTGGCATCACATGAAAAAGGGTTGACAGTTGCAGACCAGATGCGAACAGCCATTCGTCAGTGTTATGGATGGAGCATGCCTTATAATATATCAATAAACGGAGAAAAAGACTTTGATTCAAAGAGAGATCGTAAATTCTACACTAGTAGACAGAATAAAAATTCTTGCACGTGATCTATCTGTCTATGGCAAATTGATAAGAAATCAATTTCTGATAGATGTCACAAACAAGGATGTATCTGAAACGTATGCTGCACACTATAGAGATTACTATAACTAGAAGACATACATTTAATCCCTGTCACAAATTATGAAGGAGAACTCTGGCAACACACGTTAAATGTTAGGAGGAATGGCTAATATCTTGAACAGAACAACATAACATGACGTCAGATAATCGATTCATGAAACATTGGCTGCAACGTAAATATTTTTAGATTGTATTTTGCCCTGCCGGCATGCCGTCGCCGGCTTTGAACAATAGTATTAGTCTGCAGTTCCCTATTAGAAATATTCCTAGTAGGAATCTAAAACCGTAGGACATCAGCCACATCTCAGTTACATGCTTGAGTATGAACTCAGAATGCTCAAATAGCTAGTATGACTTTACAGTTAGACATCCTCAGCTATGCCGACCAAGAGCAAGAAGACTATTATCAGGTCTTTTAGAATCAGTGAGGAGTCCTTCAACATATTAGAAGAAGAAGCAGCACTGCTTAATGTGAGCGTCAACACTCTGGTCGATCAGATTATCGGGGTGCATACTTCCTATGAGAGGTTTATGAAAAAATTTGGAATGATGAGAATGGCAAGGAGTACCTTTCGCAAATTACTCGAGATATCGCCCGAGGATAGAGTAGCCCAGGCCGCGAGGCAGCACATGAAGGAGATGGGCAAAATTGCAATTATTGCAAAATACGGCGAGCTGAATCTGACGAGTCTGCTCAACGCCCTTTTCCTAATGATGACATATGGCGGATGGGGGGAGTTCCTCGAAACGGAATCAAGCCAATACAGGCGAGTCATCACCCTGACGCACCCTATGGGGCAAAATGGGTCGATTTATCTGTCCAGTTTTGTGAAGGCCCTCTTTGAGGAAATCAATGTAGAGCCAAGGATAACAACCACCGACCAGGCTGTGGTTATCGAAATTCAAACATAAATTCTGAGTAGGAAAGGAGTTCCACTTTTTCAAATCCTAAGCTCATTGACCAAGAAACCGAAGACCTGGTACTGCCATAAGAAGGGCAACTTGCAACGCCGCATACTTTTTCGACTGCTCCCGCCAACATTCTACATACAACCGGTTACGTCTCATTACAAAAAATACATCGTTATGAAATATCAGCTTGTCGTGTATGTTGATGAATGAAAAATATGCCAGAAGACGAATTCAAACATGCAACCTATGATGACCGGCTAACTAGAACTAACGCGGTACTGCTACTCGTCGACCATCAGGTTGGTCTGGTTGCCGGTTCCAGATACCCAGAACCACAAGATCTCCGAAAGAACGTCGTTGGTCTCGCTCGCGCTTCCAAGATTCTTGGCTTGCCGATAGTAGTAACCACTACTATGTCAGACGGGATGTTCGGACCCCTCTTTCCAGAGCTGGCCGATCTATTGAAGGATCAAGAAATAATTGATCGAACGAAGGTAAACCCTTTCGACGAACCTCGAATCCCTTCCTCCATCAAGAAAACAGGAAAATCCAAAGTAATTATTGCGGGTGTGAACACCGCAGTTTGCACCTGTTTCCCTGCAATTTCGGCCAGGAATGCTGGCTATAGTGCGTATGCGGCCATTGATGCCTCAGGCGCTTTTGATGAGACAGAGCGACAAACTGCAATCACCCGAATGAATCAGGCAGGAGTGATCGTAGCAGATTACAATGCGATTGTAGTCGAGATGTTGGAAAATAACGCGGATCCGCTGGCGGCACAAGTCTATGCCGCAATAGGTCAGAGCCACTTTGTTTCAATGAGAGATATCTACAGCACAATAACGACATCTAAAATAGTTCCCCCTGTCAGAGGGACACAATAACCGATTTAAGAAAACCGAGCTCGGACGGAATTCATGGATCAGAAAAGTGGCTATGGCAAGCACTCCTCGAAGGAAGTTACTGAGGTCATCTGCAGAAACATAGCGGCCGGTCACGAAAAGGATTACGACGATTGGTTGGAGCGTTTTATGATATCGGAGAGACAGTTTCCTGGATATTTAGGAACGACGATAATTGCCCCTGGCGGCAATATCTCTTCTGTGCGGTATGTTATCAATCGCTTCGCGGATCGGGCCTCTCTAGATACATGGGAAAATTCAGAAGTAGCGCTTTCATTAATAGATGAGATCAACAAATACTCTACTCTCCAGAGAGTTACTGGTTTGGAGACATGGTTTAATCTCCCAAATTTGAAAACTATAAGTGCACCTCCGAAATGGAAAATGGCAATAGTTTCATTTATTGCGGCTTACAGTATTAGTTCGGTAGCACATTATATCCTTAGTATTTACTTAGGACAGCGACCATTGCTTACTGACATACTTATGACCATAATACTGGTCATAGGTCTTACATATTTCGCAATGCCTCTGTTGAGTAGATTGCTGCGACGTTGGTTATACCCAAAGAACGTGTAATATTTTTTGCAATAACAACAATGAACCGGTGAGTCTCCATGTGCGTTACTAAACACAAAAAATAGACATAAATTATTTTTTGGAATCTTGTGTCATTCCAAGCTTGTTGTTCTTCATATTGTTAACAAATGTCTAAGTAATATTTTTGTAAGGCCTTCTTAGGTAGTATATTTTACCAAGACCATATGTATAGTCCAAGAATATGCGTTTGTATAAGCATGTATCTTTAGCCTCTTTCTCTATTCTCTCAAACAAACCATCAGGTGCATTTGGTGTTGATACCATTACAATATATGGATTTGATTTTGCAATATACCTCTCAGATACATCCCTAGCATCTTGCTGCTGTCCTGGAGGAATGAAATCAGCTTCATCTAGCAGTATGAAGTAGACATTAGGCAATCCTCTCATTGCATCAAGATGGTGGGATGGAAATGCTTCTATCTTTACACTGTTTAGTTCAATCACAGTCTCTTTTGTGTCAAATGCAGCAGAATATTTACCAGCAAACAGTTTCTTCATTCTGTCTATAAGAGCAATAGCCAGGTCAATTCTAGGCCCTGTGACAATACACATTTGCGAGCCTGAAAGTGTATTATCCTTCAAGCAAAGCCAGGCCATGAACCTGAGCATAAATTCTGATATGCCAAGTCCTGTTGCTTTCTTTATCCAAAAATGCTTGTTATAGTTTGTGTTACCATTTTGAGTAACCAAAGAATC
Organism: Nitrososphaera sp.; assembly: GCA_045809625.1. Classification (GTDB taxonomy): domain Archaea; phylum Thermoproteota; class Nitrososphaeria; order Nitrososphaerales; family Nitrososphaeraceae; genus Nitrososphaera. The sequence goes on along the minus strand of JBJMEA010000066.1, from coordinate 794 downwards.
ACAAATTATCTTCTCATAGTCGTAAAGAGGCTTGTCAGCGCCGTTTTTCTGTTGTAAACCAATAATATGATTAAAGCAACATTCTCCTTTAGTTCTAATATCATCTAGTCTATGCTGCTCTATATTCCATATCCAAAAGAGTTTATTATACAGTATTTCTATTAACCTGGACTGCTTGTGTTGTTGCTTCTACACTAACTCTTTTCTTTAGGTCTTTGAATGTCACTAAGTTATAGCTTCACAGGAAAGCTTTAGTTCTCCTCCTTCTGTATTAATTCGACCAGTCTTCTTTAAACTTCTTGTATTTAAGCGCTAGTGACATTGGAGGCTTTTACGCGGAGAAGTGCTCTTATTTATGGCAATTAATATATAGCCTCCTGTTTTATTGATAGCCAAAGACGTATGAGTGCATCATGCATCACTACATGAAATCACTCTTTATCATAAGAAACTCAGAACGATAAAGAAAAGAAAAAAATGGATACATACGACTAATTACTCTGCTGCGCCAAGGTTGCCTCCTGAAGAACTTTGAGGAGATCGTTGTTCTCCTTCTATTGGTGTTAATGCCTTTGATTTCAACACTTGGTCTAATAATGTCAAGTCAAATATTCCTGATAGATCTGGATGCGGCTTACCCTTAGCTAAGAATCCTAGATCATATGCATTGTTGGCTGATTGAAATAGCGACAGTTTAAGTGGATCATATGTGAAATCAATTCTCGAAAAAGCTTGTATTAGTTCGTCCTCCGCAACAATTGATACTACTATAGTCCTTGTAGAATATGCCATCT
>JBJMEA010000065.1:0-39281 GCA_045809625.1 Nitrososphaera sp. | reverse complement strand
GGTTGTTGTTATTGTTATTTTTATTCTCTTCTTCAGCAACGCTCTCAGTTTGCGGGTCGCTTTGATTACTGCTGTTGTTGTTGTTGTTGTTGCTACTATAATAGTCGCGCATACTGCTGCTGGTCATGCCGTCGTTTTTGTTTTATGATTTAATTTCCATAGGCGGTTTTCCTGCTCGAGTAGCCTTAATCTTTGCTCCTGTTGCTGTCGTAGTTGTTGTTGGTCTGGTTGCTGCAACAACTGTTGGACCTGCTGCTCTGGTTGCAACTGCTGCTGTTCCTGCTGTTGTTGTAGTCGTTTCCTTTCACGAACACCATCGAACAGCCTCTTTCGGGAATACAGTGGAGTTGTTCCAAGCACTTTGTGAATTATCCGCCCCTGCCATAAGATACAGCCTAGGAATGTCCCACATTTCATCAAATGCCTTCTTTTCAAAATTATCTAGTGCATTTCTAAAGGGTTTCCATTCTTGTTTTTCCTCTGCTAACACATTTCTAAAGGAAGGAACTGTTCGCCCATTTTATTTCCCTGGTAGTTTAGCTCACATTGCTTCAGTGATAATTATATCAGCAAGCACTTTAGGGGAGAGGGCTTAGACCATCATGGTTTTGGCAGAGATAATGATGGGGTAGGTTGTGAGACGTCAGGAGGCGGTGGTGGAGGTGTGGATGACAATGACAATGGAGGCGGAGATGATGATCGAGCAGACGACGACTGAGGCGGAGAAGGAGACTCGGTGGATGACTGCGTGGTTATTGGAGGAAGAAGCGCAGAGGTTGGTGGCTGTTGAATCACGTAAAAGTGCAGGTTCGTGGGAATCCGGGACAAATTTGAATAGATAAGCCCACTCAAACTTTCTTCCTTTTATCTCATCTCCAGTATTGCAGAATACTAGCGACAATTTGACTCTAATGATAGGCTAGACTATTAAGGGAGTGCTCGCCAGCTCTAAGATAACCAAAGCGGGTTCCAAACAATGTTCCGCTAGCAGCCTAAACAAGTAGTATTGCTTGTTCGTTCTTCTACATTGATAATATGTAAGCTAGTTCCACTTAGTTTATTAATTCTGAACCCTTCAAGTTAAATCGAAGAATAAATGACGCACAAATCAAAAAAAAGTAACATCAACAACAGTTACTTGGCGTTGGTAGGAACGACCATTGCTGGACTCCTCCTGCTTTCAGCTGCAGGAACATTCTTTCTTAGCAGCGCTCAGCCCCAAGGACAAGGATTAGGACAACAACAGGACCAACTAAAACTCCTACTAGGAAATGCTACATCTCAAAATGATACAAGAACAGTTGCGGCAGGTGGTGGAGGCCCTGTCTCTGTAGTAACTTGGTTCGTCCCACAAAATATCAGCATAAGCGCAGGTGAAACAGTTACATGGGTAAATCCCTCTCTAGTCTCTGAGCCTCATACCGTGAGCTTTATGAAAGACTCCAGTTACTTTGCCAACTATGAATCTCCATATCTGATTGCCAATGGCGCAGAACTAACTCCAGCAAATCCTGAAGAGAAGAATACTGAACCCCTGATAATTCCCAGTCAAACGAGCACTACTGACGACACTATCATTGTAGCCAACCAGAGGCAGGCAAGCCCAGTAGTTATAGATGCTCAAAACAATGTGGAATACCTGCCGCTAAATGCAAACTATACCATGACGGGAGATGAATTGTATGTCAACTCAGGTATAATATTTCCTGAAAGTGCAATCCCGCCAGGTGCACCACCAATCACTTCATTCAGCATGACTTTTGAAAAGGCAGGAACCTATGATTATGTCTGCGCATTCCATCCATGGATGACAGGCAGAGTAATAGTGGAATAGGAACTCATAACTACCTAACATTTTCTTTTTTCCTTTATTCTGCTAAGTGTGTTATTGCCTATGTTTTTTCTTATTTGAAAGTCCAGACTCTTATTTGTAACTCATTTTGAAAATACACAGTTTCTTCTCTTAACTGACTTGAATCAACCAATTTTTTGAATTGGCTACCTCTACGTAGTAGTCTACGCAATAGACCACTCCAAGAGGAACCAAAAACAAGCTTGGTTCGATACGGTAGTTTACCAGATTGATAAAAGTGGACAGGGTATACGGATTTGAAGGCACGACCTCAGCAGCTCTTTCTAAGATACACTTTATTACTTATCTAAAGGAACAGCCATGGAAAGATAACACAACAGTTCAACTCTCACACGGTCCACTCTCTTTCTTTTAGCATCATCTCGAAATGGATTCCATTCTTGTTTTTCCTGTGCTATCACATTTCTAAATGATGGCACTGTTCTACCTATCTTTAACTATGTCACCATCTATGCCAGCTCGATGACAATCATGTGGAGGATAGATAATGGATGGCACATTCCATAGAGGTAGGTAGTAGAGAACGACATCAGGTGCAACAAATGAGACCAATGGAGTACTTTATTATATTCTTGATAATTGCAACAATGATAATAGGCGCAAATCTATGGTTAGGGATATTTCCATGAATATTGTTGGAAACCAATACAAAGCATTGCAATGGAAAACGAACATAATCAACAACAAGATATCAAGAAAACAATTCGCAAAACGTATGGCAAGATAGCGCTACAACAGAGTAGCAGCGAATCTGGTTCCTCCTCTTCCTCCTCCTGTTGCGCTCCGGGATGCTGCTCAGGAGGAGGGGGGAACAGATTCTCCAATACAGGTTGCTGCAGTAATAGGCTATGACAAAAATGAACTTGAATCTATACCACAAGCATCAATTCTTGGAGTGGCCTGTGGAGCTGCAGTCAATTTTGCTAATCTTCAGAAAGGTGAGACAGTTGTAGACATTGGTTCAGGGGCAGGCAGTGATGTATTTTTGTCGGCAAGGAAGGTAACTGAAGCTGGAAGAGTTATTGGAATAGTATGACCGATGAGATGCTTGAGCGAGCAAGAAAAAATGCAAAAGAGCATGGGTTCACCAATGTTGAGTTTACAAAGGGAGACATAGAACAAAGAATTCCAGTTGATGATAATTCGGTGGATGTCGTAATCAGTAACGGTGTCATTAATTTGACTATGAACAAGGTAAATGCCTTCAAAGAGATTTACAGGATTCTTAAGCAAAGAGGCGGAAGGATGGTCATTTCAGACTTGGTTACAGATACGGAGATTTCACCAGCTGAGGCTGATGCTCAGATGTGGAGCAGCTGTATAGATGGTGCCCTTACAAAAGAACATTACATTGACAGTACCAGACAGGCAGGTTTTCAAAATATAGAGGTTCTAAACGAGCAGCTTTACATGAACGAGGAAGGTAATCAAACGCAAGGTAAGCGAAGAAAGATTACCAGCATGGTGATAAAGGCTATAAAAAACTAATAGCGAAATGAAGTTCAGTTTTCCAAGCAGTAAACAGAAAAACAAGGAGCAGCAACAGCAACAAGAAAAGCTAATCTTGTTTGTTTAGAGAACGCTGGCAGGAGTCAGATGGCTGAAGGGTTCTTCAACATGGATTATGCACCAAAAAGTTATCGGGCAATCAGTGCTGGGACTAGACCTGTTTCTGAAATCAACCTCTTGTGGTTCAGGCAGTTTAGGAAGTTGGAATCGATATCAGTAGCCAAAAATCCAAGATAATTACACATGATATGATTAAGGCTTCTGCAAAATCCGTAAACATGGGCTGCATAGAGCGCGGAATGTCCAATGCTCTTCTTAAACAGCGTAATAGACTGGGCATTCTTCCAGTTGGTGCGCGGTCCTGCTGCTCTCCTAGTACGCTATATTTAGCAGATGCCACAGCATTGCTTTTTCTTTGAGTGATTGGGCTTGGCGCTTTTTTGCTTCAAGAGCTCCATTGCTTATTATTACTATTATTATTATTGTCACTTTGCACTTCTAGGACCTTGATTCTTCCGGCAAGCGACGAGATTGCTCGCCACAAGCATTTGTTGTCGTCTTCTGGGATTATCCCGCTACCTTGGCAAACATAACAAGTGTATTCTTGTGACTCTTCGTGGTTGTCCTTGTAGTATTGATTTGATTGCTCGGTCTTTTGTACATCTGTCAGATTCCGGTTTTTCCAAATCGATAAAATGAATCGGTCGGCTATCAAGCCCAATCCTTTACATTCAAAACATGTCTTATCCATGTCCGTCTCTCTCTAACACGCAACCTCTTTTATCGTCTGCCGAATCTGGCGAATCTCTCCATGCACCTGGTCTTTTACAAGCTGCATCTCGTGGTGCGATGGAATGCCTGGGACCAAAAGCTCGCCCCTGGTTACTGCTATCATCCTCGAGATGTTGTCGAGGTGAACTGTCAGGTACATGAGTCGGTCAAGCTTGGCGTCGTATTCTAGCTCTGAAAGCTTCTTGATGTTGTCCTTATTGCTGCTTGTTCCTATGTTCTGCTGAGTTATTGTTGTCATTTCTATTTTTCTACTTCCTCTTCATCTTCTTCTTGCCCTTAGGATAAAATATCTCCAAAAACATAATGTAGTCAAGCACCGCTGCAATCCCTACGTGTGTCATAATATTCTTGATTCATAATGCTTACAAGGGATACAAGAGATATAAAGTATACTCAAGTTGAAAAGAGATAATAGGTATACCTTTATTACTTACTCCGTCTAAGACTAATACGTGAAATTTGGACTGGACAAGACAAAGAATGTAAAGTTAAGCGAAGATGTCCATCGTGAGCTAGGAGAGATGGGAAAACTATCAGAGAGTTACAACGACGTCATTAGAAGGCTCATAGACCACTACAAAAAGACTAAGGGCAAGTCAGCTCCAAAATCATCAGACTAAAGAGATTACAAGTAGTAAAATATCGATGGACGAAATCAAAAAAAGAGATATAGAGAAACTAAACTACTATTATAAACAAATTGCTTCTCTATATGCGGATGATGGCAAACTAGAGGAAAATGATATTGGAGCATTAGATAATTGAAGAACTAGCATTGGGACCGTATATTCAAAAGGAATGATAACGGACAAGCATTATGATTTGCTAAATAAGGCTATTTCGAAGCTAGATACTAAAAGGGACTTAATACATCCTGAATGCTACTCACAATTCTGATTGAAAATAAGGCTATAACGTGATTATTATGTAAAATTCTTTAGAAAATCATTTAGTAGAGAAACCAGCCCGTATGTGCTGCAACTAACAGTTGGCTCTCAGGAATCAACATTGAGTATCAGCACTGCCAGCACTTATGAATAAAGCTATAAGTAATTGATGTCTTATCTATTCTGAAATGGAACCGTTAAACACTTCTTATTTAATTTACAACAAAGTGGATAAAAACCCCATTTTCCTTTCTCAAGGATGAATTGTTCCTAAGCAAAGCAGAACGGGACTATTTGCTAGATAAAGACGAGACCAGTCACGATTATGTCTGCGTAAAGTCCAGATTAAACAAGAAGATGAAGGTATTTGTTAACCAAGAGTTACCCTTGTTATTGGGAAAAGGCTATCTTTCGGATATTGCAGAATTTCGCAATATTGCAGATTTCCGCAACAGCTCAAAGGCATTGGTAGCTCACCTTGGTAGAGGGTTACCGCCGCTTATTGAACGTAAAAATACTAAAATTGAAAGCCTTGGCGGGGATTTGGACCCCGGACCTCTACCTGTTAGGGATATCGGAGGAAGACCGACACCTTACCAAGGTAACGCTCTACCAGGCTGAGCTACCAAGGCAGTTAAATCAAGAATCGAATCAACGTACCATATAATAATTGTTGGGAGAGAAATTTAAAGATCAAGATTTAATTATGCATGACCATTATTATGCAAGCTCAGCCTGCGGGGGTTGTAGAGCCCGGCCAAATAGGCTAATAATATTGGAGACGCGGGACTTAAGATCTCATAAATGGGTTATCCCGTCCCTCAGGGGTCCGTGGGTTCAAATCCCACCCCCCGCACCAATACTGACACTACAAGACCGCTGTCAACACCGCCACCATCACTATCTATTTGATTGAGCGGAAAAGGGAAATGCAAAAAGGGACAGCTTATAAGGACCAAAATCTTTTTTCAGGTATGTCAAAATTGCTACATCAGGAATCTGTCGATCTCCTCTTATCGGAATTTATAGATGTCAGAAAAAAGACAATGCAACTTTTCAATCCCTTAAGTGTAGAAGATGCCGTCACACAATCTGACCCTTTTGGCAGCCCTGCTAACTGGCATATCGCACATGTCACATGGTTCTTTCAAAAGGTCTTGGAGAAGCATGGAGCAAAGCTTGAATCGGATAATAATAATCATATTAATCATAGTCACAGTGATGACGATGTAGCTATAGGAGCGGACAGCACCAGTAGCAGCAGAAGAAGTTTCAACCTCGAATATCTTAATTCTTACTACCAACAGTTTGGCAAAATTTTGCCCAAGCAAGAGAGAGGAAAGTTTCCACGACCTACGGTGAAGCAGAGTCTGGATTACAGGGAGTTCATAGACAAAAAAGTCACACAATTTTTGAAAAAGAGGCGCTCTTCTCCAGCAACAACGTCACCTTCATCTTCTGAAAACGCAAATGCAATGAATCTTGAGCTCCACTATGACATTAAGCTTGGAATCCAACATGAGATGCAGCACCAAGAGCTAATGATATATGATTTTCAGCACTTATTCGAGCGTTTTCCGGATCCTTATGACAACTATCAACCACAAATTGTTAACGAGCCTCCAAAAGCAAAAGAGACGAGGGCAAAATTTCCCTCAGATATGGTAGATATCCCAGCTGGTATCTTTGAGCTTGGATATATCGGTAGCTCCTTTTGCTACGACAATGAGATTCCAGAGCATAAAGTGTACCTTCAACCGTTCATGATAGATGTTGCACCTGTGACCAACGGCAAGTATATGAAATTCATAGAGGACGGAGGATATGAAGACTACAGTTACTGGCTGGCTGATGGATGGGATCTGGTAAAGGAGCAGCAACTGAATGCACCGCTATACTGGACAAAAGAGAAGGAAAATAGCAGCGGCAGCAATGGTTTTGTCTGGAAAAAGAAAGACTTCCGTGGCCTGAACAAAATTGACCCAGAAGAGCCTGTACTGAATGTGAGCTATTACGAAGCAGATGCATATGCTCGATGGGCTGGTAAAAGACTTCCGACAGAAGCAGAATGGGAAAAGGCTGCAAGCTGGAACGATGAGTTGCAGAGAAAAACAGTTTATCCATGGGGTGATCAGACACCAACACCTAAACATGCCAATCTCTTTGAGTCATATCTATGGGGTCCAACGAAGGTTGGAGCTTATCCTGCGGGCAAGAGCTATTATGGCTGTCATCAGATGGTAGGAGATGTTTGGGAATGGACATCGTCAGAATATGTACTGTATCCTGGCTTTAAGTCGAAATTTTCTGAGTACACTGACAAGTGGACAATAAACCAAAAAGTACTGAGAGGGGGTTGCTTTGCAACACCAACGGGGCAGATACGTAGCAGCTATAGAAATTATTTCAAGCCACATGAGAGAATACTATTTGCAGGTTTCCGGTGCGCCAGAGACATTGTTATTTAAGAGGGTGAAAGAAGAGCCAGATTGAACAACCTCTTTTTATCTGTAAAGCTCTTTTCTATTTTAAAGCCTGAATCTTCAGCAAGGGCACTTATTTGACTCAGACTGTACTTGTATGAATTTTCTGTATGTATACGCTCTGCTTTTCTGAGCCAAAAAGTTTTGGCCAGAACCCCTATATCCACAGACTGATCGATCTTTGAAACAAGATGCATTTCAATTCTATGCTGATCACGGTTGTAGAATGCACAATGTTCAAATTTTCCGAGATCAAAATTTCCACCAAGTTCCCTATTTATCCGTGCGAGCAAATTCAAATTGAATTTGGCTGTGATGCCTGCCTTGTCATTATAGGCTGCGTTTAAAGTTGATTCATCCTTTTGCAAGTCAAAGCCAACTATCAGAAAATCCTTTGCACTGAGTTTTTGTCTTACTGATCGAAGAAAGGTTTTTGCTTCCATTACTTCAAAGTTGCCGATGCTTGAGCCTAAAAAGAGTATCAGCTTTGAATATAGGTTATTGCTGCTCCTGTGATCCTCATCGCGCTCCTGGTCGTCGTCACTGTTGTTCTTCTTGTTCTTCCTCTTCTTCTGATGGGTCTTCTCGGAAGCCATGCATTCAGCTGCTGCCATGTCTATACCAGTATTATAGTCTGATCTAATTCCTTTTATAACCGCGTCAGGAAATTGTGATTTTAATTTCAATTCACTCTCCATCAATATCTTACTTGATATATCGATTGGAAAGTAACATATTCTCTTTTTTTGTGATGACAAATAGCTAAGTAGTATAGCCGTTTTGGAGCTGCTCCCACTTCCGAGCTCTATTATGTTGATGTTTCTTCCCACCAAATTTGAAACGATAGGTGCATTATTCTTTAGTAATGAGGCCTCTATTCTTGTAATATAGTACTCCGGCTGGACACAGATCTGTTCAAACAGTTGTGAACCTGCTTCGTCATAGAAATACTTCGGACTAAGATACTTGATTTTGCTTGATAGGCATGCAGCAACATCATTCGCAAATTCTTCAAGCTCTCCATTTTTTTGGAGAGTCATTTTTTTTAAATCGCTTCCTCACCCATACACCTTATGAACGTAGCACCATTTCCACGCCTTATTGGGCAAGGCTACCATTACAGGATGTTCTGTATCAGTATAATGTCTCGTCGCATGTCTTCCTGGTGACGAATCACAGCAACCGACATGGCCACAAGGGAGGCACATGCGTAAAGCAACCCACGTAGTTCCTTCTTTGATGCATTCTTCGCACGCTACGGCCTTTTGTAAAACATTCTCATTGGCTTGAATCAGATGGTTGCAAGCACTCTGCTCTTGCTTAAGATTATACTTATCCACTCCGCTTAGCACGAGAGCTTTTCCTACTTAATTCTTACTCGATGGTATTGGTAAAAGGAAAATAAACTTCCAAATGTCTTTTGTACTCCGCCTAGAAAACATCTTGTACTCTTGCAAATTTTTACGCACTTAGCCTAGGTCAAGGTGTAATGCATAGTTTCCTCTCCTTATGGTCTCGAAAATGCATCTGGCAAAAGTCGTTATCGCAGTCATAGCAATGCCAATCGGAAAGGGTATAACACACAATGCACTTCCCTATAGGCTTATTATAGTCATAGTTTTTTCTTTGCTTTGTCTGAGAGGTTTTTTGTTGCTTTGGCTGCGCCTTCATACATCATATGCCTCAAAGTTCAAGGTAAATATTATAGAAGTACATTCACTATAGCCCTCATAGGTTGTCGTCATTGCTAACGCAGGAACCCAACATTTTCAATTAACGAATCTATTATTTAAGATTGACGGTACATCTGAATATTTATTTATCTGCTACAGAAATGCTAGCAGTTCAATGCCCATATCCAAAGGCTCAACGCTCATTGAAGTTACAGTGGTAGGGCCAGATCGTAAAGGAGTAGTTGCAGATATTACTAACTTTATCTTCAAAAGCGGAGGAAACATAGAAAAAGTAAATCAGAACGTGGTCCGAGGGTTTTTTGGTATGCATCTTGAAGCGTCATTTGCAGAAGAGATCGTCAGGAAGCAGCAGCTTGACATTGGTCTAAAGCAGCTTGCCGAAAGGCTGTCTATGGAAATAAAAGTCCATTACCAAGAGCATACCCGACTACAAAATGTTGCAATCTTGGTAAGTAAAGAGCCTCAATGTCTTACGGGGTTGCTGCAAGCGAAGAAGAAAGGCCAAATACGTTGCAACATCCCTGTAATCATTGGAAGTGATAGCACCCTCAAGCCAATTGCAGATGATCTTTCAATACCGTTTTATGCAGTAGTCGATAGGGATCAGGCAGAAGCTGAAAAAAAAATCCTACGACGAATCGAGCAGCACAACATAGATCTAATAGTCCTTGCAAGATATATGCGTATTTTAACCCCGAACTTTGTATGGCGTTACCCAAACAGGATAATTAATGTACATCCGTCTCTTCTACCCGCATTTCCCGGAGCGTATGCTTATGTTCAGGCGTATGAGCGGGGGGCCAAGATAATCGGCTGCACGGCACACTTTGTAACAGAAGATCTTGACCAAGGTCCGATAATCCACCAAGAATCATTCAAGGTATCGGTTAAGGATACACTTGACACAATCAAGAAAAAGGGCCAAGAGCTCGAAGCGGCTACCCTCCTTGAGGGTCTAAGGCTCTATCTGGAAAACAAACTTGAAGTATACTGGGGGAAAGTTTACATCAAAGAATATAACAACAATAGCAAAAAAATATATGATCAGTTAAAGAAAGAAAGCAAAAAGTAGTTAACGGGCACAGACCTGCTTATCTCACAATGTCAGTCTCGGTATTTGGCGGCATGACCGACTATGATTTTAGAATCGTTCTCAAAAGGATTAAGCGAGCCATTATACCAGTCGGTTCACTGGAGCAGCACGGCGCTCATTTGCCAGTATCGACTGATTCACTCATAGCTGAATATATTGCGCGAGTGCTAGCAGAAAAGATTGGTGGGTTAGTTTTGCCTGTAATCTCGTACGGCGTGTCATTTGAGCATAAACCTATGTTCAATATCTCGCTTCACAATTCGACATTATCCCTAGTTTTGCGCGATGTGTGTACTTCACTTTTAGAGAACAGTATGAGGCAAATAATAATCCTAAATGGCCATCATGGCAATACAGGTGCTCTCCAATATATTTCGCAGGAGATAGAGCACATGGTACCTGCTAACACGACTACACACGTTGGTATACATACATTACATTATTGGCAGATGATGGCTGCGGAGTTTGACCATGCAGGCGAGGTTGAAACATCACTTGTCTTGGCGATTGCGCCTGAACTTGTACATATGAAGCGTGCCATGCCAAATTCTAAAAGTCTCTCTAAATCGAGGGCTGCTTATAGTAGCCTCACTAACGCGCCTGGATCCTTTCCAAAGATCACGGGCAATGGTGTTTGGGGAGACCCAACAAAGGCCAGCGCCTCAAAAGGTGAGAGGCTAATTAAAGAAATCGTTAATAATCTAGTCAGGACGATAGCAGAGATTCGCTGAAAAATGTACGTGTATTTATAATCTTCGTCATATGTATTCTATATATATAGACAAGTTGTACATACACTACCCACTATTAGCATAAGATGATTTTATAGGAAATTTAGGTCATGGCCATGCAACTAACATGTGCCTCATATGAAGGGGCCAGTAGAATATCTTAAATTACTCCTAAAAGATCATCTCTGAGTATAACCTAAGGTGATATATGATCTATGTCAATACAACAACAACAACCTATGCCTATCGTCCTTTTAAGAGAGGGCGCTACTGAAACAAAGGGCAATCAGGCACAGAGAAACAACATAACAGCAGCAAAGACAATTGCGGAAATTGTGCGCTCAAGCCTTGGTCCAAGAGGAATGGACAAAATGCTTGTAAACAACATTGGAGATGTGACAATAACAAATGACGGTGCTACAATTCTCAAAGAGATGGATGTTCAGCATCCAGCAGCCAAGATGATGGTAGAGATTAGCAAGGCTACAGATAATGAGGTAGGTGATGGCACAACCTCGACGGTTGTTCTTGCTGGTTCTCTCTTATCAAAGGCTGAAGAATTGATAGCAAAGGACGTCCATCCTACTGTGATAGTGGACGGTTATAGGATGGCATCTGAAAAAGCTATTGAGATGCTGAGAAATGCCGCAACAAAAGTCGATCCCACTGACAGGCAAATACTTGGCAAGATAGCGCGTACAAGCATGGCCTCAAAGCTTGTCTCTGTCAATTCAGAGCCTCTATCGAAGATAGTAGTAGATGCAGTTATTGCTGTAGCAGAAAAAGCTATTGACAATAACAACCTCAGAGTTGACCCCGATAACATAAAGGTGGAAAAGAAAGCAGGAGGATCGGTCGAGGACACTAAACTGATCGAGGGTATTGTGCTTGATAAAGAAGTTGTGCATGGTGCCATGCCCAAGCGTATTGAGGAGGCAAAGATAGCTTTACTCAACGCTGCATTAGAAATTGAAAAGACAGAAATGAGCGCAGAGATTCGAATTTCTGACCCGCAACAGATGCAAATGTTCTTGGAAGAAGAGAACCGCATGCTCAAATCCATGGCAGACAAAATAACCGCTTCAGGTGCAAACGTCCTCTTATGTCAGAAGGGAATTGATGACTTGGCCCAGCACTACCTTGCAAAAGAGGGGATACTGAGTGTAAGGCGAGTGAAAGAGAGCGATATGAACAATCTTGCAAAAGCAACTGAAGGCAGAGTGTTATCCAATATAGACGAACTTTCTGCTTCTGACTTAGGCTATGCCAAACTGGTAGAAGAGCGCAAAATAGAGACTGATAAATGGGTTTTTGTTGAAGGATGCAAGAATCCCAAAGCTGTTTCTATCCTAGTAAGAGGCGGATCGCAGCGCGTCGTTGACGAAGCTGAGAGGTCAGTCCATGATGCAATAATGGCAGTCAAAGACGTGGTAGAATACCCTTACATTACTGTAGGTGCTGGAGCTCCAGAAGTTTACATATCGCAAAAGATCAGGGAATGGTCGACTTCTCTTTCGGGAAGGTCTCAGCTTGCAGTTGAAAGATTCGCAGATAGTGTAGAAGAAATTGCAATCGCTCTTGCAGAAAATGCTGGAATGGATCCTTTAGATACTCAAGCACAGCTTAGAGCTAAGGCTGCTGTGGCCAAGCCCAAATATGGAGTAGATGTGCTAAACGGTAAAGTTTCGGACATGGCCGCAAAAGACATCTATGAACCACTAAAAGTAAAGGAGCAGGTAATTAGCGCTGCTACGGAAGCATCATCCATGATCCTGAGGATAGACGATGTGATCTCTGCGTCAAAGTCAAAAGAGAGCGGTCCTCCACCTGGTGCTGGAATGGGCGGTATGGGCGGTATGGGCGGTATGGACATGTGATTTAAACAAACTAGAAACTGCATTAGCATATCCACTGAAAACTCTCTTTCCGAGAGTTTTCAGAACGTCCCTTAATTTTCTTTTCATTGACCTTATTATTGTGCTCATATAATTCTTGGTTCAAAGATAATAATGAATGATATCCAAAGCACTATTCTGTATAATTTCTGAATTAGCTGGATTGAGTGCTGGTCTATATAATGCCTTGTCTGACTTGTAGGGTTTCTTATCTCTTTACAACTTCTCAACATGATTCCTTAATTCATGTGAGATTATTTTACATCCTAAGGATATTTGCTCATATCTTATTATTTGTTGTATTGCATAATGAGACTAATACGTTCCCTTACTTCCGCTCCTTCTTTTACTGACTTGGAACATAGTCATGGTTGACCTTGTAAATTAACACTCCAAACATGACGCCTTCTTGGTTTCTAAAACTCGGAGAGGCGTAGACAAGATGTAATGGCTGATCATTCCCACCGTTTGCGGGATATTTTACATTTTGTGCATAGAGTCCCACAAGTCCAGGCTGCCATGTGTCCTGTACTTGTGCAGGTCCCTCCGCTCCAAACCTAGCATAGTATAGAGGCTCAAATGGCAACATCTTCCCAATTAGCGTGTTATTCCAGAATTCAGGTTTGGGGGTAAAGTTATCTTCCTCAATATAGTTTGCCTCATCAAACCCTCCAATCCTTATGAACCACTGCTTTTTGCTTTCGTCTCCGCCTTGGCCTAATGTGTAGACTGGAATCCTTTCGGTTCCACTTGACGTACCATTTGTTGCACTAGCATTGATTTGGCCATAAAACCGTACTTGGCCAACCACATATACCAAAATGTAATCAGCCTTCAGATCTTGTGCTATCTTCATCCCAGTTTTTTCATCAGAAATAAACATCTTTGCTATTGATTGGATGCGTGTGTGATTTAGCGTTGCGTTATCCGCCAAACTAGTCTTGTTTCCAAGCGTAGTTATCCAATAACCATAGTCCCACCACGATGCAACTACTGCGTTTGGCTCAGTGTTCTTTGAGAGCCAATTCATAGCATCTGTCCAATCTTGGGTTTGGAGCCTATATCCTGTTCCGCCATTTGCAATTGCGGCTGGTATGTCTGCAGAACTTACCCAATTTGAGTTAGAAGGAAAGAACATTGGAATTGTAAGCATCATTATCATAACGACAATATAGCTTATCTTTACAATCTGTCCCGAGGTAGTATGTCCTCTGCTCGCAAGTCCCATTTTTCTCCTTTGTTCTCTTGTTGCTGCAGTTAGTCTTTGTGCCGTTGCAGCGGTTGTCGGAGATGCTTCTCTATATGCCATAATGCTCCTAGTCACCTCATATAATCCCAGACCTGCGAGGACGATTATACCAATTGATGCAAATACGAGCAGCCTCGCAAAAGTAGCACTAACATAGACTCCGGTAATGCCGATCAAGAGCGCAAATATTGCCGTATCATTTCTGCGGCGGAATGCAAGCCATCCACCAAGCCCCGCAAACATCAAGAGAACAGAAAAGTCTGTAAAGTAGTCAGCTACCGTAGGGGTAAAATGCTCTGCGACTGACTCTACTAGAGGATCTATGGAACCTATGAATGGATTGACGGCATTGAGATATCTGAAACTAGGTGAAATGTAAGGTCCAGCTGCTATGAATGCCATGCCTGCTACAAGAAATCCGGCTAGCAGAAGAGCCACATTTCTGATTTGGACTCCAGGTCTGCTCATCCTCTTAATGAAGTAGGCAGCTACCAAAAATGCAGTGCCGCCAATCATGACCAAGCCTGGTAGACCTAATACAAATGAGGGTCCGGGCCGTGGAAATGCTGCTGCGGTTATCAGAGTCAGTGCTGTAAATGCAATTGCGACATACATGGGTATAGTTAAATCCCTTCTAAAGAAGGGAATTGCAATAAAGAAGAGTGATACTGGAATACTAAAGTATTGAATGCCTCCCCAAGCACCATTGGCAAGACCGAGTACCAATCCGCCAGCTACTGCCTTTGCGATAGCGTATTTGATCTCCTTGTGCTTAATTGCAGATATGAAAAGGTACATGGCCAGTATTCCAAAGAAGAGCCCTAATGGCTCTGACTTGAACCACCCAAGATTACCTCTCTGAATGATGGCAGGACTAAATGCCATGAACAGAGCAGAGAACATCCCAGCAGAGGTGCCTCCAAGTACCCTTACCAAGGCAAATACCGCCACGACTGTGAGTGCGCCCATGATTGCAGGAAATGCAATGGTAAAGTCCATGAGTGACATGCCTCTTCCAAACGCTTGATAGAGATATGCCGCTGTTATATGCAGGACAGCCTGCGATGTTCCAGGGACATTTCTGCCTTCAGGGTACCATGACATGGTGTCATGCCACTGCCAGTAGGCATCGAGGCCATTATCTACAATATACTTGGTCGCTCGATAATCGAAATACGGGTCAAATTCATTCAGATAGTAGCCATACTTTAACGGGTAAAATCTCATAATTAGAGCAGAACTAAAAGCTAGAGCCAGAACAGCGATCACCAATATGTGTCGAGTCTGAAATTCGATTGAGCCAGCCCTGAATAATGGCCGGGTGCCTTCCAACATTGGAACTGTGGGTGTACCTTGCCCTTTTTTAAGGTACCGCCGAAGGTTATGCGCTGCTACTAAATTGGTAAAAAATTGAGATAACAAATTCCACAATTGCCATCATATCGACTATGCGTTGCCACGTGCCCCTCATATATCGCTATTTTTTACAATATAGGACAACTAGTTTGGCTGAGTTATTTTGGCAATTGTTATGGGAAAGAATTGATACAGCCGCTACCAATTTTAAAAAGCGTTATTTGAGAGTAAAGGTAATAAAGAGATGTCAAGAAGGTCACTGACAAAACACCAGAAAATAATATCAAAGATTTGAAAGACGCCTGATAATACTTCGTCCCTTGTGTAGAGTTTACCGAAGGATTTTTCAAGTAATAATAATAATATAAGCTCTAGTTGCTAAAATTGCAGTCATCAATGGTAGAGCAGAAAGTTCAGTTGCTGATGACTGCGGATTCAATCACAGTAAATACTTCGATGTTTGAAGGTGTAGTGGTAAGCAAAACGTTTGACGGTCCTGATTGCTATATGAAACTGGTTGACTTTTTAAAGCAATCTTCTTTTGATGAGAAAGTCATCCATGCAATAATTGTTGTTAGGTGACAATAATACTGATACTGTTGTCTTTGTCGGGTATTTCCTTCTGTTGTTAGTCGGTTAGTTGTTGGCATTGTTACTTCTGCGGGGATTACATTGGTGGACGTTTTTATTTTATTTACTTAATGCTGTAACTATAGTCTGTGGCATTGTAACAATTCTCATAGTAGCCGTGCTAGCATTGTTTGGAATAGTGGCCATTACGTTAGTTAGTTTTCCACCACGACTAGAACAAGAGAAGCCGCTCAACCTCCTCTAGGAGCGGTGAATTTACACGTGGTGGCAACGTCCCCCATGGACGTTGCATCTTCCACCAACAGAACAGAATAGAAAAAAGCCAGAGAGAAAGAGCAATCACCTGCTGGGTGACCAAGGTTAAAGGGAAGTAGGAGAAGTAGAGTAGAGCATGTATATCCCATGTAGGGCTTCTCTCCCCACATAGTACACATGTAATTACAACAGTAAAGGACAACAGCTCCTTACCGCCAATAGTAGATGCTGTCCTGCTACTATACTTTTAGGATTTTATTGGCGAATTGTCTCCAATACAGCAACAGAATCGCAACAGAGCCAAACACCAGTGGCTCAAACAATAACTGATTTGAACAGCGGAAAAACTAACAGAACCATAACAAGGGTTAGCCAATTTATGATGCTGTATGATATTTATTGTCTCTAGTCTATAAGATAACAGGGTCCTTGACATGAATGCTTTTGATAAACATCGGAAAAGTGTTACCGCTTGGTGCGAAGATTGCGATAGTGTCTTTGATACAAGATGGCATGCCAACGCGCATCAAGAAGAAAAAAGCCATAGAGTAAAAGTTACAGAGTTCTGGATAACAGGCAGGAAATGATAATTAACAGCAAAAAAACTAATTTTATTACGCTTTTCTAATTCCACTGAAAGGCGCATTTAAGATTATCCTTCTTACAACCCTTACAGCTTCATAAACTGCATCTCTCAGGTCGCTTGCGGTATTTCCAAGCATTCTTATTCCTACACCAGAATTCCCAGGCAGAATAGTCGCTCCAGCGAATACCTTTGGTATGGCCTTGAGGGTATCATTTACTTGGAGGTTAATCTCCTGCACTTTATTCTTTGTAATAACATACATATTTCCTATAACTTCATGACCCGACATAACTCCAAAGGCTGTCATATCTCGTTTTTTTGGTTCAAGCAGTGCCACATCTCTGAACTTTAGGTCACCGCCAGAGTCCTTTGCTACGGCTTTCATATAGCATATGTCATAATCAAAATGTTCCCCGCTTGCAACTCTACCAGGTGTTATGATTTCAGAATAGAGCAGTGTGGCATTATCATGTACGCTTAGGTTGGCTTCTTGGTAAAACCTAGAGTCTCTGTAAGGGATCACTTGATCTGGAATAAACTCGAAATAGCAATCTTCGCCTACATCTATGTTAATTATCTGTGTCGCATAGTTCCTTTCCATTCTGTATAACCTTGTTGCCGCCTGCGTTGTGATATGTGCGAATGCGTGGTTTCTAAGGGTGATATCCATTCTGTATCTGTCGCCTTGCAATATTCCGCCCGAGGGTGATATGATATACATATACGCCATGCTGGGCAATGCCTCTTCTAGGTAAAGAGCGCGCTGAGTATAAAGCGGCACGCGAGAATACTGCTCCTTTACAGAGGTCTTTCCATTATTCCGATCTTGTTCCAGTCTCAGAGTAAGCGCTCCAAGTTTACCTGCCTTGCCCACGCCCAGCTGAGCCAATTTAGAGTCGTATGCAAGTACCTCTGGTGGAACAGCATGTGGGGTATAGTGCTCAAGCTCAGCAGTTTCTTCTTCCATATTTTTTCAAGTCTTAGCGAGAGTTTTTGGCGCTGCCTCAAACAATATATCCCTTATGATATGTTCTGTCACCTGTTCTATCCCTTGTCCTGTCATGGAGTTTACAAGTACGTAGGGCTTATCTCCTCTGACCTCTTTTGCATCTCTTTCCATGATCGCAAGGTCGGCTCCAACATGGGGCGCTAGGTCAATCTTGTTTATAACCAAAAGATCACATGTCTCTATTCCTAAGCCTCTTTTTCGAGGATACTTATCTCCTCCTGAGACATCGATTATGTAAATAAAGTAGTCTGCCAGTGCTGGGCTAAAGGTTGTGGTAATGTTATCCCCACCGCTTTCAATTATTATTAAGTCCAGGTAGCCGTATTTTGACTCCATTTCTTCAATTACAGATAGATTCATCGAAGGGTCTTCGCGTACCGCGGTGTGAGGACAGCCGCCAGTTGCAAGACCTATCACCAACTCTTCTGAAATGAGACCTTGCTGCGTTGCCAAATTCCGGCGCATTCTGTCGGCATCTTCTCTAGAAACGACATCATTTGAAATAATTCCCGCCTTGTAGCCTTTGGCTGATAGAAGTGGAACAATTTTTTCAATCAGCATTGTTTTGCCCGAGCCTACAGGGCCCCCAATCCCAAGTCTTGGAATTCGCTTTTCAATAGTCATGATCATATGTGTGTGCATTCGAATTATGTAATAAACATTTTAGAATTCATTCTCTCATGAGATATCTGTATTATATCTATTGATGGTGCAAATTGCCAAATGCTCTCAAGCGGCTTGTTGATATTTTCCTTTATCACCATCATGATTGTAGGTTTAAGGTCATCGATTACCTTCTGGCCATCGAAGTGTTGCAGCATTCCAAGCCTCAGGGCTGCACCAACTATGCTTACAGAAAATGAATACATCATAATAAGGGCCGTCTTCTCCTTTGGAATTGAAAATGCATTGGCAGCAACGGCCAGCGCCACAGGATAGAGTCCAGAAGCCTGACCACTTTTAATGGCCTCTTGATACATGCAAAGGATTTTGTCGTCTGAAAAGGATCGAATACAGCGCACAAGCTGGGTGCCAGATCTGGTGGATGCCTCTCTGATCTCCTTCACGAGCTTCATGGAGAATACTGTTCTATCGACTTCAACTAATCGATCAACGTTAGATTTTGCTGCATTTTCGTATGCATTCCCAAGAGCTCTGCAGTCTGCAGGTCCTATCTGGAATTGAAGCAAGGTTGCCACGAACTCTCGTAGTTCCTGTGCTTTCATTTTCTTACCACCATAAAAAATTGCTTCAAGTCCGTTTGACATAGAATACATCCCAGTAGGGAAAAAGGAATCAGATAGCTGTAACATGCTCAAATCTGCCGTATTTATGTCAAGGATGCCATCTTTAGTGCTCATGTACATCAGTCCCCTCTTCTGGTTCAAAGACCATTTTAGCTTGTGTTATCTCTAGATGGTCTAATAGCCGTCCAAACATCTTTTTAAACATCTCAATTTCAGAATCCGCTTGGATTGGAAAATAGATCTTCCTTCCATCAAGCTTGATTGGTCTATGTAGATTCCCAATTGCGTGCCCGATAGCAGCGGGAATTTGGATAGCATCATGCTCATGAATATTGTCCTTGACCTGGATTACTGCAACGTTCTCCGGCTCAAGCTCAACGATCACCATTCTGTCGGATTCAATCATTAGTACATCTCCATGCCTCAGCTTTGACCCTGGTGTTAAAGTAATTGCAATATCTGTGCCATTGCTTGATCTCTTTCGCATTCGGACCCGTTGTGCTTCCATCCTGTTTATCTTTATGGATTCACACAAGGATCGAGACGACATATCTTCATAGCGCTTCCTCAGACTTTCGTCATGATGTATATTCCCACTAATAGAATTAATTGTGATCATTTCTCTTCCATTTCTCCCTCTATGCTTCTTTTTTGATTTTGGAGCTGCTTCTTCTTCTTCTACTTTGCCTTTCCCCCTTAATTGCTTTCTTTGCCCCCTGATTTTTTGTCTTAATTGCCTTTATCATATCTACCAACCTTCGTGTGTAATCTAGGTACCCATAATGTCCGTACAAAGACCTCGAAACAGTAGCAAAGACTAGTCCATCATTATCCATCTTTACTTTTGCCCCAGCTTCGAATCGTTCTGCAATGATACAGACTGTAGCTCTATGGTCGGGAAAGTCAAGGTTTAGGTGAGATGCGGGATCTACTAAACCAGAGATTAGCGCAATCTTGCCAGCAGCAATCGTTACATGCCTCATCTGAGTTGGATCTATCACATTCATATCTCCATCTACATTAGATTCCTCTACGCAGTGTCTGATCAAGGAACAGACTCACCTTTTTGTCTCTGAAAGGGCTTGCTGGCTGAGATCTTCTGCTGCAAGGTTTCTATCAATCCTGAGTACAGATTTTGCAATTTCACCCGAAGCTCGCAAAGCCATTGTCTTGACCATTAGTGGATCTATGATACCTCTCTTCTCCATGTCTATAGTCTCGCCTGTATTGATATCTATGCCATATCCTGGAGGTGACGCCTTTGCTGCCATTACTTTTTCAAGACCATTAAAACCAGCGTTAGCTAGTATTTGCCGCATTATACTTTCAAGAGCAGAAGATACTACTTCCAACCCCACTTGCTCTAGGCCCTTTAGGCGAAGACTCTTTACTTTATCTATGATGTGTAATTCAGCAGCACCTCCTCCGGGAACGACACCTTTGTTGAGTGCTGCCTCTGCTGCGTTAACACCATCGATTGCAGCTCTCCATCGTTCAAGTGAGGTCTCCTTTGTGGTTCCAGAAATCATCAGAGTAACCATGTTTTTTCCTCTTCCCCCCTCAAGATAAATTATGGCATTATCATCATCTTCCCGAATAAGTTCGGCTGTACCGAGTATATCCGGTCTCTTGAGGTCTTCAATGACACGTACAGGCTTAGCTCCGGTATAGCGAGACAATTGCTCAATCTCTTCATTCGAGATTCTTGCAGCAAACACTCTTTTCGCAACCAAAATGTCCTCTACTGCTTGGTCGACTTCGGGAGAAGCAATCAGGATTGTGTTAGCGCCAGTTCCCAGCATGGCATCTACTAATTCTTTTGATTTTGCAATCCTGTCATTTTCCATCAAGAGAATTTCCTGATATTTATTGTTCTCCTTTATCCATGACTCTTTGACTGGTTTGAGATTAAGTTTTACAATCAGGACTCTAGCGTTTTCTACCTCCAAAGGAAGCTCAGGATCCAACCTATTTCTTTCAAGTACTACACCATTGACAACTTGATCCTCAATACTGGTCTTTCGTATTACCATTATTGATTTGTTAAAGTCATACTCGCCGTTGTACTTTGCATTCGCTCCAATCTTTCTGAGTGCTGAGATGACTAGATTTGCGAGTCTTTCGCCATCGAGTTTGGATGCAAGAGAAGTTCTAATGACTTGTTCAAGCTCAATATCATCAGTTGAAATGCGCCTTGCTTCTTTCTCCAGCAGTTGACAGGCCAGGGCTACTCCGTTTTCAATGCCTTCTGCAACTTTTGTAGGGTGAACACCCAGCTCCTTTATGAGGCGTTTGCCCTCTTTTATCATCTCTGCAGACATGACCACAGCGGTAGTTGTTCCATCTCCGACCAGCTGCTCTTGCCGCTCGGCTATTTCCACGATCATTCTTGCAACTGGGTGAATCGCTTTAAGTGAAAGTAGTATCGTAACACCATCATTTGATACATGCCGATTCATTGCCTGATCTATAAGCAACTTGTCAAGTCCTTTCGGCCCAAGCGTAGTTCTGACCGTGTCGGCAACGGCCATTACTGCATTAGAATTGGACTCAAGCGCATTGAATTCAACATTTTCTGCCATAGGCCGCCATACTCCAAAATTAGGGTTTGTCGACATGGATAGAGGAGCAGAAGAGAGGCAGATAAAGATATAGATATTTCAATAAAGAAATAGAGAAGAAATAAGGTGTTCATGCAGGCTAAACAAGCCTGCAGGAGTTTGGAGTCTGATCGCTATGCCATAAAGTATCTTTGTGCTAGCGCTAGCTCATTTGCGGGGTCTACCGTAGCTATCTTGCCGTCCAGTTTTACCTCATAAGTTTCTGGGTCTATGTCAACCTTGGGTGTTTTATCATTCCACATCATTTCCTTCTTGCTGATGTTTCTGCAATTCTTTACTTGAAGAACAGCCTTCTCAAGGCCTAATTTCTGTGGAACTCCAAGCTCAATGCCACGACCGGACATGAATGTATAGGAAGTCTTATGGACTGCCTTACCCATTGCTCCAAACATTGGTCTATAGAATACAGGTTCAGGAGTTGGCAGAGATGCGTTGGGGTCTCCCATTATAGACCAAGCTATAAACCCTCCTTTCAAGACCATCTTTGGCTTTGCAGGGAAGAATGCCGTAGGATACATGACAATATCTGCATACTTGCCAACTTCGAGAGATCCCAGGTAGTCTGAAACACCATGTGTTATTGCAGGGTTAATCGTTGTCTTGGCGATATATCTTCGTGCTCTGAAGTTGTCGTTGTCGCCTGTTTCATCCGGAAGCTTGCCCTTCATCTTCTTCATCTTGTCTGCTGTCTGCCATGCCCTTATGACCACCTCGCCAATTCTACCCATAGCCTGGCTGTCTGAGGAATACATACTCAGTACACCTTCATCATGGAGCACATCCTCTGCTGCAATGGTTTCTGCTCTTATTCTTGAGTCTGCAAATGCTACGTCTTCAGCAACTGCAGGATTCAAGTGGTGACAGAACATGAGCATGTCCAAGTGCTCATCAACGGTATTCTTGGTGTAAGGTCTAGTGGGATTTGTAGAAGAAGGAAGTGCGAAATCTTCGCCAGCTATCTTCATGATATCAGGAGCATGTCCTCCTCCTGCACCCTCTGTATGATAAGTGTGCACTGTCCTACCATCTATAGCGTTTATTGTGTCTTCAACATACGCACATTCATTGATTGAGTCAGTGTGTATGGCAACTTGAGTATCGGTCATATCGGCCGCCTTTAGTGAAGCATCGAGCACCGCTGCAGTTGTCCCCCAGTCTTCATGATCTTTCAAACCACATGCTCCTGCATCGATTTGTTCTAACTGAGTTGCAAGCGAAGGATGTGAATCATTTCCTTTGCCTAAGAATCCCCAGTTCATCGGAGTATCTTCTACTGCTTCGAGCATTCTGCTCATATTGTATACACCCGGTGTGCATGTAGTTGCATTGGTTCCATCTGCCGGCCCAGTTCCACCACCAATCATATTGCAGATACCGTTGCTAATTCCGTCTATGTATTGTTGAGGGGATATCATGTGAATGTGTGTGTCAAAGTGTCCAGCAGTACAGATGGTATGTTCTCCAGCTGTAGCTTCTGTACATGCAGAGAAAACCATTTTCGGATTGACCTTATCCTGTATTAAAGGGTTGCCTGCCTTGCCTATTCCAGCTATCTTGCCATCTTTGATACCGATATCCGCTTTGAGTATGCCTAACACAGGATCCATTATCACCGCATTTGTGATGAGATAGTCCAGTGCTCCACCCTTGTTGGTGACTCCAGAAGCCTGTGCAAGACCATCTCTTAGAGTCTTACCTCCGCCAAACACACATTCGTCACCTGGAGTTATCAGATCTTTCTCTATCTCAATAAGTAAGTCAGTATCTCCGAGCCTTACTTTATCGCCAGTTGTAGGACCAAACAGGTCTGTGTATTGCTTACGGGTTAACTTTAGAACCATTCTTCTTTTCTCACCCTCTCTCCTATGCCCCTCTAAAGCCAAGCGTCTTGGCTCTTTCAAGTGCAGCACTTTTCATTATGGTAGAATCAAGGCCGCCCATGGTTAGACCGTTGAATCCGTAACAAATCCTCTTCCCTGCAAGTTCACAGAGCTCCACCTCCTTGGTATCTCCAGGCTCAAATCTAATTGAAGTTCCAGCTGGAATATTCAGTCTGTAGCCATATGCCTCTTCCCTTGGAAAGTCCATCGCCCGATTGACTTCGAAAAAGTGCGTGTGTGATCCGATTTGGCATGCTCTGTCTCCTCTATTGCTTACGCTTATTTTGATAGTTTTTCTATTTTCATTACAAATCACAGGATCTGATGACAGGATATATTCGCCTGGAATCAAAGATCTTCCAACCTCCTTCCGAGTATTTGTTCTTCTACCGCTAGTTGTTGTTTTTGGTTTCTTTTTTTTAAAACTTGTTTCTTTTTCACCATATACTTGTTCACCTATTGAACAGGATCATGCACCGTTACCAGCTTAGTTCCGTCTGGAAATGTGACCTCTACTTGAACCGTATGAATAAGCTCTGGGACTCCAGCCATGACATCACCCTTTTTTAATACTGTCCTTGCTGACTGCATTAGATCTGCAACACTTTTACCTTCACGTGCTCCTTCTACTACATAATTTGCTATGTATGCTACAGATTCAGGGTAGTTTAATTTTACACCTCGATTTTTTCGAGATTCTGCGATCTGGGCTGCTGTCCAGATCAACATCTTTTCCATTTCTCTTGGTGCTAGCATCATTTTCGCATGATACCTCTTTTAATTCATGATTGAGTGAGGTATTTTAAAGTTAGAAAATGAACTATTTCAATAGTATTTGGTCTGCTCGGATTAGCTGGGATTCTAGAAATTTGCCGATGTCGGCAGAATGTGGTTTCCCCCACTGATAAGTTTGTTAAGATCGCTGCATTTACCCCGCTATCAATAAGGTGGGCAGAAAGTCGGGAGGATTACCCCTATCCAAAACCGGATCTGCTCATAGGTGCCATTCTTGTTTACGGGCAATGTATAGTTATACTCATCCCCGGTAGATGTTTTGATATGCAAAAAGTTTGAAACTATGGCTCTGCCAAACATATTTGTAACCGTTGTTTCTATGCCCTTTCTAAGTACAAATTCAGAGATTTCTGAGTACCATATAGAGAAGCCCTGACTCTTCATTAACTCTTCAGGGCTTGAAGTTGTCTGCGGGCGTAAACTTTTGGAGGTTCTTGGCTCTTTTAGCAGGACAAGATATGGGTAGGGTGCTAGGCCGGCAACATAGCCTAGGTCTGCAAACTTTTTCAAAAAATTCTTTTTTGTAACTATGATCCTATTAGTAGTAAAGTCCAAAAGGTAATTTCTTGCCCATCCGCCCTTCTCTTCAGAACTGATTCTAAGTATTATCTCTTCGTGGCTGTTCTTTATGCACCAGTCGATAAATACTCTGATCTTTTCTGAATCAGACTTGCCATTCAATCCTATCTTTGACTCTTTTAGAAATTTATCAAAAAGTCCTGAATCCATGGATCCGCACGCCCTACTCTCGCACAACAATAATAATAATAAAAAGGATGGAGGGGTTTAGCCTGGTCTTGACCAGCCAATTCCTGCAGGTATATTCTGAAAGCCAGACACCGCCAGCATAAACACCCAAGCAGTAAATACGAACGGACCAGTAAGAGCGGGGAGTCCCCACGTCCCAAAGAACCTCTGCAGAGCTGGCATCAGAAATGAACAGCCGATTGTGGCAAAGACAGCCATCATAAATGACTGAGGCGTGAGCGGTACAAAACTTGTCAGCGCTATCATGACCAGCACTTGGTTGAATCCGTGCAGTCCCAACCTTATTTCCGCAGTAGGCAATTTGTTAAGTATTGCCATTGCTACTCCGATGCCGGAACCCAAGAGGGCCATCAGGCCTGCAAAGTAAAGCGGGGAATATTCGTTCCATCCTGCTGTATATGCATTTGTCCACCATGGTACTCCCTCCTGCACTCCAGCTATCACGGGTGGAATTTGAAATGCAAGTGTGAGTCCCACTACCCAGAATACACCAGTCTTCCAGTTTTCTACAAAGGTGACCTGTGAGACACCTTTTAGTGTCGCTACCATGAACTCCTTTGCTGTCCACTTGAATGACCCTTCTAGTACGGGGTTACCACTTGAAGATATTAGCTCCTCCTTAGCAGGCGCCGGAGGTGCTGGCCATATGTCGTGTCCAAACCTCTTGGCGGCGAACATCAAGGCCCAGGTCGTGAAGATAAAGGAAGAGGTAAACCCAGGGATGGCCCATCCTGCAGACGGTCCACCTAGAGCAAACATGTCCCCCATGAGGTGCGAAAATGCCATCCATGTGAACGCAGTTATAGCGGCCCCAAAGATTGAGATAAAGAAAGTAGCCTTGTTTGCCTTGACAAACGGCCCTGACCAAAATGCCATTCCAGTAAGTATTGAGTTATAGCCAAACAGACCGAATGTAACCAAGTCAAAAGGAGCTCCAGCCAGAATAGCAATCCCTGCACCAATCAAGCCCGAAAGTACCATCATCGCGCCAGCCTTCCTTGATGCGAGGAAGACCCCTGCTAGGATCAGTATGCCTGTTATCGGGGAACTAAACAGGGGTACCTCAGAGATACCATTAAAGAGCGTATAGAAGAAATCCAGAATTGGATCTCCAGTGGAAAAGACAGCTGCGGCCATTGCTGTTGTTGGATTTATGATTATAGAGTTTAACATTTGTAGAATACATCAATTTATTAACAGCAGGTGCTCAAAATTCAGCCGACGTCGGCAGTAGTGCCTTCGATCTTCTGTCGTGACTGGATCTTTCTTATTAAGAAGACATGCATCTAAAGATTAATGTAAAGATCCCAGTAAAGGCACTAGCGGTTGATATTTGACTCGATTAATGCGACAATTGAACCACTCTTTAATATTGTGCAAAGTAACATCAATGTAGCGGCTCCAACAGGTATCCTTCTCCTAGGATTTGTAACAGGATTGCGTCATTCTCTCGAAGCAGATCATATTGCAGCGGTGCTTTCAGTTGTTTCATCGAACCAAAAAAATATCAAGCGTGCTTCCATGCTCGGTGTAATATGGGGGCTTGGTCATACTACATCGCTGTTTATTGCAGGACTCGCCGTCCTATTACTTGCAGTTAATATTAGCGAAACAATGAGTAGCAAGCTGGAATTTGGAGTAGCCATAATGTTGCTATTCCTAGGTATCACCACTCTCACAGGCTGGAGCATAGGCAAGTTCTTCAAAGCTCTGAGAAATCAAAAGTTACCACATAAGCATATCCATCACCATCAGGGAAATATTGTCCACTCCCATGGACACGTTCACGATACTGAGCATAGGCATGGACACAAGTCGCTCATCATTGGTATGGTACATGGGATGGCAGGAAGTGGAGCATTATTACTAATAGTGCTGTCAACTATCCATTCTATACCTCTAGGCCTGGCATACATTGCGATCTTTGGAGCAGGTTCAATTGCAGGCATGGCTGGCATAAGCACACTTATGGGAATACCTTTTGTCAAGCTTTCCAACTCAGCAAAGATTAGTACCACTCTTAGATATGTTGCTGCAATAACAACACTAGCAATTGGCGTAGGTCTACTATACGAGCTAGTCTGGATAGAGCAAATATTTACTTCATAAAAATAACTGGAATTGATGTCATCTTTAGGATCCTTCTGATTACATGTCCGATTTCTTCACAGTTGCTACGCAGATGAAGCAATGAGACCTACTTTAAGGGTTCTTCCACAGTCGAGAACCATTGAAATGTTTTCTTTGGTTCCAAGCCGCGTGGTTTCAGTTCATACGATCAAGTCAACAAAAGAGCCATTACAAGGCATATCCCAAAGACGATGACAAATCCTCTCCGTAGGGAGAGGATTATCATTCAAGCGAGCTACAAAGTGCGCTGCATATACAAAAGATTAATTACTATGGAAAAGTTGGAGCGAATGTGGAATTTTGACAAAAATTAGTATATCTAATTCGTGTTAAAACACCTATAACTTACAAGGCATAAATCTAGCAGTGACATAGCTAATGCTCTATGATGACACTGACGATTTGATCCTTTCAACGTTGAGCAAGAACTCAAAACAAGACGTAAAAGAAATTTGCGACTTTCTGCGAGGTTATGGTCATAACCTCAGCGAGAATGAGGTCGAATCAAGAATTGCTAGGTTAGAAGAAGAGGGAGTCATAACAGGGTATACAATATCAGTTAACACGACAAAGATCACACGTCGGGTAGTAAGAGTAGTTCTCGTAACTTTCAGAACATCACAACACCTTCCAAAAAGGGTTGAGGGTCTGAAGAAGTATTTAGCTGACGCGCCTTTCGTCCTTTTTTCTGGTCGCACGAGAGGTGGATACGATTGGATATCTGTACAGGCCTTTCCATCAGAAGAAATCGCCGACGAGGAAAGCGACATTTATAGAAACCTATTTGGAGATATCATACAATCATATGAAGCATATGATTTTAGACCTATCAAAGGTCCTTCATTTCACTCTCTTACATATACCAATAAAGATTATAAAAAATTCCTAGACGAGTGGACTCTTCCTTTCCTTTCCAGGTAGAATATGGCTGGCCCACTAACTGCTAGTTAGGTCTTTTGTTCCTGAAACGTATACTCTCGTCTATGAGCGAGTGTATGCTAAGTCTTAGCCCCATTAGCAAGTTAAGTATCTCTGCTCTTTGATCAGGCTCTATTGTTGTGTGAACTTCATTTATCAAGTTGTCAAGTCTAGCTAGCGTTATCCTAAGAGTAAGAGATGATTTCTTTGCTATTACATGAGATCTTGATTCAGCTCGTGTAGAGGCAATATTCTTGCTAAAGGTTTCTTCTTCCTTCAATACCAATTTTAACTCGCGAATTTGTCGTACAGTTAAATTATTGTTAATGATTTCGCTAGCAATCTTTTGTTGTCTATCAGGAGGGACTTGCACTATTTCTATAGCCTGGCTGACTCTGAGCGAGTTGTTCATTATCCTATCCTTGATTTCATCTGGCAGCTTGAGCAGCTGCATATGATGCGATACGTATTCTTCACTTTTGCCTATTTTTTTGGCAAGCTCGCTTACTCCGCCCCAGCCAAAATCCACCACGTATCTTCTAAAGGCCTCAGCCTCTTCTATGGGATCCATGGATTTTCTTTGAATATTCTCGGTGAGCTGGATTTCATATGTCTGTTTGTCTGACAATTCTCTTATTTTTGCAGTAACAAACCTCCATCTAAGGGTCCGACAAGCTTGAAATCTCCTGTGACCTGCAACAATTTCAAAGCCATGTTCAAGAGGCCTTATTAGAATAGGCTGCAATAAACCATGTTCTCTTATGCTATTAACCAAGGTTTCAAAATCACAATCATTTTTCTGAAATTTGTCACGTATAGAAAATTGAGAAGAACGGATCATCTTCATCTCTATTTGTTCAACGATGCTTGAATCGACAAATTCCATTGCGTTTACATTCTGTCAGCAGTACTTATCCTTTGCCGATATGACATAATTACGAAAAGTTATGATGATATATTTTCTACAAATTTTCCCCAACCGGGACTTGTAATGAACGAGATTCATAACACGGGATTATTCTTATAACCTTTGTCTTAGACTGCTATAGCCTCCTCGAGGCAGTTCAAATCTAGGCCTGTATTAGTATATGCTCGTTTTCAACTGGTTCCGATGAGACTATGGTGTGCTGGTGGCCGGTGGCTGCTATGGTAGGCATGATCGTAAATCTGCAATGTCAGACTCTATACCTTTACTGCATTTTATTTTCTCCATGTGTGAGGGAAAGCAAGATATACACCATGAGCTTTCTGTGAAATGCTGCTCTGCTGTATCTCTTAGATGAGGGAAATAAGTAATGCTATATTATCTTCTTATGTATTTAAGATGACCAACTAGCAATGCTGATAGACATAACCTGAGATATGTATATGCAAGCATTTCTTTTTCATTCAAGATACCTTTTCTTTGCATAAAAGACTTCTTCAGGCAAAAAAAGATCCTGAACATCTCTAGGCAGCAGCTCAGCTTGTAAAGAAGCTTTTCCTAAAGTTAAATCTTTGAGAAATTCATTCCCCACCACTTCAGCGAGCTTGTTTACTGGATATACATAGAGCACATCCACCCAAGGCGGGTAGGAAGGTCTTACATACCTGGATTCTTCTGTAAGTTTAAGCGTAAAGTACCATGCAAAGCCTTCCCTAAGCTGATGTGGATGGCTGTTACTTATTATTCCATGTATTAATTCATGTAAGTAATGACCAAATCTTGCGATGTCGCATCTTATTACAATTTCCCCGAGACGATAGTCGGTGATACCTACAAATCTTGTATCATTAAGCATTGAGAACATTGATTGGCTTTTTCTAGATATGACTTGCACTTCCATCTCCCATCTGCCACGGCAGATTAGAACATCAAATGATGTCACTATTCCAAAATAGTCATTGATTATCTTGTTTGCATGTTCGACCCACAATAATATTTTGTTAACCTCGTCGCTGGTTGCAGATGTAAGAAAAGATGCTCCGCATTTAGTAGGATAGGTCAATTCTTCTTAGTAGAAAATTAATTATGTTATGAGGATATATAAAATTACCTAAGTTTTCGAGAGATCGTGTTATTCGCACATAGAAGATAAGAAAAGAATGTGATGTTAGTAATATAGAGACAAGTTTTACCTTTAAGGTCATCGCTATCGCTTCTTCAATCTCACATTACCATTAGCTGAGAGGGAATGAGACAACCTCAAATGTCACGTATATAAGAAATGGAATAGATATGGTTCAATACACCAGACAGTGAATGGACATTCAATGGAACCGTTATTATTATCATATCATTGAGCATTGTAGGTTGATGCTATAATTAATGCGAAAAGATTGTAATTGAACTAATTATTAAGATAAGAGTGCTGTGCTATTATACAATGTAGTTCTTGCAACGATTCATAATTGCCTGCTTAGAACAGTGTAGTCTCAGATCAAGAAGCTAATTATGAAAATCATGGCTGAAGTACCTCCGCCCATCAATGAGGTCAAAAACATCATACGAATAGAGAGCGACTGGGGCATAGACACGCAAGGTATTATGACAGCTCTTGTCGTAAAAATATGCTATACTTACATATATATACTATGTATCATTTCATCCACTTCTACAGGATGCTAGTTGGTTGGTTCACTTTATTCCTGTTTGTCACTCGTACGTCCGCGCAGAGCCGCATAGATGAACGGCAAAATTGTACTAGCTTCACCATGTATAGTGACTTGAGAGGCATTGGTGGTCACCTTTCCCCATGATATCGCCTCGGCAACCTCTGCACCGCTCAAGCTGCCATCCCATTCATTAGCGGTCGTTATGTAAACAGCATAATCAAGCCCGCCTCTGAACTGATTCCACCACAATGTATGGTGCTTTGAAATTCCTCCTCCAATCATGAATGCTCCAGACTTTTTGGCTTCAAATACCAGATCTGATAGCTTACTCTGATCCTTCAATATATCCAATTTGAGGTCTTTGTGTTGCTGATTGAACAACCATACTTGGCTTCCTACTGCCCCGTCTACTATGCCAGGAACAATAACTGGGATTTTATTTTTGTGTGCCCAATAAAGGAAGGAGGATTCGTCAAGGTTGCTACCTATGTAATCTGTTATCTCAAATGTTGCCACGTCTCGACATCCTTCTTTGTACATCCTGTCCAGACACTCTTGCATTTTCACTTCAATAAGTGGACCGTAATTCTCCATAGGTACTAGAACGTTGCCAAGTCGATGGATGTTGTTCTTAAGTAACATTCCGTCATCCATGCGAAAGTCGCCCGCATAGTACCTGTCATATGTTCTGGCAATGTCATGGTCAATTGCACCACATGTAGTAATAACTACATTGAACATTTTATTCTTCAGCATGTCGCGTATGATTCCTCTTGTACCTGTGGACATTAATGAACCAACAAATGAAAGGAATTTGGTGCAGCTAGGATCATTTGTCATGGTGCGTAGGATATCGACACCATAGGCAAGATTTCTTGATTCAAATCCCCCAGAATATGCCATTTCGGAAAGGATCGATTGGACATCGAACTGCATTGTGTTGTAATCCTTTACCTCACTGCTCAAGAGATCCCTATTCGCTTTCTTATTGAAGACGTCTTCCATGCAGGCTTTTTGAGAGCACTTATACTAATGAGTCTTGCTCAGATCATTTCAAAGCAGTGATGGGTGAAGCATGCAAAGAGATGCTATGAAATGTTAGTCTGATAACCTGCATTATGACAACTTTTGATCATATGGCAAGAAGAATCACAGTTGTGGTTGTGATAATGCGATTACTTTTGATAGGTAGTGTCAGGCGTTTAGAGATACAATATCCAACAAAGAAAAGATCTGCGGTGCCATAGTTGAGTCCAATGTCATGAGCCCAATAGCTCAAGATGAAGGCACAGTCAAATAGCCCGATGTGGACATAATGAGAGTATGTGTATATTTCCAGGTTTAATGCGTTTTCACGGCTTGATGTGCTCATGGATACATCAACAAAAACGTTGAATTTTTAAGAGCAGGTCCAATTTTATGACAATGGTGTGGAAAACAGGCATTCATTTACGGGTAGAAAAATTGATCCTCCTATACTTTCTGCGAACATGACGGTACAACAGCTGATAAATTTCTATGGTTCAACAGGTTACAATGCACGCAGGTTAGCTGAAGCAGCCGAGGTACTAAGGGAAATGATAGATACCGAGTCTACAGTATGTTTAACATTGGCAGGTGCCATGACACCGATAGGCATTGGTACAACTATTTCTGCCATGATAGAAGCCGGCTTTATCGATTGGATAGTATCTACAGGCGCAAACGTTTACCATGACCTACATTTTGCTTATGATCTGCCAGTGAGGCAAGGTCATTTTGATGTTGACGATGACATTTTGTATTCAAAACAGATAGTGAGGATTTATGACGTATACATCAAGGAAACAGGAACACTTCAGGCTCAAGATATACTTGTGCAAAAGGATATTAAAAAGGCTAAGAAAATAATGCCAGAGAATCCCTCCACTGCTGATATTGCATATTCTCTTGGAAAGGCGGCCAGAGAAAATAGCAAATATCCTGAAAAGTCGTTTCTTGTTAAGGCCTATGAGCACAAGGTGCCCGTCTATATGCCTGCTATAAGCGATTCTTCGATAGGGCTCAATATGCTTCCGCTGTTGTTTGAGGATAAAGGCATTATTCCTAACGTCATACTGGATGTAGCAGAGTCTGCAGCAATACTTTGGAAGAGTGAACGTTCGGGCGGTTTAGAACTTGGTGGTGGAGTTCCAAAAAACTTTTTCCAACAAACTGGTCCAGCGCTTTATCAAATACTGAAGATCAAGGAAGGTGGTCAGGATTACATCATTCAGATGACAGATGCCCGACCTGACACGGGAGGTCTATCTGGTGCCACATTGCAGGAAGGCAAAAGCTGGGGGAAGATAAAGACATCTCACAAAGACAATATCATAGTATATGGAGATTCATCGGTCTACTTTCCTTTGATTTGCTCGTATGTTTTATCGGTATGTAAGCAAAGAAATCAGAAGCACATAATGGATAAAAAGAAAAATTGGATAGAGGAGATGAAGCAGATATATTTTAAGAATAAAAAGAATGGTCAAACATAACTTTCCGCCTTTGCTATCCACCTACCTGCTTTATTGATCATCTCTATCTGTCCAATAAGCTTGCCATTTGAATAGACTTTCGCATATTCAGATGAGGATCCAAACATTGCTGACAATAGAGCTCGCTTCTCACGATAGCCCGATTCAAGGACTTTGGCACGCAGGTGTTTGCTTGCTTTCTGAATTATATCGCGTGCATCAGACCAGTCGCCACTCCACGTAATCATTTCAAAGCTTCCGAACTTTACAGTATCCATTGAATAGCCAGTCAGCTTGCATTCAAGCTTGTGATTCTTTTTCTTCGCAAAGTCGTTGATCCACCCTATTGCCTCCTGCGCTTTACGACGCTCTACTGCAAAACTGTCTGCACCAGCCAACGGTTGTTGTCTTGGAGCATTGATGTATTTATTCTGAAACCTTTAAGTCCATTTACACTAAAGAAAGACTTAATCTCTCGAGCATAGGCTCTATTATCTCAGCAGAACTGGAAGCATGCATGAATTCAAAGCGGAGACATTTTACCCATTAAACGAAATTTTGACTCAGCGGTATGGACCATCGTTGTATGAATATCAAGCGCTGTGCACCGCAATAACTACACACTAAAGCAGTAGAAATAGAACTGAGAAGAATTCGTGTTATTATCCCTCAGGCAATTTCAAAATCTATATTAGTTAAAAAGAATCACAGTAGTAACAACTTTATTCTATATTGTGACATTTCTTCTATGGATCAAGGAGAGCCTGGACTAGACTATAACGATTCTAATCTCAATCCTCTTGTATGCGATATCTGTAACAAGACATTTGATAGCTTGGACAAGCTAGGCGAGCATCAAAAGAGGGAACACGATATGTAAATACGAGAGTATGTGTGACTCTCACTTTGATGATGATTAGTAATGCGTGCATTTATTGCAGTAGATGTGTTGAGTGAAGCAATAATAGCTAAACTGCAAAATGACATATTATCCACAGCTGGATGGAATCGAAGAGATGTTAAACCTGTTGATCCTCGCAACTTCCATTTTACAATAATTTTTCTTGGAGAGATAAGCGACGAAGATATCGAGAAAATAAAAGAGGGATTGACAGGATTACAATTTGAAGCATTTGCAATCACCTATACAGGAGTTGGAGGTTTTCCAAAACCGTCGCATGCTCGAGTAATATGGCTCGGGATTGATTCACAAGGTGCCCAAAGACTAACAAACCTTGCAAATGACGTTATAACAGAGATGTCAGAACTGGGATTTAGACAAGACAAGCCCTTTTCTCCACACCTTACGCTCTTTCGCGCCAAGAGCAGTAGTAGTTACCTTAACGCAGCAGAAATCTCTTCAAAATATCAGGGAAGAAAGTTTGAATCTGAGATAATAAATAAAGTGCACCTCAAGAAAAGTGTGCTGAGCCCATCAGGTCCCACATACTCGAATGTTTATACAATCGAAGCTAAAAAATGAGTCTCTATATGCCAGACCCCAGCACAGTAATTTCCAAAGTACTGCCTTTTTGTGTACCCAGTGACAGCGAGGAGCAAGGGATCGAGAAAACGGCACAAGAAGCAAAGGCGCTTGTAGAAGAGTATGTTGCTAGGCTAGAGGATGTGTCAGAGGTAGTATTTGGCGGTTCTTTTGCCAAAGGTACCTGGCTTCCACACCATGCAGACATTGACATTTTTGTAAAGATAAAGACATCAGTAGGCCTCAACAAATTCGAAGAAATGGGCAGAGGGATTGGTAGCGAGGCCCTTAAAAAATATGGCCCTAGGCTTCGTTATTCTGATCACCCCTATGTTGAAGCATTTGTTAACAAGGTCAGAGTTAATGTTGTTCCCTGCTATGACGTAGAGCAAGGAGAGTGGAAAAGCGCAGCGGATAGGTCACCTTTCCACACACAATACATCAATAGCCACTTTGATGGCAAAAAAAGGAAGCAGACGAGACTTCTGAAAAAATTCTTCAAATCAGCAGGTATTTATGGTGCTGAAATTTCAACCGAAGGATTTAGCGGTTATGTTTCAGAGGTCTTGGTGGTCAAGTATTGCTCATTTGAGAACATCTTGCGAGCCGCTGCTGATGACTGGCAGCAAAGGCAGATAATTGCGGTTCACGATTATAATTTGGATCTTGTCAAGACATTCAGCAGTCCACTGATAATTATCGACCCGGTGGATAGTAGAAGGAACCTTGGTACAGCTATCTCTCCAGAAAGCGTGGCCAAGTTCATTTTAGCCTCGAGGGCATTTATTGAGCATCCATCAGTTGAATTCTTTAATGGAGGAGGAGGAGAAGAGGCTGATAGGAAAAATCACCTATCCTCGAGCAGCAAACTCCTCCTCTCAAATTTATTGGTAGTAGAATTTTCTCATCAAAAGAAGAGTCCAGATATTATTTGGGGTCAGCTAAAACGGAGTGTTAACTCAATAGCAAAACAACTGGAACTAGCAG
Organism: Nitrososphaera sp.; assembly: GCA_045809625.1. Classification (GTDB taxonomy): domain Archaea; phylum Thermoproteota; class Nitrososphaeria; order Nitrososphaerales; family Nitrososphaeraceae; genus Nitrososphaera. Next base: position 3,359 of record JBJMEA010000065.1, on the reverse strand, counting down.
ATTTTGAAGTTCTCAGATTCTCATGTGTAACAGATGAAAGAAACTCTGCTGTCCTTGTGTTCTTGCTTGAAGCAATAAACTTGCCTCCATATACCACAAAGAAAGGGCCTGAAATTTTCAGAAGAAATGACGCAGCTGCCTTTCTCTCAAAAAGAAAAACCAAGCCACTTGCGATCTGGGTGGATGGGGAAATGAGAATTACAATGCTGATAGAGCGCAAGGTTACAGATGCAAGAAAGTTCATCAAATCGCTTCTGATTAATGAGCATGGAAAAAATGGCATTTCAAAAGATCTAATTGTGAACAAGATCCAAATTTATAGCGCAGGAGATAAGAAGATAATAAAAGGTTTAGCGAAGGAGGCCATTGGCGAGATTGTCTCTACACAATATCTCATTTTCAGATAACGAGCTTGACATAAGGTCGCCAAAGCTCCTCAATATTTTATCGTATCCTCGCTACTCACAAGCCGAGTACAAAGATCGAATTAGGGAGATGGAATCTCTTGGGATAACATCAATTATTTTGGGCGGAAGAACAAGACTCAATGGCACTCAAATAGCAGGCAAAGGCTGCGTAGGAATTGTGGTCAAGTCAAAAGCAGGGAGCAAAGTGTGTGCACTCAAGATTAGAAGGATAGATGCAGACAGAAATACAATGGACAATGAAGCACGCTTTCATGAAATGGCAAACAGTGCAGGTGTAGGCCCAAAGCTCATGGGTTATACAAAAAATCTGATCGCAATGGAGTTTGTCAGAGGTCCTAGCATCATGGATTGGCTAGAAGTTGATAATAATAATTATAATTACAACGCCTGGAGGAGTAGCAGCAATAATAATAACAACAATAATAAAGTAACAAAGAGCAAAGTTGGCAACGTATCTAGGGCTATTCTTGAACAATGCTTCAGTCTTGACACTATCGGCCTTGACCATGGTGAGCTTAGCAGAATGGCACGACACGTGATTGTTTCCAATAGGCCTTATATAATTGACTTTGAAAGTGCAAGTACTACAAGAAAAACATCCAATGTAACCGCCGCTGCGCAGTCGATTTTCCTCTATGGTACAGTTGCGAACGGAGTGAAGAAGGTCTTGGGTGCTGCTAACAGGGAGAAAGTAATCGGTGCACTTAGAACTTATAAGCAGACTCATACCAGAGCTAACTTTGACTCGGCGCTTGATTCACTTATGATATAGAGAGTTTTTAAGAATGAACGTTCATAAGACGGCATTTTCCAAATAGCACAATCAAGAGGTTTTTGCCGAATAGCCCAGGTTCAGATAAGAGCAATGGCAACTGCCAAGAACTCTTACTTATCCTTTTTAATTTGGAATTATTGGCGTTCTGTCAGTGAAGTAACTAATTCGCTCACCAGATAAAGTCCTCCAACAGGAGGAACATAAATCTGCTTGTTCGTATTCGAAATCGTCTGATATGATGTATGACAGCGTTGCAATAGGTCGCCTGCACCAGCCTTAGCTGTCAGTGTGCCCGTGTGGCACCTATATGGAAGAAGCATCAGTTGGCTATTTCAAAGATAGGGAGGAGACAAATAATCATCCGCTCTCAGCAATGAGCATCTTCACAGTGTTCACATCAAGATCAAGCTGCTCAGCTATCAGGTCTTCTGAAATTCCAGATATGTGAAGGTTCCAAAGTGCCTCTTTTTTTTCCGGATTCACTATATTGCCAGGCGGGTAAAGTGAGAGTTCACTTTCTACTGATGCGATGTAATTGAATATCTTTTGGCTTAGGTCGTCTACCTTTACTACTGGCTCAGCGGATATTACAAGTAGATGATCCTTCACTGGAAAACTCACTAGCTTGACCTTATCGTACATATATGCAACTGTCCTGAGCTGTCCAAGTTCACTCGTGAACATCTTTCTCAAGTCGACAATGTATGCAGACTGGGCATAGCTGATCTCGGAGCTTCTGCCAGTCAGGCGCTCCTCAATTCCTTCCCTCTGGCTTCTTGCATACAGGTGGCCGGATTTTTCCATTACTCCTGCAGATCTTATCATAGGGTCAAGTTCTAACACATTCTTGGAAAACTGCTCCGCTTTCATAAGTACAAGCCGTAGAATAAGATATAGAATATAGTCTTTACGAGTAGTTTTCCATAAAAAGGGAAAAAGGAAAGCGACTCAAGCCATTCTTTGCCGCTTGAGATCTTTGCTCCTACCCCTTCCAGTCTTTCTCGGAGCGATAATGCCCACCTTGCGTCCTGGTGGAGTTGTCCTGCCGACTGATGACTGGCGCCCTACGTGCTGGTGTCTACCGCCTCCATGGGGGTGGTAAACTGCAGCCTGGGCAATGCCTCTGACTGTTGGATACAGCCTGCCATGGGCTTGCATGTATTTTGCACGGGTTCCTGCCTTCAAAAAGGGTTTTTCCTTACGGCCCGCGCCAGCAATAGTACCTACCATAGCTCTGCACTTTTGATTGAGCCTTAGAAACCTACCAGAGGGAAACTTGATCGTTACACCTTCAGTCCCATGAGCAAATACTACTGCTGATGAGCCGGCAGCCTTTATCAGTTTGCCCCCATCACCGGCGTTCTTTTCAATATTGCATATGACAGTGCCATCTGGAATGGACGCTAGTGCAAGGATATTTCCAGCCTTTGCAACTGTGCTGGTGCCAACCTCAATTGTACTTCCAACGATTGTGCCATTTGGAGCTGGAATGTATGAATATCTTCCATCATCAAACTGTATCTTTGCAAGTGGAGCGTCGCGTCCCCTCTCGTGAACAATGTCGGCTACTTTACCGGTGTGATGTTCGCCTAGCTTAAAATTTGGGTATTTGGCTGGTGCAATCTTTCCCACAATGATTGCTCGAAATTGTTTGCCTCCTCTACCCCTTCGGCGCACTAATGTTCTCTTTCCCAATGCAGTAAAACAAGCCAGCCAATAGGTGATTTTAATCTTTGCTATATTATTTCGGTTCAATCAACCTAACCGATATCCGTGGACAGAAACATCACAATAGTAATAAATCGAATCCTCTCGATCCTACAGATGCTGTAGACATACAAAACGAATAACTTCGGCCAGTTCCGAACACATATGCCGCATTTTTATTACTGTCTGATTTCCTGCACGGAGAACAACAGCAATTGTTGTCATCAAAAAATTTTCATTCTCTGTCCTTGTTGTTCTGTTAGATGAACCTTCCTGCATCAGCAGGTTCTTCAGCTTAGTTGCAGTATATTTTTGATGGTGCAGTAGCCTCCTCTCAATAACCACTTGCAGACATCACTTTTTGTATCATTGAACAAGCCACCCAGGAAATGAGTTTCCTTTCACCATATCGGTTGAGTGATTATTATTATTATTGTTATTGTTATTAT
>JBJMEA010000064.1:0-11008 GCA_045809625.1 Nitrososphaera sp. | reverse complement strand
CCTATCGAATTCTACTACCTTCAACAACTATTCGATAGGTGCTCAAGCTCAACCCTTTATTCAAACGGTAAAGCATAGAGACTTAGTGATTGACCTAGGAAACGGTGTTAAGACTAACGCTCAGCTAACCATTCCAGCTGTGGGAAACGGACCCTTTCCCGGGGTGGTGCTTGTGCCGGGTTCTGGAGCAATCGACATGAATGAAACCTTGGCACCAAACACTAAGCCATTTTGGCAGATATCACAATATTTGTCAGAAAGAGGATTTATAGTATTACGATATGATAAGAGAGGCGTAGGAGCCAATAGCCAGATTATTGATACCAATGTATGGGATAATGTAACATTTGAAGAATTAAAGCATGATGCGGAAACTGCTCTAAGAGTTTTAACACAACAACCAGAGGTTGACAAAAACCAGATAACCCTCATTGGTCATAGTGAAGGTACGTTAATTGCTCCAAGAATTGCGATTGAACAGGAGAATATGACCAATGCAACTACTGCAATTAAAAATATTATACTTATGGGGTCAGCTGCGACTACCATAGCAGATTTGGCATATTATCAAAAAGTAGGCATTGCTCTTGAATATATGCACCAAGTATTGGACAGAAACCACACTGGTTTTGTTTCTTTACAAGAAGCCATCAAAGACCCTCTAGTTGGTCGCTTTTTTGTGGTTAACTTTGGCAATTATTCTAGTAATTCTGCTGCATTTATTGACATTGATAGACAGATCAGACCATTACTTGAGAAAGAGTTTGAAGAGTTTACAAAAGCTGATGTAAATGCTAGGTGTGATAACCTGGAGGGATGTCCTATATGGTTCAATTCAGTCGCTAAATTAGAAAATAACATAAATGTAATAGGCAATCTCTCAAAATCTATAAGTGTTCTAATGTTAAATGGAGAAAACGACCCACTGACTCCAGTTCAACAATCTTTCCTTTTGGAGCAAAGATTAACTGAAGTCGACCACTCTGACCATACTTTGATTACTTACCCGGCTCTAGGACATACATTTGCCATCTCGCCTCAGTGGAGTACTGGACTTGGACCAATTGAACCATATGTCCTGTCAGACTTGCATAGATGGTTGTCAGACCGCACTCACGGTTCACAAGGGTTTATTCCCTACAACCACTAGAAAAAATTGAGCTCAATTCAATGCCGTAGTCTACTAGATTGATACAAATGGATTATGTGAGATTTGAATCCACGACCTCAGTAGTCCAGTAGCGGCTTTCTAAGGCATTTCGCTAACTATTATCCGAAGGGTACCTATTGAAGGAGAACTCAACTGTTCAAATCTAGCTATTAATACGTACAAGCGTATATCAGATTTGAATGGTGAACTATAAGGAGTGAAAAGAAGGTCTTTAGTCATTGTAGCAGGTATTGTAGCAGCTGCAATCATTATTGGGGGTGGCGGTACTTATCTTTATCTCACGCAATTTGCTCCACAAACAGTTATGCAAACTAACCTGATACAGTAAATTGCAGGCAGGGAAACATACTTGATGGGGTAGAGAGACAAGCTCGATTTACTGTATTGTCAACTTGTGAAATGGCAATCGGGATAGTTCATGACATGAAAGGCACAAAAGAAGATGATGGCGATTATGAATTCAGTCTTGACGTTGAGCAGCCATACAAGAAGTTGCCAAATGATCAGAACAATTCACATAGGAATGGAATGCTTGTTGTAGAAATTATTCCAAATGGTCAAAATTCACCCACTACTGTACAGATCCCAAAGAACGGTGACAGGATAGAAGTTCATGGTGCTTGGGTGACAGATAAACCTGCATTTGGCTGGAATGAAATACACCCGGCTTGGATTGTTAAAGTATTGACATAGTCATTTTACTTTAGTATCATTACCTAATTCCATACCCTATGACCTCTTTCAACAGGCGGCAGGTTCTGCCGAATTTTCACCAGTGAGAGATACTGCATTGGTATTGCAGGGGTCTTGTCCGACAATTATCTAAATTGAATTCAAAATAATACCGTAGTTGTACAACAGGAAGGAATGGACTTGGTGGGATTTGAACCCACGACCTCAGCCAGCTTTTCAATCCAGAACCATTCGCCTAGAATGTACCAGCTATAGTATAAGATATACTGTTCAAATCCCACCCGCTCCTCTAATTAGACCAAAGAATAAAACCTGATGCTTCAAAGCATAATTTCTAATAGTATCCTTGCTATCCTAAAGCTCAGTCAGCGATAGGTGAGTATTACCATGCAGCACATCACCCTTCATTTTCCTCTTCTCCATCTTCTTCATCATCTTCGCTCTCTTGTTCTACTTCAGCTTCCATTATAGCAAAACCAAGTTCCTTTGCCTTAGTTGTAAGCTCTGACATCTTTTGGACTACGATAGATCCATCTTCCTCATCTATTCTTAACTCTAATTCTACTTCGAACACCATATCTTAAGATCTCCTAGTGATAAGAGACATTTACTTCTTAAATGCATTAGGAATTTAGCAGCCATATCTGCAGGTTAAGGAAAGATGCAAAGGCGACCCATCCAGCATATGGAAGCATGAGTATTGCGGATAGTTTTGATATTTTAGAAAAGATGACTATGGTTACCACAATACTTATCAACAATATCATGATTTCCACAAAGGCAAGCTGTGGCGACCTCAGACCAAAGAAAAGGAATGACCAAAGCACATTTAAGATTAGTTGAGTTCCAAATGCAATGAACGCAGCCATTTCTCTGATGCGTCTGTCCTTGGGAAAAGTAGTACTGCTGGTTACCCTCCAGATAAGAAATAATGATACCCCCATCAGAACATAAAGCGAAGTCCATACAGGACCAAAGAGCCAATTTGGAGGAGAGAACGACGGTTTTTCAATCGTTTGAAACCATGTCGAAACAGATTGAGATGTAAAAATGGAGCCAATCACACCTGCCATCAGAGGAATCGCAATAGAAATTACTAATCGCAGGATATCTCTCTTGTAAGATGCAGATGGTCTCTTCAAGAAGGGTTTTCTCGGTCCATAGGAACTTTGTGTCTTTACTATATTATAGTTGTAGGAATTTATTGCCATGCACTACACTGCTGCTAAAATTATCCTACAATCACCTAAATTGAACTCAATTCAATACTGTAGTCTACCCGACTGATAAAAGTGGACAGGGTGGGATATGATTTGAACCACCGCAGTACACATCAAGCATATTGCACATGGCATGCCTCCATCGTTTAATAGAGGCTGTTAAAATATAAATTCAGAAAGATGTTCCAAAATTCTAAAATAATTTTTATTCCATAAGGAAGTTAGCCCGTAGTAACACAAGTGGTTGGGGGTTTACGAATGTTAGGTAATGACTTGATGTCCGTTTATGCCCGCCCTTGGGGCTACGGGTCTTTATATCAAAGAATTCTGCTCTTTTTGTATGTAATGACAAAAGCTGCTATGTCATAGTAGTAGTGCTCTACTGAATTTGTCCGACAATAACCGAGAATGAGCTCAATTTAATGCCGTAGTTTACCAGATTAGAAGAAATGGACCGGGTGGGATTTGAACCCACGACCTCAGCTGCTTTCTTAGACCGTGTCTATCTAAGGGATAGATCTGAAAAGTGAAGAACTGTTCAAATCCACCCGCTCCTCCATTCTTTTTCTTCATATACTCCATAGCATTAGCAAAGCTAGTCACCTGCATTTTCCTCATTAGGCTTGATATTCCTGAATTGAAAATATAACACCAGATCGTATACAATTTTCAGTACACCACCAATAACAAAGGGTGCAGACAATAGCGGCAGCGATTGTAGGATATAACCTGTCAATGAAGGCGATATAGCCTGTGAAATATTTCTTGATATATTGGTGATTGCAGCAGCGGAGGTTCTTTCTTCTTCACGGACTACTGCTACAATATATGATTGTCTCGTAGGTACATCCATCTGAGATAACGCCATTCTTCCTAAGTAAAATGCTATGGCTAACAGTGGCGTAGGAGCAAACCCTACCAAAATAAGCAATACATTTGATGGGATATGCGTAAAAACCATAGTGTTTACAAGTCCAATCTTATCAGCGATCTTGGCTGCAGCTAAAAATGAAAATGCAGTAAGCACTGCTCCAACTGAGAATATGTATGAAAGAGTCGCTAACTCTATACCGAATTTGCTAAAGAACCAAAGTGATACGATACTTTGAATTACAAATCCCCCTGCAAAAGAGTCAACAGCAAACAAGACTGATAATTTGGCTACTATAGTCTTTGATTTAGGAGAAAGCGTTTGTGATAACGGTTTTGCTAAATCTACTGATGACAATTCTATCTTTTTCGACAAGAAAAAATAGATTCCTATTAGAGCAATACCAAAGCTACTATAAAGGAGAAAAAGCGGTTTTATTGAGTCGACCTGACTTATTTCGTATTGCTGCTGCAAGATGGATGGTAAGCCTGAAAGGAGTATTCCAGCTGCCATAGCAAATGTTCCTGCCATATTATATAGTGCAAACATTGTGGTTCTTTTCTTGTAGTCATTTACAGTCTGCGGCATGAGGGCTTGTTCTATCGATAGAAATGCTCCAGTTTCGCTGCCAGTTACATTAATTGTACCTATAAGAGCAGCTATAATCAAAACTACATAGTTGTCTGTAACTACAAAAATTGCGCCAGAGATAGACATTAGCGCAGCATACATCATTAACATCTTGCGCCTGCCAATTCTATCTGCATAGAAACTTGCTAACAGCGTGAAAAGGACACTGTTAATTAGCGTCGCAGTTAAAATTAATCCTATAACGGGATCGCTAAGTCCGATTAACTTAAGGTAGATGGCAAGTACTATAGACAGAAAGCCGTAAGCAAATGCTCTTATGAGTCTAGCAGTGATTATAAGCCTGCCATCATTTGTTAGCCAATCGAGGATCAAACCTGTTCAGTTATTCATTTAATGTCGGCTTGATGAACCTTTCTTGTCCGATTTGCAATAGGCAAGTAGGGCATCGTAAACATAGCACTGCTTTGTCATGTTATCATTATCATCCTTGGAAATTAAGCTAAAGCCTGTTGCTATAGCAACCAAGCCTTCTGATTGTGGCATTAACGCCCTGTTTGGTGTATCAGCACCGCGGACTATCTTTGCTAGCTCTAATAATTGTGGTTCCTTCTTGTCTAGATGGTATTTTTTTATTATGGCATCAAATGAACACTCGTCACCATGATGCCCAAGCTCTGCATTTGGAACATCAAATGGTATGGCGTTTTGTTCTTTGGCTAATTGGAGTACTTTGTGAGCTGGAACAAAAAGAAACTCTGCATTTTTGTCAACAAAATTCTTTATCAGCCAAGGACACGCTATTCCATCTACTTTGGCATGCTCTCTTGTTATCCACTTCATACAAAATAATGGGGTTCTTTCGTATTTGAACAATGACTTTGACTGCTAAGAGAAAGTCTGTTGGCAGTTTCATGGCGTGATAAGAAAAAGAAGCCTAAGAGATATGAGATAACAGACTCAATAACTTATCTTGTTAGCACTTTGCATATTATCATATCATTCCTCACTTCATTAAAGAAGATTTTTATCTTAATCATATGCTTGTCGGGTATGGAAATACGATTCTACGACTGTGGCTGCCTTCCCTTCGGAAGGTAAGGCTAGCCTTTCATCCATTGGATGTCCCCATTGCATGAGGGAAGTACGTTGTTGCAATGGCTTTTGTCCGACAATTATCAAAATCAATCTCAAAACAATACCGTAGTCTACCAGAATAAAAGAAATGGACCGGGTGGGATTTGAACCCACGACCTCAGCAATGCCAAGGCAAAATAATGACGATAATCGTAATTGTGAGAACCCCATGTTCTAATCATCACGTTACGGAGTCAGTGGCGGTCTTGGGTTATTCTATTGTTACCTTGGCGTGATTCTCTAATTCCATACTTCACAACACATGACTATTCCCAGTACATTTGTGATTTGAGCCTGATCTCTTTGTTGGCGCTGCAAGTGATACACTATATCGGTACTGGATCAGGATGATGCGTCAGCTAAATGAAATACTAAAATATTCTTATTAGATCAACGCAACACATATTATTTCGCAAAATGAATAATATAGCTTAAGTTAGTTTTTACATCATGCACTTAAGCTATCAAAATGAAGTGCTAATTGTTAAGCATTGAATTTATCTTATTGATTAAATATACTCTTTCTACTGGCTTTCTGATGATATGACTATATTTTATGTCAGGCAATATGCTTGTTAACTCTTCTGCCATATCAAGAGCAGATATGAACATTATCTTAGTGTTTGGGCTCAATGTTTTTATCGTATTGGATAACTGAAGCCCATTTAATCTGGGCATCCTTATGTCCAGAAGTACTAGCTGATAGTAAGACGAAAAAGCGCCTGACAATTTCACAAAATGCTTTAGTGCTTCCTGGGGATCTGTAAAGGCTTCTACATTGTATCCTTCATCAGATATGAACCACTCATAAGTAAAGAGTGTGTCTGGTTCGTCATCTACTATCATGATATTGGTAGAATATCTTTGCTGCTTCTGTTGACTGTCCTGCGGCAATAGTTGTGATGATTGTTGCTTGGCTCCAATATCTTTTATTCTGGAAATTTCATTGGACCCAAAAAGCTGATTGATCTTATTGATATTTGATCCAGCGGTGTTATTATTATTCTTGCTCAATGCAGCATATACGGGATATTTATTATCAAAACCAATAGAATATCCTCCTTGCAATTCTCTGAACTCGTACCTGTTATTGATAAAAGAAAATGATTTTATGATTCGATACAGATCTCCACCTAACACTATTCCATTTGGTTCTGCCATTGAGTTTATCTTTGCACATATATTCATAGTAGAACCGAATAGATCTTCACCACCTTTAGAACTAGTCGAAGTGGCAAGTTCCACTCTTCCATAATCTGCACTAATTCTATAGCTAACTGATGGCAGGTTCACAGAATGCAACTTTGCATTGATAATATCACGAGCTAATATCATCGTAGCAAAGCATTCTAGCATATCTTTGAAGGCTGCCTCATTAGCAGGATCTGAGGTATCAGGAAAGTAAAATATCAAAGCATCCCCAGCATTCTTGACTATCTTTGCACCATAGTTCTTTGCCAAGACTGCCATTGTGTTAATAAATATTGAGTAGTATTGTCCAATGTTTTGGCGTTCAGAGATCTCAGCTGCAATGCTGGTTGAATTTACCATATCGACAAAGCCTATGCAACAGTTCATGGAGCGATCAAGAAAAGAAATTTCCTTCGCAAAGTCGACAGTAGAAAGAGAGTCATCATTATCTTGCAAATTATCTCAAATATCCCCTAAAAACGCCTCATAGCTATAATTATACTCTTATAGAGAGAGAATAGCGCTTATTAATAGGCTTGCCCGACAACTGCCTAAAACAAGCTCAATCCAATACCGTAATCCTAACACAAAGGGAAATGGACCGGGTGGGGGTTGAACCCATGACCTCAGCTCAAAAAAAGCAGCTTCTTGACTACAAATATTATATCAAAAAATGGGGCTTCAGCCTCATTGATAAGGTAGAGGTAGCGATTGCGTATAAGGTGTGATTAATAATATCCTATGGCATAGCTAACCCAGTTTATCAACAATTCTTGCAATCTCTTCTTCAGAAAATGCCTTCAATGTAGTAGTTCTAATACTGCCAAGACTGCCTACTCGTAGTTCAAACTGCTCAGTCTATAGAGAACGAAAATCTAGCTTGAATCATATATAATATTGACTTCCTTCTCATTCAGGGTGTCTAAATTTCCACGTGCAAAGGTTGAGATGTCTATGGGGTTACCCCACAAAGATAATACAGACTTGTGCTAGTCAATTTGTTTGTTCTTCTTCTACATTAGAGGCTTGTCTTATACGTTGACGGCACTGCCTGAAATAGATGTACTGTTGATTATGACCAATAATTGGTTTGTCTTCTGGGTTGGCCCACCATGGAATGTAGTCAGGGTGTATTATCATAGCCGTCCTAAACCTTTTTCCCCAGCCTCATTTAATGACATTATATAATCTTGGAGCCAAGCTTATATTAAATATCACTTCCCTTCCTTCTAGTAAGTTTGTCATTTATCCTTCTTCTTTACCTCGCTTGTTAGCATAGTTATCTGACTCACCAAAATGTTAACTGACTCCTTGAGCTCCTTCACCTGCTCAGTTAATGCTGTCAACTGTGGGCCATTGTCAACAGTTACAGTTTGCGGCTGCGGCTGCTGAAGTTATGACCGTTGAGCTTTTGACTGCGACATCATAAAAACCATTTTGCAGTTATAGAACAAATGTCAAAAGAATGTTTCGCAAAAGATATTGCTGTATGACAATATAGCGGAATAAATGAATGAGGCCATTGTGCCACTAAAGCTACAGCATGCTGCAATGCAGAACTCAATCGATCATACTAGAGCGAATTTTGAAAAAAACAAAGAACTTTCAAACCATCTAGAAGAGATCAGGGGAAAATGTAAAAAAGAAATTAACGGGCTGCTAGGTTCTGAAGCTAAGGAATACAGGGAATTTCATGAGAAAAGAAGGGAGATTGCAAGAACCATGCAACCCTTGTTTTCATCAACTCCAGAAGGACAGAAGATAAAAAGTCAGTTTCAGAAAACGAGATTGTATGAAGCAAATAAATTTATGAAAAGTCTGGGTATTAATACGAATGATTTCAAATCAATCCTATCAAAATATCAACAAGAATCTAAATCCATTATAGACAAGGCGCGAAGTGTAGAAGGATCATTGAAATTGGAGGTTGCTCCGATTCCTGCAGAGGTCGTTCAGGCAGATCATCCAGATAGCCCATGGCGCTATATTCATCCACCATATTTCTATAGCCATGGCGATGCGTACGTTATGTGGGATGGTCCTATCAGTGCGGGGCCTATGTTGACGACTCATCAGGTTCAGTCAGAGGGGCGCCATTATGAAAACCATTTAACAGGAGAAGTTTCATGTAGTAGTTATAATGCCATAATTGGTGCAGACGATTATGAGACCCAATTGGTCGCGACGTCAAGTGTCATCTTGATCTATTTTCAAATGCCAGCAGCAGGTCAATTAAACATTTGGTCACAATGGCAGTGTGTTGAATCTAGCCACGGAGGTAGTCTTTCTAATGATTGGGGATGGTCTGATGCTACCATTATGCAATCATGCAGTCTCTTTATGTCGGTAGGGGAACAGCTTGGACAACAAGAAGCCCACTATCGATTGCTGTTCGATGAGAGACATACTGACGAGGATGTGGATTGGTCAAGTAATATGGCAATGCCAGGTGAATATAAAACTCTCAATTTAGTTACCGATTATCCTTATTCAGCTGGACAATGGATTCTTTTAAGAGCTGGTATTTTTGATTACAACAATGCGGTATTAAACGATATGACATATTCAGGTAGAATTGCAAATAGTTGGATACTAAATGGCGTTTGGGTATCTGCCATTAATACATAACAATAGCTAATTGAGTTCATAATCGACTTTCTAAATTATCACACCATTTAAAGGAAAACGTTATCGTTAATAGATTTGAAACTCTGCAAGCTTTAGTAAGTTGTCAGTAAAAGTGCCCATTCTTTAGAGCGCTTTACAGCGAGCTTATTGAAAAGTCTTATTCACTAATGGATTTCCTCTTTATCAGACCTTAGCATCGGGATCTGCGATATCAGAATGTTGACAGTTTCCTTAAGTTCTTTCATTTGCTCGGCTAGCGCTGCAATTTGTGACCGTTGTCTAGGGCTGCTTTGCTCTTGGTGATAGTGCTGATAATGTAAGCACTTCCGATTCTTCTTCTTTCTTCTCCCTACGTCCAAGCTGAATTCATTAAAAATCAGATGACAGTAGTAGTCGTTCAGCCCCGCAACTACGGCACGAACCCATTACATACTCATATTGCTTACCACAATTCAGACAGTCTTGGACTTTTGATGATAAGGATGTTGTAGTCGTCGTCACACTCTCAGGATGGCATCATGGTATAAAACACTCTAAGCATTATGATATAAAGAGAGCCTCTTGTCTTTGTAGTAATAAGATTCTCCTTGTATCTCCACATTAACAGGCGTAGTTAGGCGAGCAAGCTTGCTAGCTCGCTCTGTCCTTCTATGTATGAAACCCAGAAGCTTCCGCAGTTACCATATAATACAGATGCATCTGATTCGCTTCAGCGCATTCCAGGATATCTGATTTAGGTGAAAAGCCGCAGAACAGTGCAACCCCTTGACCAATGACGCTATCGCATGAGATTTTACGATCATTGTCCAGCTGATCGATATGTCCTTCCTGGTATTGGGCTACGACAAAGTTCATGCAGTCGTTTATTACCTGAACTAATTTAGCAAATAGTGGATCTTCTTGCTGGAACTGGATATTTTCCGAGTGGAGTGGAACAACCTCACCTTGCACACCTATCAATTGTGTTATTATTGTTGTTGGTGGTGCTGGTTCTGTTACAGCTGTTGCATTGGTGGCGTTTAGGCTGCTAGTTGTTGTATTTGTCGCTGTCGTCGGGCTCGGTAGCTGACCGTATACCATATTCGCGGTTGTGACTACAGTGACAGTAATAAGCATAATTCCTACTAACAGCATCGACGACGGCGGTAAACTAGTTGTTATTTTTAATAATTTTATTATTTTGTGCATTGAGAATGTCTGTCCCATCATCTTCAACGAGGTGTGACAAGTAGGCTCATGAATTGCACATTTTTTCACCTGACGCTGTTGTCGCCATAAATTACTATATTATGTAGCAGCTTCTTTAAAACACCTTGGGTTAGAGTTATGAGTACAGATATCGCTTGAGTCTGGAATTCCATCACCATCACTATCCTGTGTGGAGGTGGTTCCAGTCGCAGAAGAAGAGGAAGGCTGTGCAGTAGTACTATCTCCTGAGACACCACAATCAACCACACCATTAACGGGTCCCATCGCTGTACCATCTGTTTCAAGTATAATGTCGGGGTT
>JBJMEA010000063.1:0-29197 GCA_045809625.1 Nitrososphaera sp. | reverse complement strand
TTATCTTCGTCTTGGTAGCGCCACCATTTGCTGCTTCTAAAATGTTGGAAGCAAGTTCTGTTCTGCTCCTGTATTTCATTATTATCAATGTATGGTAAGCAATGTGACTATATATGCAAGTCATATAAAGTGTTGTACAACTGTGAGACGGTACTGTTGTAAAAAACTGGAGTAGTTTAGCAGCTACCACCATTGACGTGACATTAGAGATGGTGTCTAATCAAGCTGAGTACGATATGGCGCTTTGGCGTTTGAGTGTAGTAGAGTATATCAATTAATTACAAGAAAATAAACAGGTTCAATACAAGATAGTAAAAGGCCTGTTTCAAAGCTGAAGATGTACGTTGCATTTTGCTACGCTATTAACTATTAGACCTGATCGGAGGGCACTTTAATTACCATAAATTCATCTTTGTATTGTGGGGTTTTTCTGCCTTTGACCGATGATCTAAAAAGGTAATCGACCTATCTTTATAAGAAAGTTTTATCTTGCTTTGTCTATGTCTCTGTCTTGGTTGTTATTAGCAAGCGTTCACAATAGTTCTAATTGCATTATATTATAATATCATAGAAGATTAACTAGGTTAACTGAATTTATTGGCATAAATTTCTAGATGAACATGACCAATTTAAAACGAATTTTGACTTTAGTATTCATCATGAATATATACCATTGTGTATTGAGTCCACTTTTTGAACGTTTTTTTATTTTTAGCGGGCCCGTAGAGATTCGGATAAAAATTTATTTGGATCTCAAGGCCCCAAATTCTGCAGGTTATTGTTGCACTATTGTAGCATTTCAACAACATTGGAATAGAAGTAAAAACCGCACTCACAACAACCGAGCGGTTCTTTATTGAATAAGGTTAATTAGAAAATAAACCCTGTGTGTATCTGGCAATAAACATGGCAGCTGAAGATATTTTTACCTGCTATGCTCATAATACGAAGCTTGTATGCCTATTCCGCCGCAATAGCTGCCTCTGACATCAACCACGTCATCGGAGTCCGATATTTCCTTGAGTATTTCCAGTGTCACATTTTGGGTTGTCACATAGTGGGTTCCCGTATCAAGTACAGATGGCATCTTTCCTGTCTTTTCATAGATGTAGTTTTTTGCTATCTCCTTGTCAATTCCATTCCTTGTAAACACTTCTATTGTATATGAAAACGGCTTTTCAGCAGTAGCAGATGTTTCACGGCTGAGCAGATCATTAATTAACAGAGGGTCAACTTTCGGAAGTACGCTCCTATATGTATCATGTAATTCGCTAAATTGTTCTCTCATCCTATTTAGTGGTAATATTATTACTTCCTCTTCGTGTTCTTGGATAGCCTCTGTCATAACATATCTTCACATGCAGTGCATATAAGGTTTCGAGAGTCTAGTTCTGCTGCATAATCGTTGATTTCTTGCGCCCCCGCAATGTTGTGTCTACTTAATACATCTTCGGTAAAGGGGCTCACATTTGTCTGTTTTTTTCTAGCTAAGATGATCCGTGGGTCGCTTTGCCATGCAGACTTCTGTAAATCCAAATTATTAATTAATTCTTTTTAGGCTTAGTGCGTAGAAGATCAATAATATGGCCTGATATGGATAACCTTGAAAAATCAAGACTCTTGTATACTATATCACCATCATTTCTTGAGGCTAGCAAAATTTGAATCATTTGTCCAAAGGCATCAACAAGCCATCTACAGCAAGACCATGGGCACATCCGCCCGTGAAATAATATCACTTCAAAAAGCGGATTCTGTTAGTCTTTTTTAATATTTCGAGTAGCTAAAAAGGTCTCTGCTAAATATACACCTTGAGTTTTGTCAACAATCCATGGAGACATAATAATCCCGCTGGCAAGGGCAACTTACTTGAATACCATTGCAATACTCATTCTGAGGATGGCAGGAAGGCACTAAATAATTTAGATAAGAAAATGTTTTCACAGTCCCGAAGGGGGCTTCCACATACATATGTCACTTGTTTATGGGGTCATCAATAACAAGATGAATTCTTTTCTCAAATTAGGAATAAAAATTGCGTAGCTGTCTTTTTCCGAATCGGAAAAAAAGATCCCACCACTTTTGCCTAAACCTTACACCATGACGCATCTGTGCCATCATCATATGATTCAAATAAAGAGCCAACCAAGCTCGAAAGCTGCAACTGTATTCATGGGAATGGTGTTGGTTGCCATGTTCATGATATCCGATGCCGTAGCTGCCATTCCCACATCAGACAATCTACGAAGTGCTCTTGCTCAACCCATTACTGAAACTGTAAAGCACAGAGACCTGGTGATTGACCTAGGAAACGGCATTCAAACCAATGCCCAGCTAACCATTCCTGCTGTTGGAAATGGACCCTTTCCAGGTGTGTTGCTTATGGCAGGTTCTGGAGCTATAGATATGAATGAAACACTATCACCAGAATCTAAACCATTTTGGCAGATAGCCCAATATCTATCAGAAAGAGGATTTGTAGTTTTGCGATATGATAAGAGAGGGGTCGGTGCCAATAGCCAGATTATTGATTACAATATATGGGGCAACTTGACATTTGACGATCTAAAAAATGACGCGGAGGTAGCTTTAGGTGTTTTGGCACAGCAACCAGAAGTTGATCCAACTAAAATAAGTCTGATTGGTCATAGTGAAGGCACGATAATTGTTCCAAGAATTGTGATTGACCAAGAAGAAAACAAGACAAATGCAACCACAATTAAAAATATTGTACTTATGGGATCAGCTGCTACTACCATGGCGGACTTGGCACACTATCAAAAAGTAGGCATCGCCCTTGAATATATGCATCAAGTATTGGACAAAAGTGGCTCAGGCTCTATTTCCGTACAAGAATCCATCAAAGATCCCTTAGTTGGTCGCTTTATTGCAGCTAACTTTGGCAACAATACTAATAATACTTCAGCATCTGTTGATATTGAAAGACAAGTCAAACCATTGCTTGAGAAAGCGCTTGAAGAATTCACAAAAGCTGATGTAAACGCGAAGTGTAATAATCCAGAAGGATGTCCAATATGGTTTAATTCAGCTGTTAATTTAGAACCTAACCTGAGCATAATCGGCAATCTGTCAAAGTCAACAAGTGTTCTAATGCTAAACGGGGAAAATGATCCTCTAACACCAGTTCAGCAATCTTTCCTTTTAGAGCAAAGATTAACTGAAGTAAATCATCCAGATCATACATTGATAACTTATCCGGGTCTGGGACATTCGTTCGCAATCTCACCGCAATGGAGTACAGGGCTTGGACCAGTTGAACAATATGTTCTATCAGACATCTCTCGGTGGCTAATTGATAGGAGCAATAATAGTCATTGAACTCCACAGTGAGGTTCCTTGTCTTTCTTTTCCCGATCGGAATGCTTTTAGAGGTCTGTGCGTATGTCATTGTTGCTTGCTTGATGAGATAGATAAGTCAATCCTATCCCAGCTATGTAAGAACGCGCGTACATCAGGTTACCAAATTGCTAGTGCATTGCACGACATGGGCTACCAAATGACTGACAGGGCTATAAGGCAAAGGCTAAGCAGGCTCGAAAAGAAAGGAGTCATTTTGGGATACTCTGTCCTTCTGAATCCCAACCTTGTATCTGAAAAGATAAGTCGAACAGTTCTTTTGAAATTCAAGTTTACTGGCACATCTTTAGAACTTATTCAGAGGCTGAATACTTACTGTCAGGAGGCTCCTTTCTGTCTATACTCTTCCCGCTTGAGCGGGGATTTTGACTGGATCGGCCATTTCGTTTTCGATTCGCTAGAGCAATACGAGCTTGAAAGCAATAATTTCCTCCACAGGTTTGCCGAGCTTATAGCAGACTATCGCTCATATGAGTCAAAGACGTGGAAGATATCACCGTACTCGATTCTAGACGAGCACGAAATGACTGAGAGGAAAGCTAAAGTTTACAGAATAATCAAGTCAATTGAGAAAGATGAGGAAAAGCTGCGCGACAAGCTTCAAATGATAGTGGAGAGCCTTGTTAAATTCTTTGACGCAAAATTTGCAAGAATTTGGCTCATGGACAAAGAAAGAAAGTACCTGATACTAAAGTTCAGCGCTGGCAAGTATAGAAATACGCAAGGTGAATTTTCCAAAGTTCCGATGGATTCTTTGAAAATAGGAGCCATAGCTAAAACTGGCAAGCCCATTATCACAAATGATGTAGTTCATGATTCTCGAATAAAACACCCTGACTGGGCAAAAAAGGAAAAGCTGCGTTCATTTGCAGGCTATCCGCTGACATACGAGCATAAGATAGTAGGAGTAATGGCAATGTTTAGCGAAAAGCAGCTCTTGCCTGCAGACTTTGAGCTTTTAGGCATATTTTGCGATAAAGTCTCTAAGGAGCTATCTGCTGCCTTTGATGCACAGGAGTATTTGGCAATAAAATAGTGAGACATAGTTAGTTTCTCTTTGTTTCCTGTTTTTCCACCTTGGAAACAAGTTTCATTTTCAATTCCATAACCAATATCGCAATCGTTAACCGAGACAATTTAATGCAACAACAAATAATCGATTTAACAGAAACTAATACAAAAGTAATCCAGAGCCTATATCCAGACTTTACGAGTAGAAACATAGATGGAGTAGTAGTAAATCTTCTTCTGACACCTGATTTTATCATGCATGTTCCAGGAAAGGGATACAATACAGGAGAGTACTGGGGAAGAGAAGGATTCAAGAAATTTGTAAGTAATATCCCAGCCCATAACGGAGGTGTCTTCAAACTAAAGCTCCTCAGAATGGCCGCTAATGAGAGGATGTTGGTTGTCTTCAGACTCGAGCTGATAATCTTGAACCCCTGTAAAGATCTTGAGCAACAATGGACTTGCAGTTTGTAATGCCATAGAAGATGAAGGATGGTCTAGTGTCGGAGGCATGGATTATGCCAGAAGACCAGCATCTGTATGATGAGTACTGGAACCACCAGAGTCAAAGCGCAAGGTCCAGCGCCTCTGTCATGACCCAGACATTTGACCAGTCTGTGTTAGTCTGAGGCAGCCACTAGTTAATACAGCTCTACTAGGAATTTGGAATTGATTGGAATAAGGTAATACATATATGACTAAACCAGCTTTTATAGGCACTTAATCTTGCGAGTATATACTTTCAGATCAGAGTCTGTCCTAATTCAGAAGATGTAGTTGGTTCCGACACTATTTTGGATAAAAGCATCTGGCATCTTTCTAGCTATTTCAGTCATAGCTTTCAAACCTGAGCAATGACACGGCACGACAAACTTTGGTTTCAGTTCCTCCAATTCTTCTATAGTTCTAGGAATTATTGGCTCAAATAAGCCTCCTGATAGATGCATACCTCCAAGCACAGCATAGATTCTATCTTCTCCCGTCAATTCTTTGGCATAATTTAGAGTGTTTATAATTCCTGCGTGCCCACAGCCTGTAATAATCACGAGGCCCTTCTCCTTGACTGTCAAAATTATGGCCTGATCATCTTTGATGAGCGGATCAGGCTCCATCCTTCCTTCTTCGACTTGAGAATAATGATTAGGAAACCCTTTTTCGAAAGTATTAGTTCTAGGAATTTCACCTGTAACTAGAACCCTATCGTCAATCCACAAACTGGGAGAATGCTTCTCAATTATATTGTATCCTGAATTGAGCAAAAGCGATCTGTCTTGAGCAGGTAGTTCTACTGTTCTACCATCCTGAAACTTTACTGATCTATTTTTAAAAGCATCCTCATGAAGGACAAGTGGGATTCCTTGCCCTGTGTTCATCTTCTTTCTAAGATTGAGCAAACCACCTGCATGATCAATATGTCCATGACTTGAAATCGTGGACTCACAATAGGACAAGTCGAGCCCGAGAACATCTGCATTGTGAGGAGCGGCAAAAGGATCTAATCCAGAATCGAGTAACAGTCTACGCTTTATTCCGTCTATGTCTAAAGTCAATACTGCGCAAAAACCATGCTCTGCTACAAGGGGTTGCTCATACCAATTAGTAGTTAGTACTGGTCTGCGAGCCACTTCCGTATTAGGCAGAACGATATCTACATTGTTATCAACTAAACATGTGACTTCTACTTTTTCAACTTCTCTTAAGATCATTTTCTGTTTTCATCATGCTTATGTCAAGAGCTTCCTACTAAGTATTTGGAATGCGGCTCTTGTAAGATGACGACGAAATACAATTAACAACTTATGCATGCATGACATCTTTCCAAGACTATAGACAGCAAATCCCGGAGTGCATTCTTACTCCTTCTAATACTTACCTACTGACCATATCATACTAACCGAGAATTGCTGCTTTTACAGCTAGATGAATATTTTCATCTCGAAATGAGGTATATTTGATACATTAGTTATCGATAGCTTTCCATTTTCTATGCTTGTTGCCGTTTCTATATTTAAATTGTATTAGAAATGAGTCAAGTGAAGTTGTGAAATTAAAATAAAAACTGTCACTGGTATTGACCGGGAGCCCATCGATCATACCAGCGCAATTACAATTGTTGCGCGCGTAATTTTTCTCTACAATACATGCATCTTACTCCTTTTATTTGAGGTTCGTAGAATTTATCTAGAGGCTGAACACTGGACTACAATTATTAATCATCTTACTTGTGTTGAAAACTAGAATGAGTCAACAAGAAATGGTACAGGGAGATAGAGTGAGCCATCTGGATTGGAATAAAAAATCATTTGAATTTGGAAAACCTAGTTGCCCGCTAAACTTAAATTCTCAAATGGAGCTCGATAGTGACTGCGCTTTTTTATAGTTAGACGCTCAGCTTCTGGTTAATATTTTTTCTAAGAATAGTGAATAGAGCTTTTGGCAATATACTTAAAGTTCCCTGATATACCGTCTCCTTGAATGAGACTATCTCAAATTTGTTGCTAAATATTGATTTGATATCGTCAATTGAAAATCTGTATGGGCCATATTGGGAACGCTCTTTTGTGCTAAATGTTTTGAGGAAAAGTAATCCATTGTCTCTTAGGATCCGACTTACTTGATTAATGTATCTCTGCCTGGATGAAGGCTCTAATACGTGGAAGCATCCACGGTCGAATATATAGTCAAAATAATCTTCCTTTAACTTTGAATTAAGTATATCATCCACAATAAATTCAATATCTTCTTCTTTAGACATACTCTTTGCTCTACTTATGGCATTTTTAGAGATATCTGTTGCAGTGACTTGAAATCCTAGTTTGGATAGCTCTGTTGCTTGAGTTGCAGGGCCAGTACCGAGGTCAAGGAATCTTTTTCCTCTTGTCATGTTGATACTGCTCAATTGTTCTCTGAGATCATCATCAAGACCTTTGTTATACCATGGGAGTGAGAAGACCGCTTCCTCATTTGCATAGAGATTGTCCCAGTGGGGGAATGATCTGTGATTGAAACTACTGTCGTCGTCATTATCATCTTTTTCCTTTTGGGTCATTAGTGGGGATCCACCTTACGATCTATTGATAAAATAAGGCCATATTTCTTTACAATTTTCATTGTCTGTGTATATGTATCTCTCCCACATACTCTCTTTTGCTACCATATGAATTCGCTTCATCCTAGAACTCATGCATTCATTCTCTGCTTTTTTCCAAAGCCAAAATAGCATGAATAACAATATTCTTTTCCGTATATCACACCCTGTGCACCACAGGTTAAGCACTGTTTTTCATGCTCTATAGTAGAATCAAGCGATTTGGCCTTCTGCAGACATTTGCCGCAGATAGGAGCTTCCAACTGGTAGCTGGATAAAAAACCGCTTCCGCATTGGTTGCACTTCAAACTGTACATGCTGCCTCTTGGCCTCCAACTTTTAAATAATCTCATAATATTTTCTTTAATTCAATTTTATTTACTCAATTCGTGCTTAAAAATAAAACGTAACCTTGTTATGTAATCTTTGATGACCATAAGCTTGTGCTGCTATTGTTTTTGTTGTTTTTACTGCAAAATATAAAAGCAAAACTAGTTCTGCTAACCTAGGAGACGCAAACAGAATATTACAAAGGAATCTTATTCCATTCCGTCCACAATATCCTCAAATAATAAAGCCATCATTGATGCTTGACACCAAAGTAATGAAGGCGGAAGCTGCTGACGACGTCAGAAAGGAGCTGAGGAGTATGGCAGACCCAGTCAAAGCAGCAATACTGCAGCGATTCTTCAAAACAGGGCCGGGGCAGTATGGCGAGGGTGACCTCTTCATGGGCATCATGGTACCGCATTTAAGGAAGATATCCAAAAAATTCAGCCAGCTCCGGCTCGGAGAGGTTAGGACGCTGCTTTACTCTCAAGTTCACGAGGAACGGCTTGTTGCGCTCTTGATCCTTGTCTGTAGGTACAACAGCTCATCAAACAGCATGAAAGAAAAAGAAGAAATCGTGAAATTCTACTTAGACAACATAAAGCATGTGAACAACTGGGACCTTGTAGACATGTCTGCACCATACATACTTGGAGCACATCTGCTGGTTGACAATAATATAGGCGACAGGACGCAGCGGCTGTTGTTGTATAAGCTTGCCAAATCCGAGAACATCTGGGAAAGAAGGATAGCGATTGTGTCGACGCACCACTTTATCAGAAATGGTGATTTTTCCGACACACTGAAGATTGCAGAGATGCTACTGCATGACAGACATGACCTTATCCATAAGGCCGTCGGCTGGATGTTGCGCGAAGTGGGCAAGAGAGATGTTGCTGCAGAAGAGGCGTTTCTTGAAAAGCACTGGAGTATCATGCCTAGGACGATGCTACGCTATGCGATTGAAAGGCTACCCGAGAGTGAGAGGCACCGCTACAAGAAAAAGCCGATCGATAAATGCTAGACATCTACTCAGAAAATATCTCCAATATCTCGCAACTTCCACTACCGTTGTTAATGTGAGCGTGGGGCTTGCGATCTTTTGATGGCTACATTAACTTGGCTAGTGGGGGATCGCACACACCTCTCTACTTTCTATATTGATGTCTCCGTCTTTTTAGGTGGATTTTGAACTTGATCTTCTTGTCTGGTTGAGATCTCGGAAGTTATAGAGATATTTATGTATTGAGTGCATATATACTGCATGCTACTTTTCAGATATGATCTTAAGCTCTCTTTCTGTCAAGTTAACAACTTTGCTATTGCCTTGATTATAAATTTCAGCTTTTAGAATCCTGTATTTTTCCTTTTGAAGAAGAAGGCTAATGCGTTTTTTGAATGCTTGCAAAATGGACTCGTGTTTATTACTACCTCCTTGCTGAACTGATGTTACAACCAACACTCTGGTTGATAATTCATTTATCGTTTCCATTATTCTCAAGGTTTCTTTCTCTACATCCTTCATTCTCATGTTGGGATCTTCGTCAAATGCATTTAGTAAGCCAGGAACAATGACACTTCTAATCTGATATTTCTTAACAATCTCAGGCAACTCAACTGATATCAGTCGCCTTACCTGATGCACGGTAAATGCCCTAACTACTAGTATTCGCTCTGCAACGTTTTTCTTACTCATTCCGTACTGTCTTGCGAAATTGATTGCACTATAAACATCAGTATGGTTGCCGGCATCTGCAACCATAACATAAGGTGAATCTAGACCACCATACCTCTCAGGCAACAGCGATCTTATGCATAATCTTGTAAGCAGCATATTTGCACCATAGCCTGATATGCAACATAGATCTCTCTCACTAAGTTCAATAAAGGAATCTATCGAGGGAATATCAAACCTTAATTTATTTAGAACAAGCAGGTTATCTGCGGTTTGGATTGGTGGTGGTGGTAGTAGTAGTGATGATGGGGGTGAGATTTCAGCCTCATGTTGAAGTGTCCTTCTTATCAGACTCTCTGCAAGAGTCGAACCGCAACTCGGGCACTCTTCTTTCAACAAGTGAATTTCAATATACTCTGTAGTTTCCTTTAGTACAGAACTGCAAGTAGAGCATAGATACTGATGATGATGATGATGATGATGGCTGATTAACTGCATAAGATTTGACATATGGCAATGAGGCACCTAATAAAGGACAGTACTCCCATTACACACATATCCCGCTCGCTCCCTCCCTCCCCCTCTCCTCAAGGTGTACTGCTGTTTATGTAAAAGTTGAACATTCCAAGACTATGCGACGTATACACGACTTCCTAGCACAAGCTGCCGCCAATCTATACAGAGCTTGTAATGACTGTAATAAATGGACTCCACACATCTGTGCCAAGTGTGGATTATGCTATTCCTGTCACTGGAAGACTGAAAGAACGTCGCTATATCAATTGAAGCTGGCTGCATCATCGACAACGACCATTTAGGATGGTGGATAAAAAAGCTTGGGAAGAACCGTTCCGTCTTTTCGATTAGCTCTTGCAGAGGAGAAATCTGAATGGAAAGATTATAGAGCGCCTCTTGACCGCAGCGAAAGAAAAGACTTTGATGAAATGTTTGAGGTTCCACGACTGCATATCTCAGCTTGCTCTGGTGCCGCGAGCTTGGTGAGGATACATCCTATTTTCATAAGTATAGCCTTCCATCATTACAAGGAATTAATGGAAATTGCCAAGCAGATAGGAGTATTGAGAGAGCAGATAATAGCTTGTCACTGAATCCAAGCGATGACATTCTCACGCAGATTATTAAGGCATATGAAGGGTATGCAGATTTATTGCGCGGGCAGGAACGAAAGGAATTCGACGAAATGCTTAGACTATGTTACAGATATGCAGAATCAATCAATGCCAAGGGAGAGCCATTTCCTGAAGAAGCGGTGATCATGACTCTCATATTGAAACAGCACCTTATCATCAAGGAATTGAAGCAGGCAATAGAAAAGCTTGGAAACGAAAGTGAGAAGGAGAAAAAACTGAATCAACTTTGACTGTCTCTGGCTGGTTGTTTGATGCATATCCTATGAATGATAAGATGGTCTTCTGGATAAGGGATGAAGATGGCTGTTCTATTTGCAGGTTAGAAGATAGCTGGACTCCTTCAATATATGTAGGCTCTGACAGCAAATTAGAGCTAGAGGTATTAGTAGAAAATAAGGCAGTCCAACATTACATCAAAAGTTACGACTTTGTTCCAAGACGTGAAAGCGTCAGAGATCTTGGGAAGGAGAGCATAGTATTGCAGCTTACACTAGCGGATGCAAGCAAAGCTACCACACTGGCTAATGCAATAGAGGACATTGATACACATGACAGATTCCGGCTTTACAATGTAGACGTATTGCCGGCGCAGGAGTACTTCTATGAACATGATCTGTTTCCTCTAGCTAAATGCAAAGTGGATGTATGCAGAAACGGCAAGCTCAAATGGGAATTAGATGATGATAGTGTCAGATTTACAGACTACCATCTTCCTGAGTTCAAAGTTATCCGCATTGATGTTACATCAAAACAGGAAGGTCGACTTCCCTCATTCGCCGACAAAATAGATAGAATCGTAATAAAGTTAGAAAATGGGGATGATGAAAGTGTCGAGATTCAAGAAGAATCTGAGGAGGATACACTTCATGAACTGATGAGAGAGACATCTACTATCGATCCAGATTTCATATTCACTCAAGATGGCGATGAATGGATGTTCCCTTATCTGACAACACGAGCAGAAAAAAATAACAACCAGTTGCAGCTGGTGTTGAGCAGGGAGTCATCAGTACCTGTTTTTGTACGTCCAAAAAAACGAGGAGGAGGGGGAGGAGGAGAAGGAATTACCTACTTTTCTTATGGGCGAGTCCATTACAGGGCAGCCAGCACCATGCTCTTTGGACGTATTCACATAGATACAACAAACAGCCTAATTCACGATCCATCTGACCTCCCTGGCCTATATGAATTGGCAAGGGTTTGCAGAGTGCCATTACACACCATTTCCAGATCAACAATTGGTCGAGCTTTGACAAGCATGCAATTTTACCTTGCACATAAGCGGAAATTATTAGTGCCTTGGAAACCTGCCATATTAGAGAATGTCAAGACGATTAAAGAACTGGTAGTAGCAGATCGAGGCGGCCTTATCATGGAGCCTCATGTAGGAGTCTATGAAAAGGTAGCTGAATTTGACTTTGTGTCGTTATATCCTTCTATTATCACCAAGCTGAATGTAGGCGCAGATACAATTAACTGCAATTGCTGCCCAGGTTCCAAAAACATTGTACCTGAACTTGGATATCGCATTTGTGAAAAACTAAAAGGGCTTGTAGCTGAATCACTAGAAGTACCCTTACAAAACAGAAAGGATTACAAACTCCTTAGAGAACTAGCAACAGATGACAAAAGCTGGGCTATCTTTGATTCAAGACAGAGAATATTAAGGACAATAGGTCACGTAAGCTTCGGATACCAAGGGCATGCACACTCTCATTTTGGGCTAATAGATGGACATATTGCTATATGTGCTTGGGCACGCTTCATTGCAAATAAGGCTCGCAAAACTGCAGAAGAGTTAGAATATGATGTTCTTCATTTGATAATTGACTCGCTGTTTGTAAGCAAGAAGGCACTTGACGGGGTGGCATCATCTTCATACCACTATTCCAACCACCAGCAATACATAAAGTTAAAAGAAGAAATTGAAAAAGCTACAAATTTTGAGATCTCCTACGAAGGCGAGTACAAATGGATAGCGTTCTTGTCGAACAAAGGTAATCCAGTGGTCGGTGTTCCTAACAGATACTTTGGATGTTACCAAGATGGAACAATAAAGGACCGGGGAATAGAAACAAGAAGACATGATACGCCTGCATATTTCTCAAGGTTCCAGAGAGAAATATTGGAAATAATGGCTCAAGGGAACAGCATCAAAGAAGTCAGAGCACATATGCCTGAAGTGAACAATACATTCCAGAAATACAAACAACAGCTACTAGAAGGCAGAGTTTCACTAGTTGATCTAATCTTTACAAAGATGCTATCCCAGGATGCTAATGCATACACTGTCAATACTGCTGAAATAAGTGCTATCTATCAACTGCAAGATGAGGGAAAATCCATGCGGGCAGGTCAGATTTTGCAATATGTCATCACTGACTATTACTGGAAGAATTCCAGAAAGAGAACTGTTCCTGTTGCCTTGATAAATGAAAAGACCACATATGATTCCAAAAGATATACGCAACTGTTAGCAACAGTATGCAATTCGGTTACCGGGCCATTTGGATATTTTGTAAAGCCTTAGTTTTTCTCTTTCTACATGTGCGTATGTATGGACGTATAGAGATTGGTAGGATATATTTTCCATTTTGAATAGACGAAGTTAGATCAACATAGTAAGAGATCGAGTACGCATATATTTATCAAATATACTCAGAAAATATCTCTGTATCTACTAACTTCACTATTCCTTGTTTGAGTGGGGATTTGAAAATCTCTTTTGGTGGAGAAGGGGATATATTTCCATAATCAACCAAGTTCAATGTAAAATATATTGCTACTGTATTATCATGGCTCTTCTACGCTCTTTTTTTGGTCAGTAAAGACTGTATCGCCTGCATAACTTCATCATGAGTAGCCACGTCTTTTTTCCTCATATAATAATAAAGCTCTTCAGTTGCCGCATGATAGTCTATTCCAAGATTTTGGGCTATATTGAGTGCGATATGCGATAAAATCAGCTTTCTCATTAGCAACTCTGTTCCATACACGGAAGCATCGGATACAAGTTCACTTAGAGTATTCTTGAAGTTGGCATCGATATATCGATCCTTTGCTTCCCTACTCTTGATCGCGAAAGTTATGCCCATCATGCGGGCTTTCATGTGAATCTGCTCAACCATGCAGATGAACTGGTCATTGAGGGGAGTATTGTCCAAAAGCACCTCTGAAAGTAGATCTGCAGCGTCTTGTTCGCTTACCTCCATAGTTTCCTTTACCTTGAACAGCACATGACAGGCGGCGCAACCGTTGCCCTTGATGGTAGAAGGATCGCTACTCACAGCGGAAATTTCGTCTTTTATTATCTGCTCGGCTTCTATCCTTGATCCGTCATCTAGCTTAACCAACTACAAACAGAGAGCGTCATCTTAAGGCTAAAAAGTCTTGCATTACATGGCCACCAGCGGACAGACCACTTTTTGAATATTCTGATCATAATTTGATGGGTTAACTAAAAGGTTTGATGTATGATAGAATTAAAATAGCAGTTCCCGTCTTCTCAAACACAATGCCAAATAGACCCTCTGCGTACGGTCTTGTCACAATAATGCTGATTATTGTGGTTCTCTCTACTTCAACTATTCTTCTTGGCATAGGACCAATTTCGTTCTTCTTCGGTGCTTCTGCCACTCCTTTTTCTTTTGCTACTGGTTCTGATACTCCACAGAATGAATCCTTAGTAACAGAAAATGCTGCAAATGGTCTGATTAGCACTTTATATGATCGCGTCGAGCGCTCTGTTGTTCAAATATCTCCTCAATTTACACAATTTGATATATTTAGAACTCCTTTGCCTTCCGATCAGACAGCTCAAGGCTATGGTTCTGGATTTATTTATGATGAGCAAGGCCATATAGTTACCAATTCACATGTAGTTGGTGATCTTAATAGTACAGCGCAAGTAACCTTTTCAGACGGAACATCCTTTGTTGCCACAGTAATTGGTGACGATGTCTTCGCTGATATTGCTGTACTTGAAATCAATCAAACTGATATTCCAGAGGAAGGCTTTGAATTTACGCCACTTCCAATTGCAAACTCATCTACAATAGATGTGGGACAACCCGTAGTTGCAATAGGTTATCCATTCGCAACAGAGTTGGGATCAAAAAGTACGTTATCTGCAGGAGTAATAAGTCAAACACAAAGGTTGATTCTATCTGAGACTTATGGTTATCAAGCAGTATTACAAACAGATGTTGATATAAACCCTGGCAATTCCGGTGGCCCTCTGCTAAACATGAATAGCGAAGTGGTAGGAATCAATAGTGCGACTCTAGCGGAAGAACCTGGTGCCGAAATCAATTATGCCGTCCCCTCAGATATAATTTCAAGAGTAGTACCTTCGTTAATTGAAAACGGGGCTTATCTGCACCCTTGGATTGGTATTGATGCAGTTACGTTGACACCGGATATGGCCGCGGCTGCTGGGATGCCTCCCAACATAAGAGGCGTATTGATATATCGCTTGGTAGCAGATAATCCTGCTGACCAAACTGGGCGTCTGTCTGGAACTACAATAGATCAATATGGGAACATACGGGCAGGAAATGTTATAGTTGGTGTGAATGGCAATCCTGTAAACACAGTTGAAGATCTATTCTATTACCTAGAAAAGGAAGCAATTCCTTTTCAATCAGTCGTGCTAAATGTCAATGAACTTGGTGCCATAGAGGATGTTGTTATAGTGGAGGTTTCATACAAGTTGCCAAGTGATATCTTTTACTGCCTGACCTGCATGTAGTAGTGAGTCAGATAGTAGATAGCGAAGAAGAAGAAGAAGAAGAAGAGAGAAAATAAAGAAGAATAGCAAGAATGCTACAAATCACAGCTCTTATTGTCTTTCTGGAAGCAATGCTACATCTATTATCTCTATTCAAGCGTTTATGTACATCGTGATTCTGTCTGTACTATTTCTTTTGATGTTATGGTGAAAGACGCCCTGCAATTAACTTATGGAGTTATGTTGATGCATTGTAACTCACATCCAATCAGTAATTCTTGTTTTATTTTTTTCGCTTGATAATGCGGATCATCCTCCTCCTGTCAATTACACGCCTTACCCAATTCTCTTATGCTTTGGAATTATATCGCTATCTTTATGCAGACACTTCAAAATTCCCCTTATGCTTGTCCTATTAACTGTTAACAAATAAAGACATTGATGATTCATATTTTTGATCTTAGTAACTACAGCAATAAAATCTGATAGATATCATATGCTGATCAGATAAGATCGTAGCATTATGGCCTCTAGACATTAGGAAGAGGAAAAAGCAACAGCCGTAGCAAAGCAATAACAAGGAAGGCATTGAAAAGACTGTAGACTCAACATCGAAAAATCATATCAATGTAATTATCAAAAGTATTTTTAATGTTTTTGAGAGCGATTCGAACAACTGGAGAGAGGGGCAGTGTCGGGTAAATCTTGACAAAGAAAAAAGTCGCCGATGTCATAATTGAGTCGTTAATAGCGGCCGGAGTAAAGAGAGTGTACGGTATCTCTGGCGATTCTTTAAATGGAATTACTGACTCCATACATGAACACGACAAGGATATTTCCTGGGTGCACGTACGTCATGAGGAGACCGCTGCGTTTGCCGCTGGGTCTGAGGCTCACCTTACAGGAAATCTTGCGGTCTGTGCAGGGAGCTGTGGGCCAGGAAACACTCACCTTGTGAATGGACTCTATGACTGCTATCGCAGCAGGGTACCAGTCCTAGCAATTGCAGCACAAATTCCAATAAGGGAAATCGGAAGCACATACTTTCAGGAGACTCATCCTGGACTATTGTTCAATGAGTGCAGTCAATACTGTGAGCTGGTTTCTCATCGTGAGCAGATTCCACGCGTCCTTGAGATTGCAATACGAACTGCAGTTTCTCTCCGTGGAGTGGCAATTATTGTTCTTCCTGGAGATATTGCACTGCAAGAAGCTGTTTCGAACAGACCTTTCATATCTTTCAAGCAGTCTGAGGCGATCGTCTGCCAGCCTAAAGAAGAAATTGCAAAGCTTGCGGATGTTCTCAATGCCGCGCATAGAGTAACCATTCTTGGTGGCGCGGGTTGCGCCAATGCTCATTCAGAACTGATTCAAGTTGCAGGCCTTCTTCAGGCTCCTATTGTTCACGCAATGCGAGGAAAAGAGTTCATTGAATACGATAACCCCTACGACGTAGGTATGACTGGACTGCTTGGCTTTTCGTCTGGATATCATGCGATGATGGATTCTGACTTACTGCTCATGCTTGGAACCGATTTTCCGTACCAGCAATTTTACCCTTCTCGTGCATACATAATTCAAGTTGACATTCGAGGTGAACAAATAGGTAAACGAACAAAGGTCGATCTTGGGCTGGTAGGTGATATCCGTCAAATTTTAGTCGCAGTGAAACCAATGCTCCAGCAGAAAATTGACAAAGGCCACCTAAGAGCGTCATTGGATCACTACAAGAAATCTCGGAAGGATTTAGACTCTTGTGCAGTAAGCGAGCCTGGACGAACTCCAATACATCCTCAGTATGTTGCAAAAATCATTAATGATATTGCATCAGATGATACTATCTTCACATGCGACGTCGGCACTCCGACTTTGTGGGCAGCACGATACCTAAAGATGAATGGCAAACGCAGACTACTTGGATCCTTTTCACATGGTTCAATGGCAAATGCCCTGCCACAGGCGATCGGAGCCCAGGAAGCTTTTCCCAACCGTCAGGTAATTTCCATCTCCGGTGATGGTGGATTTTCGATGCTCATGGGCGACTTTCTTTCGCTAAGGCAATTGAAGCTGCCTGTGAAGATTATCGTGTTCAACAATGGAGCGTTGAGTTTTGTGGAACTAGAGATGAAGGCTGCTGGTATATTGACCCGCGGTACAAGTTTAGTTGATACTGATTTCTCAAAGCTAGCTGAGGCTGCGGGAATCCTAGGCATTCGTGCAGAAAGACCTGAGCACGTAGAGCCAATGCTGATTCAGGTACTACAGCACAATGGTCCTGCATTGCTAGATGTTGTAGTGAACCGCCAGGAGTTACTTATACCTCCAAGCATTAACCTAGAGCAGATAAGAGGCTTTACTCTGTACATGATTAAGGCAGTCTTAAATGGCCGTGGAGATGAGGTCGTGGATCTGGCGAGGACAAACCTGTTTAGATAGCATCATAAGAAAATTATGGTTACGTGTCATGCTACCACTCGAATCATACGCCCGTATGCTGGTTCCTATGTTGAAAAATTCACCCATTGTTTTGGATCTAAATACAAAGAGAATGTTGCTGACAAAATTTGGCAATATTGCAATTAAGCGCAGCTTGAGTCTCGATAAGGGCAGAGATCATATTTGAGTTACCATTTTTTGTATGTTCGCTCTGTCGCCATGTTATATATTCAATTCTTCCTTCAGGATGCTCTTTTTAAGCATATATGAAGATTTTTAAAAATCCTTTTCAGAAGGATTGGAAATGAGTCTGTGAAAAAGAGATTACTATGGATCATGCAGTATCAGTAGCTTCTTTACCGCCCTTCTGTCTTATTCCTGCCTCTACATTTATCAGAATATCTCCTGTGCTCTCGTCAACATTAACCGGATAAGATGTCTGGTTTTTTGCCCAGACAGTCCTGTCTGATACTTTGCCGTTGCGAACATCAAATACAGCATAGTGCCATGGACAGGTTAGGTTGTAGCTTTCAAGTTCGCCCTCCTCAAGTGGTGCGCCTTTGTGTGAACAAACAGCATCAATAGCAAAGATTTCCCCATTTATCATTGCTAGAACAATCTTGTTTCCTCCTAACTCTACTCCTAGCAGACCTCCTTCTTTGATATTTGTCTTATTGGCTACCTTTTGGAATCCTCCTCCTCCTTTTGACATTTCTTGCGTAAGAATATGCTGTTTTACTATTTTACTATTTGCAGATCTTTGTCTGATACACAACCGGTGATTGTAGTAGCTGTCCCTCTGAATTAGGTGTATTGGATAGGATTTCATTATCTGCACTAATTTCTAAAATAGAGATGATTGAGGCTAATGCCTAAGATCTGAAGAAAAAGCAGAACGTTGCTCCGCTGTGAGCCTCACCATTGATAGACAAAAAATCTACCTTTTTCAAGTACTAAATGGGCTCAATTCTCTAACTCCTGGGAGACGGTAATTCTGGACTTACCATGTACGGTAATACACAGTTACTAAGTAAGCGATTGCTACTAATCTTAAATAGCATCTCGCAGGATATGATATCATGAATAAGAATTTGTTAACAGATAGAGATCATATTCTAATCAGCACAGAGCATTCTCTATTGAAAGTACGCCAAATAATTTGAAAGGAGGAGGAGACAGGAGAATGAAAATGGTTTCAGAGATTCAAGTTGGAATCGACAGCTTTGCAGCTGCATTTGACGACGCAAACCTCTCAGTTAACCCATCGGAACGTTTACGAGATTTAATCCAACAAATCGAATTCGCAGATCGGGTTGGATTGGATGTATTTGGAGTCGGTGAACACCACCGGCAGGAGTTCCTAGATTCGGCCCCTGCCGTCATACTAGCAGCCGCAGCAGCGCGTACCCAGCACATACGTCTTACTAGTGCTGTAACTGTGCTAAGTGCCGCCGACCCGGTGCGTGTTTTTCAAGAATTTGCAACGCTCGATCTGCTATCGCAGGGCCGGGTGGAGATGGTTGTAGGCCGTGGGTCATTCGTAGAGGCATTTCCTCTGTTCGGCCTGCGCCTGGAGGATTACGACTCGCTTTTTGCAGAGAAGTTAGACCTGCTGCTGAAGATTCGTGACAATGAGCACGTCCATTGGTCAGGTGAATATCGGTCTGCGCTGACTGGACAGGGAGTTTACCCAAGACCCGTGCAGAACCCATTACCTATCTGGGTGGGAGTTGGGGGGACACCTGAATCATTTATCCGTGCAGGAATTCTTGGATTGCCGTTGATGGTCGCAATCATAGGCGGCGAAACTCGACACTTCCGGCCACTAATCGATCTCTACAGAGAGGCTGGGAGGCGAGCCGGACATTCACCCGATCAGTTGAAGGTAGGTATACACTCAATAGGTTACATAGCTGAAACAACGCAAAAGGCGGCCGATGAATTCTTTCCCGGCTATGCCCGGACCTTCAGCGACATTGGGAAGGAGCGTGGATGGCGTCCTGTGACACGTGCGGGCTTTGATGCTCAGCGAGGGCCACATGGCGCACTGCTCATTGGTGATCCTGATGAGGTAACCGAGAAGATCATTCGGCACAGCAAAGCACTTGGCGGCATCTCGCGCATCACTTTTCAGATGAATCCTGGCTCATTATCGCAAGAGAAAATTATTAGAGCTATCGAATTAATAGGCAATCGTGTCATGCCAGCACTTCATGAAGAACTAAATAGAGATGAATCAGAAAAAAGAAGGGTTCAACAACCTATCTGATGCAATATTACCGATTTGGAAGGCCCACATCCTCTGTTACAGCGAATGCATAAACCCGCTGAGCAATTGTACCTGATTATGGCCTGTCTTTGATAACCCTCTCATTTGTCTTGTGCTATATCGTGACTGTCAAGAATTCTTTATCGAGTCTAATTTGATAAATAGTTCAGAGAGAAGGATGCTATTGCCAATTTTTTCTAGTAGCGTCATGCAAGTTTTTACTCTATGAACCTGAAGCCCAGTCACGAATAGCAGCAATATGATGACCGGCCGAGACGATGTCTGGTATATATGAAAGGCAGTTCCGTGTCTAATTGAGGATAACAACAGTAACTGTTGTAGACGCAATTAACTACCTCCATTTTTAGATACGATATTCATCGCTTTTTCGAAAGCATCTCACTAGAGGAACAGGAAAGCATTGAAGAGCTTATGGAAGGTTATAGAAATGACACAGCGGCAAAATCCATTTCTAGCAACATCAACAAAATTATATTTGTTCATCTTTTGTTTCCTATCCGAAGTTAAAATTTTTATTCTAACCCATTAAGGTAACACAAGCAAACCTGCTAAGTTATTGCTACAGTTGTTAAATAATGCTGCCATCATCATACCAGTTGTTGTGCTATGACTACGGTTCGTATAGTGAAAAAAGACATTGAGCTTGTAAAAGGTAGAGATTTCGCAGTTAGATACAAACTGGACGAAGGAGCGAAGGAGGCAGCAATTTAAATGCTAAATGTAGCCATTATACTAGGGAGTACCAGGCCCGGAAGAAACGGGGAGGCAGTAGCAAAATGGGTCTGTGATATCGCAAAGAAGCGCACTGATGCAGAGTTTGAATATGTTGATATCAAAGATTATGAATTGCCGCTGCTGGACGAACCAAACCCACCATCTCTGGGGAAATACTCCAAGAACCATACTAAAGTTTGGTCGGCAAAGATTGATTCCTTTGACGCATTTGTTTTTGTGACACCTGAGTATAACCATGGAATATCAGGCGCTCTGAAGAATGCTATCGACTTTCTTTATAAAGAGTGGAACAACAAGGTCGCAGGATTTATCAGCTATGGGGGTACTGGTGGCGTGCGATCAGTGGAACATCTGCGTCTGGTGATGGCAGAGCTGCAGATCGCGACTGTACGTGCCCAGGTGCAGCTTTCCCTTTTTGCAGACTTTGGGAACTTTAGTGTATTCAAGCCTGTCCCCTACCAAGAAAAATCAGCCACAGCCATGCTGGATCAGATTATTTCATAGGGAACAGCACTAAAGCCTCTTCGGACATGACAAAAAAGAAGCTATTATCTTGACCATCAATCATAATGAATGAACAAGTATCGAAGGTCGCGACGGTTCATTTATGCTTATTACAACTATTGAGAGATTGTTTTTCAAGTTACTATACCAAGACCCCTTAGAGCACTAGTAGCTCTCCTTCAAGCCAAACTTCTATTGCTCATTAACCTGCAATTCAAAAAATCTACTCCTTTGCGACCTTGTAAATGCGATATTCTGGAATCCAGAATTTTTTTTGAATCTGCTCTGATAATTTTTGCTCACTCATTTCTGGAGCGACTCCGTCTTGTTGAGCCTGCAGTGCAGCCTTTAGTGCAATATGAATGGCAACATCTTTCATATTCTCTATCGGTGGCAGCAAAAGTGATTCAGCAGCAGCATCACCACTGCCGCCACTGTCATCTTCATTGTTGCCTTTGTCACCTTGAAAATTACCCAAAGCCTTAGCTGCTATTATCATCATATTGTCGGTAACCCTCTTTGCTTCAGAAGCGACAACTGCCAGACCAATAGCAGGAAATATGTAGAAGTTGTTGCATTGTGCTATTTTGAATGCCTTGCCCTTAAATGAAACTGGTGGAAACGCGGTTCCTGTAGCTATTAGGGCACGACCCTCTGTCCATTCGATGAGATCTTTTGGAGCAGCTTCTGCGCGATCAGACGGATTTGATAAGGGAAAGATAATTGGATTATCAACTTTGCTTGCCATTTCTCTGATAATTGACTCGGTAAATTGATTAGGCTGGCTTGAAACGCCTATTAGGACGGTTGCAGAGATATTCTTGATAACCTCAGCCAGTCCTACAATATTCCCTTCTCTTGCACTCCAACTTGAAGCCAGTTTAGAAGGCTGTGCAAACTTTTGCTGCACCTCCGATAGGTTTGTACGTGTTGTCTGCAAAAGCCCCCTGCTATCCAAGATAAAGAAATGGTGTCGGGCTTTATCTTCATCCATTCCTTCAGCTATCATTGCCTGCAAAATGTACTCTGCAATTCCAGTCCCTGCACTCCCAGCACCCAGAATAACGATATGCTGATCTGAGAATTTCTTTCCTGTAATTTTCAGGGCCTTGTATATTGCGCCTAGTGTAACTGCAGCGGTGCCCTGAATGTCGTCATTGAAGGTGCAGAGGTGATAACGATATTTGTCAAGGATCGGGCGGGCATGTGATTTTGCAAAGTCCTCCCACTGCAACAAGACATTTGGAAGCTTTTGTTGGATGCACGATACAAACTTGTCCACAAAATTCCAGTAAGACTCCTCTGTTATTCTTTCATGATGCCATCCGATGTATTCTGGGTCGTGCAGCCGTTCCTGATTGTTTGTACCAACGTCAAGCAGAATTGGAAGCGTTCGCTTAGGATCAATCCCGCCAATTACTGTATAAAGTGAAAGCTTGCCAATTGGGATGCTCATACCTCCTGCTCCCTGATCACCTATTCCTAGCACTCGTTCGCCATCCGTTACAACTATTACATCCACGTCACGGTAGGGGCGATTTTTTTCTATTATCTCGTCCATTCTGTCTGCAAGCGGATATGACAAAAATAGACCGCGAGGACGACGATAAATATGTGAAAAGTTGATGGAGCTTTGTGCCACAATTGGCGTATAAATAATCGGAGCCATTTCACTAATATGGCGATAAAGCAGAGCGTAAAAAAGTGTCTCATTTGTGTCTTGTAGTGCCCGCAAAAATATATGCCGCTCCAAGTCGTCATCCTTTCTCTTGTATGCTTCATATGCCCGCACACATTGCTGTTCTAGAGTCTCGACTGCTGGTGGCAACAATCCGTGTAGATTGAATTCAGTTCGCTCCTCCTCTGTAAAGGCCGTGCCCTTGTTCAATGTAGAATCAGACATCAAATCTTTTCCGAATTGATCTATTACAATGGTTGATACTGGTTTTTCCATTAAAATGCTACTGATCTTATTGCACCATTGATGATAACAACTTTTTGGATCGATAACGTATGTAACAACCAGCACCTATGAAGACACTCCCTAAATACTACAACAATATTTGTGATTTCAGCAAGCACACAATGAATGCTCCTGAACCTAACTCGACAATAAGAGTTGCTATTGACCACAGCAGCATATGTTCTTTAGATGAAGTTGCAAAGTATCAAGGTATAACTTAGAGGACTGCGACTTGCAAGAACTCTAAATTTACTTTGAAATAATCTAAAAAAACCGAATTAGTAATATATTATTTAATCTGCTCGAAAACTCATAACAAATAAATCAAAATCCAACAATTTTTTTAGGCTCTCAGATGCTGTTTAGTTGAAGCATCAACCACTCAATTACATTATCAAACCTCCAATACGGAGCACTGTAGTCATTTGATGATTGATTCAAGTCGGAATAATATCTAGTCCGGCTTGATACTCAAGAAATGCGACGAGAACTTCTATCTCTAGCAAAATCGTCTTGAAGAAGAGAGGGGCCTGTGTATTTCTCTCAGGGTTAGATAGTGTCAAATTCTCCAGTGAGATCAGAGAGTCCATCCAGGATATATCAAACAACTACGTAGGCTCTTACTGTTCAAATTTCTTATAGCATGTTTGGACTTAAATTTGTCTCTTAAATAGTATATTGTCTATAACGCAAAGCATGGTGCGGGCGACTTCTCTAAAGGAAGCAACCAGCAATAAAGAAATGGAAAGTCCAATCAGAGATGTCGAGGATTTCATTAAGAAAATGCGGAATCAAGACATCGTGGTACTTTATGAGAAAGCAAGAAGTATTAGCGTGGACAGAGATAATCCCGAACCTTTGTCACAAGCCTTAGCATCTTCGATCAGTAATTACGAGATGCTAGGCAAAGGAGGCGGTGGCGGGGCATTTCTTCCAGAAAGAGTGAATCTAGCCAATGAATGCATTGAGTACATAAATGACGCTTACACACAAGGTATTATCAAAGAGAACAAAGAAAAACTTCGAAGCCAAGTGGAAGAAATGCAAAAACAACTAAGCAAACTATCTATTGATCACGAAGTGTTAATGTCAGAAAATAACGAATTAAGACGAGAACAAGCAGCAGCAAACGAGAGCATACCTACCCTAAGCAATACCATAAAAGAGTTGAAAGAGGAGAATACGCTCTTGAAAAAGAAGCTTGATTGCTATAGACAGGACTCAAGAATTGCTAGAGACAGTACTGGCAGCAAGCTTATGGCACAAGTCTTTTAATGCTTCTAGGATAAGCTAGTGATAGTGAACAGTGAGATGATGGGCAAAGGTTCACAAATATCTATCTTCAGCTGCCGCAAAATCACTAATATACTGAGAAATCTGAAAAAACCATTGTTATTGTGAAAGTAATGATGAAAAATAAATGAATCTCTTATAACGCCGGATCAGACCTTATGATATAAAATATGCTTCATGAGAATTTTGAAGGAGAAGAAAGCGAAGCTGAATATAATAGAGGTTTAAAACTTGTCCATCTTTCAGAACACTTCCTCCAGCATCTCCCCCATCGCTGCACAAAGCAGGACAAGGAACATCTTTTTACTCGAGAACAATATAAATCGATTCTTGCTATCTAGCAGATGTGACAGGAAGGTTTGCAGTGCCGGATAGCCCGATGCTCCTAGCGAATTCACCATTGGCATGGCCATTGCATAAAAAGAATGCTGCATACTCGATCATCCTAATAAAAATAATGCCATCACTGACATTTAAGGTGACTGGAAACGCTGACAGCAATGCTTCTTGATTAATACAATACTTATATCACAAAATCTGATTCTATAACCTAAAGAATTTCATTTCTTGGTTAAAAATAACCTGCTAATTTGGATAACGCCTCAATATCTTTAGTAGTCTGTGTGCAGTGACAAGAATACCCTTATCCTAAGAGATACCTTTAACTCGAAGAACAGATTGTGTTAATGCACTCCTAGACATTTCAAGCTTATCCGTCATTTGTTGTTATTATTTTTGTAGCCTTTTTCATTTTATTGTGCATAATACATCGATTATTCATCGACTGTTATCGAAAAATATTCCGATGGAACAGTGTGACTACCATCTGTTAGCAGTATGTTTTCTATCCCTGGCTACGGGTTCTTGATGGGGTTGTCTTGTCACCTTCTTAGCTTGAAATTGTGCTGTGATATGCCTTAGCGAGCTTCTGGTTGAATCATACCGACTCTATTGCCTTCCGTATCAAAAAACGATACATATAACCCGACTCTTGGTATATTCCATGGCTCACCTAGCACTTTACCTCCAGATTTTTCTACTTCCATCATGTGCTCCTTAATGTTATCGACTGCGATAACCACTGAAGGATATTGCGCAGGCTTGTCATCAGTTTTCTGGAAGAATCCACCGTTTATTGCGCCTGACCTTTTTGGAATGCCTTTTTCATCAGAATCTGTTGTGGTGGCTAGGACATAATTTCCCATATCTTCACCTAGCTGTTGAGTTTTCCAACCAAAGACTTTGGTATAAAAATCAGCCATTCGCTTTCTGTCTTCTGCTGGCATTTCAAAATGAACTACAGGATTCATATTCATATTTCACCATTACCTCCTTCATAGACCTTCTTTAAGGGTTCTATCTCAATTTTCTTCATTTGAAGAATTGTCTGCATGACCCTTTCCGTTTTCTTGTAATCTTTGTCTTGCATCATCATCATCTCACCCAAAATATTAGGAACAATCTGCCACGATACTCCATACTTGTCTTTTAACCAACCACACTGTTCTTTTTCTCCGCCCTCAGAAAGCTTCTCCCATAGCTTGTCTATTTCTTCCTGTGTTTCGCAGCTCACTAAAAACGATATGGCTGGTGAGAATTTGAAGATTGAACCGCCGTTTAAAGCCATGAATCGTTGTCCATCAAGTTCAAATACCACAGTCATTACCGAGCCCTTTAGTCTCCCAGATACCTTTGCAGCTGCGTCTCCATATCGTGCAATGTGCACGATTTTTGAGTTGTTGAAAAGAGTGGTATAAAACTTGGCTGCTTCTTCGGCATTGTTATCGAACCATAGGTGCGGGGTGATCTTTTGAATATTGGTTTTGTCCATATCTGCCACATAGAAAATGAAATAAAAAGGCCTTACTCCCCAAGGGGAGGCTTATTAATTAGAAAGAATCACCGATGATATTTGCCAAAGCCGAAGCGAAGCAAGTTGGAGATATACAACGATATCCTTAGTGCAATCGAGGTGGAATTGACAAACGGTGAGGCAAAACCTACGAGGGTCCAGTCCCTTAGCAACCTAGCCTACGATAAATTCGTCAGGTATCTAGATGAACTCGAGAGTAAGGAAATGATCCTGCAAAATCCGCTTATGATGACCGAAAAAGGATATGACTTTTTGCAGGATTATGATCGCATTAGGGATTTTGTCAATGCAATGAATATAAAATATTTCAGTTTTGTGGGGAGGCAAATTTATGAGCGCTGAGGGAGTAAGTTATAGACCAATAAAGTTCCTTGACAAAATGGAAGGAAACAATCACATAGTTCTCCTATATGACAATGAAAAGTATGCAGATTTAGTTATAGCTAGATATCTTTCAAATGGTTTGCAAAAAGGAGAGTCTTGCATTTTCTTTACTTCTGACAAGCGTGAAATAATTGAAGAAAGGCTATTTGCCAAAGGAATTGACGTTTATTTATTCGAACAGACAAACTTCTTGCGTATCTTTTGCATTGAAGGATCAGATACAAATAAACTTGATGCACTTGGCACACTCAAAAGTATAAGAGATAAAGCCACTAGGGGCATGAAACCTCCATACAGATTTGTTGGCAGGACGATAAGGGACACAGAAACAATAGACGGGATGAATCTGGGACTTGTCGTGGAAAAAACAGGCCATGAACATTTTGAGGAATTAGACAATTCTCAGTTGTGTTACTATGACATCTCTGGAATAGAAAAATCTAGGAGGGATGAATGGATCGAAGGGCTTCTAAAAACTCATCACTATGTAATCTATGCGTCAGAACCTGATAAAGCTGTAGCATTTGAAACCATACTGCTTGAACTTGAAGAGTAGGGTTCTGATACTATTCACAAAGCTAGTTCCGTAGAAATCTACTAGCGCAACATTAAGAGAATTGGCTTTTTGGGACGAAAATATACAGAATGAATTGACTTCAACACTCGTAGTTTGAACGAAAGAGGACTCGATTTTGTAAAGGAATATAATCACAGACCTTCTGTGTAGTTAGTTAATTGGAACAAAGCAAGAAAGAAGGTATGTGCCGATAGTGGAAGAATAAGAACTACTAT
Source organism: Nitrososphaera sp. (assembly GCA_045809625.1). Lineage (GTDB taxonomy): Archaea > Thermoproteota > Nitrososphaeria > Nitrososphaerales > Nitrososphaeraceae > Nitrososphaera. Next base: position 1,565 of record JBJMEA010000063.1, on the reverse strand, counting down.
GTTGGATTACATTTCAACTTATGGAAAGACTCCAAGAAAGGTCCTTGTAAACCTTCTTTTTGCTATCTTGAGAGCACCTTCTCCCCTTAGAGTCAGACTGTAAACAATGGTCTTACCATCCTTACTTTCCTCCTTGATAAAGCCTGCTTCGCGGAGGTTTTTCAGTGCGGGATATATTGTACCTGGGCTTGGTTTCTCTCCTTTTCTCTTTGCAATCTCCTCCGCAAGGGCCTGACCATGCATGGGTTCCTTTGATAGTAAGAAGAGGATCAAGAATCCTAACATGCCTCTCATATCGCAACAGTCAGATCCGAATCGTCGCATACACAAGATGTATCGTATGTCCGATATAAATAAATAGTGTGTAGACCATATATCGGGTATACGATATCAAATGGAGGTGAAATAAATGCGATATGGTTGTGGCGGCCACTCGGGATATGGAGTAAGAACTTTCCTCACTAAAGAAGAAAAACTGGTTATGCTAAAAGAATACAAAGAAGATCTTGAGAAAGAGGTCGAAGGGGTAGAAGAAAGGATAAAGGAATTATCAGCCAAATAATTACTTTTTTCTTTTTTTTGTTTAGGTAAGGATCTGCCCTTCTTCATGCTTTGGGTTCCAAGTCGTGTATCAGTGGCTCTTGTTGTTCTCTCGTAATTTCTCCTCTGGCATATCTTGCACGGAGTATGTCCGCCGCTTCGTCACCTGCGTTTTTGAAATACGTACGATAATGCCGCCCGCGCTAGGGCCAGAAGAACCATCTTGCGACCGGAAGATTATGGATATTAAGCAGATGCCGCCCAGCCAAATGAAAATAGAAGGCTCCCACCAGCAGAGGACCAAAGTAGAATGATAGCGCAATCGATACTCCCATTATGAGTATCAGCCTAATGCCCCAGCCCATGATTTGCCTGATCCGATATGATTGTTGGTCACTCACTTTATCTGGCGTTGCTTTGGTCTTCTTTATTGCCGGTCAAAATCTCTCTGAAATACACCGTCATCGAATCTAGGTATGTTTGAAGTTCGGGTATTACTGGAGTGAATATGAACGGGCCCGTCGGGACTAGCAGTGATATCGCTCTTAAAAGAGGATTCTTTGCTAGCTTTAGTAAATGGAAGTGAAGCTAAAAAGGTTTGTGTATTACGGGGCTCGGTTTCCGTGCCTCTTGAGATTCTTTGAAAGGACTTATATTATTAGAAGGCACTAAGCATAAGGCTTCTGTTCGCTGTAACTTGTTGCATAGGAGCATTTTATATCTATCAATAAACAGTTTTCAAGATAAAAAAGGCAGTCGTGAGCCATGTTTCCTTAGGATTTGAACTTCCTACCATCTTTTTAGACGAAGAACCGTTTCTAGTTCAATTTATTTAAGACTGCATTCTAATTGGGACTATTAGTTAAAATGAAAAAGCTTGGCGATTCAGATAATCAAGAAACAGATCCATCTCACAAAGGTGTGTGGGAACCCATAAAATACAAATTCAAACACCTCCCCATACATATCGCCCTTTTTCATACTGGAAAGATACTAGCATTTGGCGGAACTGGTAATGATGAGAA
>JBJMEA010000062.1:0-11422 GCA_045809625.1 Nitrososphaera sp. | reverse complement strand
GGATCAAAGCATTCCAAAATTATAGAATTTGAAAGAGATAGACGAATGGTCCACAGTCCTAAATATCACAATTTACAAAGATGTTTGTCTCAGTAACATGAGATATTCACAACGAAATCGGGTGGCAAAATAGAGTCAAATCTGTCTCCATCCCACCGAACCCGTAAAGCATAAGGTTCTTTTTGACATGGAACGATTAGCATCAATTGTGTCCAGTATGCTATCTTTTCTAATAATAAGCAACGGTTAATGTATGTAGCCTTGATTGCTTAGCAAAGGTAAAGAGCTAAAGTAAAACCACATTTTCCTATATGTCGGCGAAAAATGACATACCTCAAAAACAGAGAGCGCTTGTACTTCAGGGAGGAGGAGCACTTGGTGCATATGAAGCAGGTGCCCTAAGTGTGCTCTGTCAGTACCTTGTTAATCAAGGTAAAGGGAAAACTAATGATGATGGTGAAAAAGGTAGACCCCTATTTGATATCGTTGCTGGCACATCGATGGGTGCAATGAATGCTGCAGTACTAGTAAGCAATGTAGTTAATAGAAGGAAAACTTGGATTGAAGCAGCAAAAGTGCTTGAAAGCTTTTGGACAGATCAGGCAAAAGAAGACGAGAAAAGCGGCGGTCTATCGTCCTTTGCTGCTCACTTTGGAGATAAATGGTGGCAATGGTGGCAAGCAGAAAAAGACCATAATAAACTCAAAGGGGAATTAGAGCCTGCAAGGAGGCATTATTCAGTACAGGAATACTTGAGGTACGGAGCACCAAACGTATTTTATCCACACGTACCTGAATTCGATTCCAAATTCGGCGATGCAGATAACTCATGGTTCGTATACAATAACTATCCATTAGAGCAAACGATAAAACGCTATTCAAAAGTTGATAATCAGGAAAAGGATGGCGATCTAAGGATAGCTACTAGCTGGGACAAAGGAGAGCCTCGCTTACTGGTGTTCAGTGTGGACGTAGCGGAGGGAAAGACAGTAGCATTTGATAGTTATCATAAAAAAATAGAAGATCCTCAAAATCCATTATATGACGATGGTGATGGCATAACTATAAATCATATCATGGCAAGCGGGACGGTGCCAGTATTCTATAAATTTCGCGGAATTCCAAAGGACGGCGGACGTCAATTCTGTGATGGTGGCATTTTAAGCAATACGCCTTTCAAAGAACTCTTGCAAGCTCATAGAGATTATTGGACTAGAGTAGTAGGAAAAGTTCAAGCTAAAATTCCAGACTTGGATGTATACATAATAAACGTGCACCCTTCCAAGCAGGATACGGTCCCTGATGACCACGATGCAATTAAAGATAGAATAAATGATATAATCTTCTCGGATAGAAATTCTAATTATGATGAAATGGTAGCAGACTTGGTAACAGACCACATGGAGCTAATCGCTAAATTGAAAGAGCTTGAAAAAAGCCATTTAGGAAATCAAAACGAAAGAGATCCATTTGCTAATGAGTTCAAGGATCCCACGAAGGCTACAGAAGCAAAAAATGATGCTATGGGTCAAGATAAAAAATACAAAGATCTTCTAAAAGGTCGGTTCAGGTTGAATCAGGCAATACGAATAGAGCCTGAAGGTGGACCAGAAAGCTATAAAGACAGCATCTCTGGTAAGGGTGCAGATTTCACTTCTGCGACCATCAAGGAACTAATAAAAAAAGGAAATGAACGTGCTAAAAAGGTGCTTGGAATACAATAAATAATATAGGTCAAAGTAATTCAGGTCCAGTCAACATAATGGATCTTAAACAGACGGATCGTTAGTTGCCATATATTGGATATCCTAGACAAAAAATACGAAGACTTAAAGCTATAGAGTAACAACTACGACCGATCACATCTTTGAGTAGAACTCAGTGCCCATTCAGGCTTGGAGTATATCGAAAAAACTGGAAAATGGAAAGAAGAAACTCTTTCCTATCAGTGTATATCTGTCGTTGATGTATTATTATGAAAATCGTTGCTGCTAATTCTGCCATTCCTGGTATGACTAGAGAGGAGGCAAAGAGATTCCTTGAAAGCAAATTGAAGTTGCAGATTGCAACCATCGATGAAAAAGGTGAGCCCAATATCCAACCCGTCTGGTTTTATTATGATAAGGACGAAGGAAAACTCTTGGTAATTACATCTAAATCAGCTAAGAAAACTCAGAATCTGAAGAATAGAGCTAGTGTTTATTTTTCTATTGATGATGAAAGTCCTCCCTTCAAAGGAGTCAAAGGTAAAGGTAACGCAACTATAGTAGAAGACCCAAATAGAATTGTCCCAAAAGCAGAGAAAATTAGTATGAAATATCTTGTTACACTTGAACACCCCACTGCAAAGGAGATGACAAACTGTTCAAAGATCGGAGAAGACATACTTGTGGAAATTAGTCCAAAGTTCTTTTCTTAATGGAACTTTGGTAAAAGACCTTATCTAAAATAAACAAGGACGAAGTAGTGAGCACTTTTTAGTGCCTGTATTTCCTTCTAACAGCAATACTTAGGGGAACTATAACCAACCATACATATTGAGCAATATCTATATTAAAGAAGGAGACAACGATTGAAATAGCAAATACAAAAGGAACTAAAAGAAGATTTAGCATTATTCCTCTTATAAGGAGAGGACTAGTATCCTTGGCAACCAATCTATAATCTTTGGTTGCATGCCACCATATGAGCGCAAGCAGAGAACTTGTCAAAATTACAACAACACAGTATATGACATATGGAATTTGATAGGAGCCATACTCTATGACAAGAGAGGTGGTGATTGACAAAAACGTTATCAAAAGAAGGAACAATAAATTGAGGTAAACCATGGAAATATGGGATCTTGTAATAAAGTTGAAAACCTGATGATATGAAATCCAAAAGATCGAAATCACGGCAAAGCTGATAATATAACTTTCTACTTGCGGATACAGGTCACCAAGTCTGCTTAAGAGCTGAGTCTGTGTCAAGTTGGTAGGTAAATCAGGTATGTCTATTGATAAAGTCATAAGGGTTATTGCAAATGCAAAAATAGCATCACCAAAAGATATGACATGTTCTGGCTTTACCTTTGGAGTAAAGGCATCTGTGGACATAATATATACAGAGCGTAGAAGTAGTAATCGCCATAATAAAAATAAGATCCCTAGAAACCAGAGCATAAGCAAAACAATAGACCTAAGTAAGAGAATGAACCTCTTCTCCATCTTTGCGATGATATGTTTTTGGTCTGGTTTCGCTAATGAATAATATAATTATGGAAGAATATTGTAAGCTCTAGTTTCTTTTAGTAATTAAAAGATCAAGTTGCCCCCATACTGTTCATCACAAAGTCTCTGTTCTCAAAACCTCCTTGACTTTGATATTTGTCTGACTTTTTCAGCTGCGTCGCAACTCGCCTGTTATTGCGTCGATAATTGGATGGGTGGGATTATTAGGTCAAATTTGTCTCCCATTATACCGAATAAGTGTATAACTGTCGAAGCCGTAGCACACACAACAAACCGTTAGAAGAAGATAGAAAAGAAATAAGAAAAAATTGCTAAAGCAGTAAACGAGTTAAAGCATAATAGCTATGATGTATTCTACCTCACTACTATTGATCTGAAGTGATGGTCAAATAGTGTCTGCTGTTGAGCCTCGCTTAAGTTCCTAAAATCCTTAACCATTGTATTGGGTAAATACCCAAGATATCTGTGGGTGGGATTATTAGGTCAATTCTGTCTCCCATTCCACCGAACCCGCAAATTACCCAGGTTCTTATACCACAAGGAGAAAAGAAATAGTAGAAATTATTTCGCAATACCTTGTACAAGTCTGAACGAAGTTTGATGAGATCTGGGACATTCCCAAGTTGTATCCCTCAGCTTGCTCTAATTCTGTACAATTGATACCACTTCATAGTATTACTATGTCGCTTCTGTCTCATCATTACAAAGAGCTCAAAGGGTGCAGGTTAGTTACAGAGATTGAAATGTTAAAGTTTGTACTGTTCTTACTAAGCAGAAAGCAGCAATAGCAGTAGCACCAGCAATGACAACCAGTAAATTGTTTATGTGCATATGTATTTGTTAATTGAATATCCTTAAATAAGCAGCACAGTTTTGAAGCATGTTGAATTTAGGTAGATTTCACAAAATAACTTCAGGAGTAGCCTTTATCGGGCTGGCAGTGGTGATGGTTGCGGGTGAGGGTATATTTTTAGCAACGGCAACTATGGAAACTGGAAGTTCTGTCACGTTGATACCTTCAGCAAATGCGGACGCAAATTGTGATAAAGCTGGCTCCGAGAAAAATGTCCAGGGTAACTATAGAGGTAATCCAAAACAATGCATCACCTCGCCCTTCATTGAGACTGACGGCGAACAACCTCGCTCTTGCTACGGTCCAAATGCATTCAAGGATAACGACGAAGACACTCTTGTTTACTGCAAAACCAGGGGTTATGAGTCCACTCCTTGAAACGGTTCTGCACAGATTCCCCATACTCTTTTTTTGTTACATGCCTAATACCGAGTAGAGTCAACAACAAGAAGGATAATCACTTGAAAGAAGAAGAGAAAGAAGGAAAAGAAGATGCACGGGGGTCTTTGAAAAATAGCAAATGACAAAGGTAGATCTAAGCCAGATATCTCTATGTCTATGGGAACCAGGAGAAACACACACAGAGATCAATTTGGTCTAAACTAGATACCAACGATAGAAGCAGCAAAGCTTTAAAGCAAATGAGTACCTGATGAGTAATAGAATCCACTTAACGAACCGATATCGTTCTGGGTTCCACCGAACCCGTAAATTATCCTTAATCAAACAATTTCTATGAGTGTTTTGGCAATCAGATCGGATGACCATGCGATATTTACCTTGGCTTCCAGACCCCAAAAGTACTCTGAATATTTTCCAATATAGCTTTGGTTTACACCTTGTGGTATCTCAAATTCAAAGGAAATAAGGTTATTGTTGCCATTCTTTCCTCTAATTTGATTTCCGTCTAGGTCTATTTTTTTCTCGTATTTTTCAATTGTACTTACCCTTTGTAATCCTTGAGCAAAGGCATGCTCCATACCGGTTAGAGTAATTTTCATTCCTCTTAACTTCTTTTTAATTTCTTCCTCTTCATTATGGAGAAGCCCGGGTATTACGTTTCCCCGTATTCTATGACCCGGAGAATAGGATGCAATGTTGTTACTTTGGTCAATGAGATTAATTTTTGCCTGAGTACTTTCTTTGAGAAAATCCTCACGACCTTTTGCAAATATAGTTTCAAGATCAAAGCTCATGCTCGAGCGAGTGAATCTAAAATAACGTGGACTATTTTTGGACTGGTTAGGATTTGCCTTTTTACCAAATATTTGTTCAAATCTTGCTTCATATCTTCCTTTTTCAGAGCCAGCTTGCTCTGACTCGGTTATCGGAGACGGCAACATATTTCCAGGAACGTCAATATTGTTGGGGTCAATAACATCGCTCTTATTCTCTCCATAAAACAAAGTATCGCTGCTACTGTGTCTTACTGTTCTGTTACTAGGGTTGACGACTGAAAAGCGTTCTTCTCTATTTTCGTCCAATTTGTTTGCAATATCTGCTGTTCCTTTTACCGTATAGGTTATGTTTGCATGTTTGCCCCTATACGAAGAGAATAAAGTGTCATCGTCAGGAAGAGTAAAATCAAAAGCCATTACCTTATTTTGCGGCAATATCTCCAGAGTTCCATCTTGAAGAGTATTAGCAATTATAGACTGTTGGAGCAAATCTGAAAGGTCCTTTGAGAAAAAGACATTAGTTTCGCTGTAGGTTTTCGAATCTGTATCTTGTCTGCTACCAAAGTCATTACTCTCACTTACTGTTATAGTGGTAGATTCTTTGCCTTCCGCAAGTAACATCAACTTTCTGGCTTTAGCACCATTTTCTGTATTAACAGCGAGCGTCCCTCTGACTACTTCACCAGGAGTATAGTGTGTTTTTTCTAGACTTATATCAAACGTTAAGTCAGTGCCCTTTAGTATCTTTTTGAATATCATAAGTTGAGACCATCCTGAGAAGCTATGGACCAAATAAATTAAAGTTTATCCTTACCAATAGGCAATGCTTTGTTCGTGAATCGATTGGTCTCCTGTATGAAAGCGCATTTGGGCAAAGAGGAACCTTTAAAGCTAACAAGTTCAAATCAGCAGTAATAGAACCTATTAAAAAGACCGATATCGTTCTGGGTTCCACCGAACCCTCCTTAATTGTAGGACTTTGTTAGCTCCTATTAATTGGTCTAGAATTGGTATCAGCAATAGAGCCAACAGAGTTATTACGGCAACATGAAAGGACCAATCAGCCATCAGTAGCTTTGCCTATTCAAAAGAACTTCTGTCCAAGGTTTTGTTCATAATGAAGGAGACACCGATAAGATCTGACCTTCAATCTCTCATAGGATATTTTGATTTATCTTACCGTCTGCATACATGTCCTGAATCTTGTTTTTTAAATTATCAAACGCTTGGTATCCTACTGTATTCTGATGCAGACATTATGCTTATTGTGTATAAGATCTAATCTATATTATGCCTAATCTTTGCTTTGCTGGAAGGAGGTGGAAAATTTATTTTAAATTTCATTCATAGAGAAAGGTAATTAAACTCTAATACTTATCCAAGCTGTGTGTCATATAATCACAATCTTACGTTAACCATGTTCTGCATAGTTGTACTTATTGTGTGTCTCTCCTTTTTACAACCGAATTACATTACAACCACATTTGCTGAGATGGGCAATACTGCTTTAGATACAATCAGAACATCTTTTACTGTGAATAGTACTTCAAGCAATCTCAATTCCTGGGGATGTCTAAAAGAACTTTCTCCCAAAGATAATGATTGTTATGATATGTCAAATGCCGCAAGTGCGTATTTGGGAATAATTGCAGGAGCTGCAGTCGGTGGACTGATAACTTGGTGGGTCTATAACCTGCAGAATAAGCTGTCTCGCAAGCAAGATCATATTGTACGTCACATTGAGGAGATTGAACAGAAAAATAGAAAAATATTGATACATTTAGAGGCATATGCGAAACACCAAGATCTGGTTTTAAATAAAATGCTTCTCCTAAATGAGAACATACAAGCATTAAACCAAAAGATGCAAAATATGGCAGAAGAGCCGAAGTAATATTAATATTTTGCTAGAAAACCTAAAACGCATATTTGGAAGTGACTATTAGACTACCTACGCATAATTTCAAAAAGTATATTGCAATATGTGTGAAGAGCAATTCTCTCGCATCTTTCTTACTCGTACTTCATTCCAACTACTGGGGTCTACCATTGATTACCACACAATACCATCTTATCAGCTAACTTGAAATTTCATCTGTTCACAATTAGTTCAGCTATAACTAAGTCATTAGCCCCAACCCGCTCCGACTTTTTTGGTGGATTTCTTCAAAAATATCTTATCAAAGCAGATGAGTTCCACGGTAATCAGGAAGCTTCAATAGATTGGTTCATTCATTTACTATTTTTGCATTCGTACTTGTCAAGTGGAATCTAGTGAAGCTGCAGCCATAGTGACGCCTATACCATGCCAACACTTTCCAAGAAAAAAGAACAACTACAACAGCAAGCCAAGAATGTCTATTGGGAAAATGAGCTTCACTCGCTTGGAATATCCGAGCCAAAAGAAAGCAAAGAACTTGACGAAAATAAAGAAGAACTTGAAACCTTTCAGACATTATCAAACAGTCAATGTTTCAGGATTATAAAATAGCATATAGCGAAAAAGGCGACATGCATAAAGAAGAAGCACAAGCCACTCTTGCTGTCGGATGATTGTTAAAAGGTATTTCTTTGCTTTTGCCATCTTGAGATTCGTCTGAATTTTCAGCCGCATCCCACCGAACCCGCACTGATAATAGTTCTCTAAATGGACTCGTGAGAATAAAAAAGTGAGATCAGAGATTGTCAGAGTATCAAATTCACGAGAAACAAGAGCAACTGTAAGAAGAGGACATGGATCAATATACCCTGTTTGTATATGGAATTAGGTCTCCTTACACTAAAGAATCTTACCTTAGATGATTGCGTGGTTTCTTTGATGCTATTAATTTAAATAAAGAAGTAACTTCTGAGAATCGGATTTAAATGCTATTTCGCTGTGACTTATAGACAATTTTACCTCCAATTACAGTTAAATCTATCTTTATCTCACTAATCCGTTCTGGTTTCACTTCAATAGGATTTTCTGATAATACTATAAAGTCTGCTAGCTTACATGGCTCCAACGTCCCTCTTATATGTTCCTCAAATGCTGCAGAGGCAGCTCCTAGAGTATACCACCTTATAGCCTCTTCTATTGTTATTTTCTCCTCTGGAACTAATAATGCTCCGCTTTGGGTCTGCCTACGGACAGCTGCTTGAATTCCTATAAGAGGAGAGCCGCAAGGGCTTTCTTTACTTCATCAATAGTAAATGGCGTAAGCACTTTTTTTATAAGATCTTGAGCTGACTCTTTGAATACTCCTGTGGGTTGACCGGATCCATCTCGATCTATTATGCCACCGTTTGGATCAGGAGTATCTTTATCAACTCCTGCTAGCTGTAGAGCCTTTGTGTTAACCATACTCATGTGACCAGATATATGTGTCAAATAAACTGGATGATCATGTGAAACAGAATCAATATCATATCGTGTAGGATGACGCCTCTCAGAGAGCTTGTTGTCATTATAACCCCATCCACGCACCCATTTGTCACCTGGTATTAACTTTGCTTCTCTATTAACAGCATTTATTATTTCAGAGATACTAGTAGCACTTCTTAGGTTTATTTGTAATAATCCCAAGCCAAACAAAAGAACATGGCAGTGTGCATCGCTGAACCCAGGTAGTACTGCTTTGCCATTCAGATCAACTACCTTTGTAACTGGTCCTATTAGCCTTTTAATCTTATCAATGCTGCCAACAGCCAAAATCCTACCTTCATACGTTGCCATTGCCTATATTATGCTATTCTGTCTATCAAGAGTATAGATGTGTCCGTTTAAGAACATACTTTCAGCCTCGACCATATTTACAACTCATATAGTCTATATATTAAACCTTAGACGGAGTACAAGGAAGATTTATTTTAGCTATAATATAGTTCAGGATCTCTGCTTTCCAAACGGATGATAAAAAATTGGAAGTGAAAGGTTGGGCAAAGTGATACGACTGACAAATACAAAGCAAGTGACATTACAGCAGGAATATGATAATCTACAACACTATTTGCAAACTATAGAAGACCGAGGCCTATATTCTGCGAATAAACAACAAGCAAACCGTTACTACAAAATAATTAAAAAGACAACAAAATATCCACTTTCAATCCGAAATGATTTGATAAGGCTAGAACATGATCCAAGCACTATTGCGGAATACTGGGTTAGAGTACCGGTCAAGACTGTTAAAGGCAAAAGATTCCAAGATTTGTGAGTGCTAGTTATACAAGCGAGATAATAGATGGTATCTAGACGTTGTAGTACAGAAAGATATTCCTGAAAAGACAGAATATCAGAACGTAATTGCAATCGACATGGGTATCAAACATACTGCCACTTCTGTGGAGTCGGCAAGTAATAGGACCGCGTTTTATGGTAAAGACTTGAACCATGTCAGAGGTTGGTACTTCTGATTAAGACGGCAATTAGGAGTAAAAAAAGCGATAGATACTATAAAGAAGATAGGAGATCATGAGAAGAGGATTGCAAATAACATCATACATAAAATCACGAGAGATTGTCAATCGAGCTATAGAAACAGATTCGTTAATAGTATTAGGCAAACTCAAAGGGTTGCGAAACCGAGAGAAGAAGGAGGGAAGAGGAAGAGGAAGGAATTTAACAGGAAACTCTCCGGATTTCCGTATTTCAAGTTTACAGAATACTTGACATACAAGGCTGCCTTGGCGGGTATCAAAGTAATCAAAATATTCGAGAATTGGACATCACAAACTTGTAGAAGTGTAACCAACGAGGAACAAGAAGGACGCAGGGATTGTTTGTGTGCAAAACTTGTGGTGAAGAGAATGCTGATAGAAATGCTTCTTTTAATATCGCTTACCGGGCTTTGGGATACATTTCCAAAGTAGGGGTAACTGTGAACATACCGATAACTCTTGCTAGTACAGACAGGAGTACAATGATGACAAGAGAAACTCTTCTTCTCCTCCTCCCTTCTTTTGGAATACGATCAAATCCCTCTTTGTGTCAAGCATTGGCACTAAGCTTAAAGCTAGGCGCCGACTGTTCTGTCATCCTTTTTTCCTCTAGTCTCCCTAATTACCAACTCTAAATATTGTCTAACTTCGTTGTCATCTATCATTGAAGATTCTACCCCTGTTTCTTTTTCCATAGCACCTGCTTGTTTATGGATTAGTTTTACAACCTTTCGTATAATCTCTGCGTTCTCTTGTGCATTACCTAAAGTATCTAGCAGAGCATACTCCTTTGCATATTTTCTGGCTAAATTACGCAATTCTGCATCTTGGGCCACTGACAGCGCGACAGAGTATATTCCTATGCTAAAGAGAAAAGAAGCAAGCACAAGAAAGGCACGTTGGATTGCTCCAAAGGGTGGATAAGAATTGTTGGTTATCCAGTTATTGGTCGTTGGAGAAACTAAAATGGTTGATAATGCTGCTATAATCAAATAGTTAATGATCTTATTACGAGAAGAGGTAATTTGCCGTCCAAGAGTTTTTGCTACTAAAATATATGCATAAGCTATTACAAGATCAGCTCCAACCCATCCTGCGGTACCTAGTATCCTAAAGATAAGGAACCTGGGCTCCATATATACAAATTGACTTCCAGTTGTTAATAATTGAGGACCAAATATCCCAGTTAAAAAAAGTACAGGTGGTAAAATTATAAGTGTCCAAAATGTTGCTCTTCCTATCTGATCCTTAAAATAACGAAGGAAATATGCAACAGCAACTGTTTCTGCGATAGCAATAGCAGTAACTTGAGGGACAAGAAACCCATAGAGATGAATCACAAGTTCTATTATAGATAAGTGTCTGCTTGCCATAGAATTGCTAGAGTGGAAATCTGGATCTATGGAGGGTGGTCTTGAAAAGACTAATTCCTTGGTATCAAGTGCAGTACTAATTGTCACGCTGATGCAAAGGAGCATCGATGATACAGCAAATGCCAATATCATGATATTGTGTCGTTTGTTGACACTCGACTTGAACCATGACAAGAATTTGTAAGTGCGAAAACCAAAGAACAAGATGGCTACTGCACTTATTAAGACAATTAGAATCAGCAGGTAAGTGCTATATTGTGAAAATAACACCATTTCAACAATGATAGCTCCAAAGATGACTAAAAGTGCATAAAGAAAAATAGGTGTTGCCTTGTACAGCCTATTAAAAAACGAAGGAGCCTCAAG
>JBJMEA010000061.1:0-4254 GCA_045809625.1 Nitrososphaera sp. | reverse complement strand
CATCTTCCCTAATATTACAATCTATTATGTTGCCGTTTTCATAGTTGTTGTATCAAGTGTTTCTCTTCTTATTGGAATTGGTTCAAATCAACCTCAAATTACAATGGCACAGCAGCAACAATTGCAAACAAACCAAACATTTTCTCCTTCTGTTGAAGAACAACAGCAGCTTTTGGAAGGTATATCTTTCCAAATCGATAATGTGACTTTTACTCATCATATGGCATCAGTTAATGGAATCCAGATGCACTATGTGATTGGAGGTCAAGGAGACCCTGTTGTGTTGTTGCATGGATATCCACAATCGTGGTATGAATGGAGACATATTATGCCGGCATTGGCTAAAAATTATACTGTAATTGCTCCTGACCTTCGAGGATTTGGTGATTCTTCAAAACCAGTTACAGGTTATGATGGCAATACGACTGCAGAAGATATCTACCAATTGGTGTCTCAGCTAGGCTTCAGCAATATTTTCTTAGTAGCACACGATGTAGGAGTACAAACAGCATATTCGTATGCTGTCGATCATCCTACCAATGTAACTAAATTAGTGCTCATGGATTTCGCATTCCCTGGTTTTTTCCCTCCAGAGATTGGTGAGAATGGACCTTGGTGGTTTGCTTTTTATCAGGTGCCTGATATACCAGAAGCTCTTATAGAAGGTCAAGAGCGAGAATATTTATCATGGTTTATGAAAGGATTGGCTTACAATCCATCTGCAATTACAGAAGAAGCCATAGATGTATTTGCAAGTCACGCTGCATCTCCTGGTGGACTGCGTGGGGGAATTGAACATTTTAGAGCCTTCCCTGAGGATGCAGAGCAAAATAGAGAATCAGCCCAGAATAAGATAACAACGCCTGTATTACAACTGGGCGGTGATATTTATCCAGCTTTAGGTGGGGATTTCCCAGCGAGCTTTGGGCTAAGTTCAACGCAAGCATTAGCTGCAAATGTAACGGGTATCATAGTTCCACTTTCAGGACATTGGATTCCAGAAGAGCAGCCAGAATTTGTAATAGACCAGCTATTAAGCTTCTTTGGGAACACTACTAATGACACTAATTGAGAGCACTCAATCCTACATCCTCACTATGGCGGCTTTAAGTCAAACGATAGCGGGTTCATTTTTTACTTCAGACAGAGCTCGGGCGTCTAAATGACTTACGATTTTTCAGGAAAAGTAGTTTTGATAACTGGAGGAACAGGAGCGTTAGGAAGAGCATGTCTTGAAGACGAGGTCGTGGGTTCAAATCTCACCATCTTCATCTTTATCGCTCTGGTTAATTACGGCATTAAATCGAGCTTGTTTTGGGGAGTTGTCGACAGTTTCAGCAGCAAGAATTGGAGAAGGCTCAAAGTTATATTTAATTGCAAGCAGAAAAATAAAAGTAGACATAGCCTGCTTACCATGAAAAGGCAGCAAGCAAGCGGAAGTCGCTGTTGTGTGTATCAGGGTGAATAGGTTACTGCTATTATAATGACTAGTGGGAAATAATTATTATTATTTTTTGTCCGTTAAGCCTTGCTTCATCATCTTTTGAAACTCTTCATCAGACATGCTCCTTTTCGCTGCCATCATTTGCTGTACATCTTTACCCGCAAGGTACCTAAGGTTTGGTTCTTTAGCTGTGGCAGCTTCAACCACAACTGAGGCTACAAGATCAGCATCGGACCCATTTTCCAACATCCTCTCCTGGTTAGAGGACATCACTTGCATCATTTGTGAATAAGGAGAATTTGGATCCTGTGTTTTCTTTGATATAGCCATGTTTTCACCAATTTTTGTCCTGACAAACCCTGGTTCGACCAAAACTGTTCTTATTCCAAATTGTTCTATCTCATATGCCATTGACTCGCTCAAGCCTTCAAGTGCAAATTTCGAGCTAACATAAGCAGAACCACCAGGATAACCAATCCTGCCCGCTCCTGAGCTGATATTGATTATCCTGCCTGAGCCCTGTTTTCTCATGATTGGAAGAACCGCCTGTGTTACGCGGATCACCCCAAACACATTGGTCTCATATAGTGCCTTTATTTCATTTATTCCGATATCTTCAAACGCTCCTGTCAGCACGTATCCAGCATTATTTACAAGCAAGTCAATTCTTCCAGCCTCAGATAATATCGATTCTATCGCGCTTTTGATTGAATTTTCGTCTGTAACATCTAGCTGCACTACTCTGATTGGCAAGTGTTGTTTATCGGCGATTGATTCAAAGGAATCACGCTTGGCTAGGTTCCGCATTGTGGCATAGGTCAGATAGCCGTTTCTTGCTAATGCTAGAGAAGTTGCGAGTCCTATTCCACTTGAGCTACCTGTAACAACAGCTACTAATGATCCTTGATTGTCAGGTGTTGATGACATCGAGATCATTTAGTCGTGAACATCATCATACATAAGAACTGTATAACCATTGCAGTGTTGAATCTTGAATCAATAGAGTGAGTGCAGGAGTAATCCGAGAATTCTATGGCAGCTAGAACTAACGTTCGTTGCTGAGGTCGTAGGTTCAAATCCACCAGCTCCATTTCTTTCTATTATAGAACTACGGTATTGAACTGAGCCTATTTTGAATAAGTGGAGGACAAATTTAGAAGTAGTATGAAAACCCATTTCTTATTAATTTCGAACCCCCTTAGAGCTGTCCACTGCATTGATTCTTTCGTTCATATGAAAGGAATGAATCCTCATCTAACGGAGGAGGGTTCAATGTTCTATCCCGTTGTAAGTAGAAGGAATGCGCTACATGGCAAAAAAATTTCACAACTCGGTCTTCGATAGGAGGAACCAGTCGACACTTTTTGCACAATCGTGGTCAAAGATTCAAGAGGAAGCAGATGATGCTTCAAAGAAAGATGGCACTAAAGAAAAGAGAAGAAAATAAAAAAATTCATCGTTTACAAATATATGATTGAAACTCATGAAGCAGGTCTTCTTGACATGTAGTCATATTACAGAGGATAACATCTGAATGCTATATATGATGCAATTATAAGAGAATTAGAAATTTTCTGCCAAACTTTTAACTTGTTTAAGTTGCAGTATGTGACCATGTCAAGGCCCGACAGACTAAAGCGCCAGCCAACTGCCAATACCACTCCACAATCAACACCAAGCTTTGATTTCATTGACCCAGATAGAGAAGCAGCGAGCCAAAGAAGCGACTTGGAGCAAGAAGAAGAGGTCGCCACAGGAGCTATGGAGGAAAAGAGAGAAGGTAGACAAAAATCTAGTGGCGGTCGAAATCCAAGTGTTAGTCAGAAATAGTCAAATCTATCAATAAAGACCACTAGATTAAGAAAATATTATAACAAGTCTATCCCAAAGTAGGGTGGCTTATTTTATTCTAAAAATACTTTAGAAAAAAAGAGAAAAAAGATAAAAAGATATGCCTTGCACCAGCTAATCTTCCAATACTTTCTTTTGACCTTTGGGTCTGCTATTCTCATCAAACTTTAATTCTCTTTTCGTTCTTTCTTCTTCGCTTTCTTTGTCTCTTCTTTCGCCTTGAGGTCTATTGTATTTATCAAACTTCACTTCCCTCTCCTTTTCATCCTGCTTCCTTATCTTTTCGCCTTCTGGAACTCGCTGCTGACTTGGTGTTATAACACTCGACGCTTGTTGTTCTGGATATAATCCCAATGAAATGGCGTCAAGTCTAATCAAACTTCCATGAGATGCCAGCCATTCTATCTTGCCACTGACAGACTTTGCCATCTCCTCATTTTCTGTAATAAGGTATGTCTTGTCTAGGCCGCTTCTTAATCCTCTAAATGCAGCTTCTTCTATCTTTCTTACAGAGAGCTGGTTATCTTGTGTATCTTGGCTACCACCCTCTTCTCCGCCTAGAGTTATAAATCCAAATCTGATGTTTGGAAGTGCAGGATGAACGTTGATGTTCCACACTACTTGTATTGGGCCAGCGCCAAAGTCAACATCCTGCTCTACTTCAAAACCTTTCTCTTCTCCTGCTTCAACCAATCGCTCCAGATTCATGTCTTGAGCAGACACTGTCTTTATATCACCCCTCGTCCTGTCTCCGCGCTTCTACGCTCTCGTGTACCCTTTATTCCCTGTTTTGACACAAGAGTTGAAGGTGTAAGCACTGTGACATATTTTCGCAGTTGAAGTATGCTTCTATCAGGCATTGACTCTATTGCATCTTTGACTTGTCTAGTCATTGTTTCAGTCGGCACTACAAATACTAATTTGTCCACAAGGTTGAGCATTGCTCTTGCTATCCCTTC
>JBJMEA010000060.1:0-7160 GCA_045809625.1 Nitrososphaera sp. | reverse complement strand
CATGACAAATCATCTCTTGGTTGTTTGATGCAACTTTATGCAAAATACAGTTCTTGCTTTGAATATAAAAAGAGCCATCTTTTTCATCTCTTCCAAGAGAGGATGCAAACCCCATTTGATTTGATGCATCGTTTATGATCTTTAAGGAATGTTCAAGATCACGATCATGATTATTTTTATCAATCTTTGATCTTATACCAGAAGCGATATCTTCTGCTATCGATTCGATAATTTCTCTTGTCTCTGCTGCTCCCTTTTTGCCTGCTATCTTATCTAGTACAAGGTTCAAAAACAAATCATACTTTCTTGGAAAGAATTCTCTGCCTTTTTCGGTTAACTCGTATACCTTCTTTGGCCTGCCCATTTTTTCAATCTTAAACTTTGACCTTACGGTCTCCATAGATTGCAACGATTCTAGATGAACTCTGGCGGCACTTTTCTGTATCTGTAACCTTTCAGCACTTCACTAGCACCCTTTAAACCGTCTAGCAATAGCTCTAAGATCCTTTCTTTCGTCTCACCTATCGTGGCTATTTCGTCTTGAAGAGGAACCATTACCAAGCAAAAATGCTTTATGCACTAATAAGTGTTTATTGTATCTAAAGTGTTCAGACACTAGTATCAGAATAACCATTTTAGATACTTAATAATAACTAAAGTATATAAAGCCCCTGTAGCATCTAGCAACTAATGAATAAGAAAAACAATGATTCCACGCGGCTTCTGACTATTGCCATCAGCACAGCAATCCTATCGGCGGCATTTGTTGTTAGCTTGCCTATAATTCCTACCCAAGCTGAACATGCAATGGACGTCGGAGCAGCTACGGAAAGGCCGGAAAATGGTCAGTATGTAGTCGTTTCAACCGAACACCAAGACACAGGCTCACATGTGCCACCTGCCATAAATCATAATGACGACGACCTGAACCAAACCAAGGTTAATGGGTTGAGATTTTATCTTCATGATCTGTGGATACAGCACATCGTCTGGACAAGGCTATACATAGTTGCCGCAGCTGCAGATCAACTAGATGCATCATTTGCAGCAGGAAGGCTAATGAAGAACCAAGAGGACATTGGCAATGCGATAAAGCCATTCTACGGTGACCAAGCAGGCGATCAGTTGACATCGCAATTGAAAGAGCACATCAATATCGCAGTGGATTTGCTTGAAGCAGCCAAAAAAGGAGACAGTAACACTATAGGAGAGATTGAGAAGAAATGGTATGCCAACGCAGATGATATTGCCACGCTGTTGAGTGGGGCTAACCCGAACTGGACAAAAGAGGATATGTTGCATATGCTGAATGAACATTTATCTCTTACAAAGACAGAAGCCGTCGCCAGACTGACAGGTGACTATGCCACGGATGTGACCACATTTGACGAGTTATATCAACATGCAATATCAATGGCAAATCAGTTTACGATTGGGATTGTTAACCAATTCCCGGAGCGGTTTGTCTGAAGAAGAGAGTGACTGCATAAGCAAAACTAGATGAGCTGGTTTTATTTCACCCCATTTTCCTTTTTGTTCTTAAAATACCGAAAACTGAGAGTATTCTTCAAATCTAAATAACCATTCCAGTATAGCATCGGACTGCTGCGCAAATCAAGCCTTTTTATGACAATAATTGAGTTAATCTAAACGGTAATGCTCTAAGCCTGTAAGAAGAGCCATTACTTTACTTTCATGTATGGGTATCAGTGGAATTGAAGACGATGTGACCTGAGTCTGTTTGGGACCATTCATATGGATTATACGTGTGGATTATACCGTCTTCGGATCAAAAAATAAAAGAAGAGGGGCTGCGATTGCTGACCTTTCTCGATGTAAAGGATCGGAAGTAATTCACAGACATGGCAAGTATATACATGCTATTGTCTCCAAGGGAGCCAATAGTTCGTTCGGCTTGAAAAGTCTAACCTTTTGCACTATCCAATGGAACCGTATCTGTTATCATCTTATCAGATCCTTAATTTCTTGAATAACCTCAGCATTAAGGTCAATTATCCTTCAACGTTGCAGTAGCCGCAATCGCAAGATTGTTCTCCAAATAGTTCGCACTTTGAAGTTTCTTGCATGACCATCGATACATTTCTAGTACAATGCTCTTAAATTAGTTGCTTAAGACGGCGTGCAAGAGCTAAGAAGCGATCATGATCTATCAAAGATAACGCGTCAAAGGTGTTTGTTGTTGTTGCTGCTGTTTGTGGTGTTATTGCGGGAGTCGTGAATTGGTCCATTTTTTTCGTCTTTTGTTAAATCATGCTTAACCGATAAATTAAAAAATACCGTGTCGTCTCTTCTTTTTGTTATTGAATGCTGGTGCCTGTGCTGTAGCTGCTGGCGCCATTATCCTTCTTGGCTGCGATCTCGTAGTATTCTGTTATGTTCTCAAATCCTTTTATTGCTTTCTTGATAGGAATTGATCTGTGGCTAAATGAATCCTCTATTAGCATCTTAGTTTGTGGTGATACAATGATTTGATCTTCGATAGCCACTCCTTCCATTCTACTGGCTAAATTTACATTAGTGCCTATCGTAGTAAATTGATCCCTCTTTTCTGTCAAGATGAGCCCTACCAATACATTTCCGGTATGCATCCCGCATCTCAAGTGGATGGATATCTCTTCTTTTTGACTTGATCTTGCTTTCCAGAGGTCGATCCAATCTACTTTTATCTCCTCAAAGAAATCTCTTAGTTCTATTGCTGCATTAACTGCGCATACTGCACCTTTTTTTCCATTATCGTTAACATAAGTATCCTTAAAACCAAAGAACGCCATTATACCATCACCCATAAACTTGTCCAATACTCCGTCATATTTGTGGATGATTGTGGTAGCCTCTGAGAAGAATTCTCTAAGGAAGGCCACCACCAATTCTTGATGAAATTGTAAACTTTCACATAATACCGAAAATCCACTTATATCCCAAAACACTATTGTCAGAATCTTGTTTTGCATCGTTACCAATTCAGGATCTCGTATTTGCTCTAACACCACAGGGTCTACATATTTCTCTAGAACTGTATGCATCTTCTTGAATTCCAATGAGTTCTGGAAAGCAAAAGTGGATTCTAACAACTCTAAACGCTCTTCGCTTGTGAGGGAATCTTCTTCCATTGGCAAGATGACCACTGTTCCTCTCTCGTTAGGATGAAGGAGGCAAAAATAAGGTATGCTCTTTGCTCCTTGCGAATTATTGAACTGGATAGAACTGGCATTTCCTACCAAGATTTCACCGGTGTCAAATTTTCCGTCAGAAATGAGAGTATCAGGATTACCTGAAACTAATCTGTGATTCTTCACGTCATGGTTTATCCACCTGACTTGCTGACCTGGCATAACCCTGATAAATCTGGGATGAAAATACTTTTTTCGCCTTGGATCCCACTTGTAGTCTCTTTGAATGATCACTATATTATCCAACGTCATTCAAACACATACTCTCTGTTTATTATTAACTGGTAGTATAACAGTTTGCCATCATTTGTGAATAATCACAAATTAGAGAAATCGTTCAAGATGTCTAAAACAGGAGACATGAAAAACATTATTTCAGACATTTGGGCACCATCTCGGCATCGGCTTGCTCATTATCTGGTTCACAGGCCTTGAAACAGAGTGGGGCTCTTCTGTCAGATGTCTTACAATATCGGTACCAGAAATTATCCTTATGGCGCTCTGTGCGCTAATGGAGTATGTAGCAAGCGTTATCACTATAATACTGCTTAATGATCCCTCAAGCGGAGAAGCATTGAGACAACTATAATTATTATGGTTAGGCATAATTATGGTTATCTTGTTATTAACGCGAACAGAGCTTGACTTTTTATTCCAAGGAAGAGAGTTCACCAAACCCCAAAAAAGATGTATTAGGTCAAGACTCAATAAGAAAATAAAAGAATTTGCAAATAACGAGCTGCCTATACTTGTTGAAAAAGGCCTATTGGACTTGACGAGAGAAGTTGAACCCAAGGGTTCTGACAGCTTGCTAACCTCAAGGAATTTCGGACTCGGCCCACGCCTATAAAACTAACCTTGGTAATAATTCTGCAATGAAAAGCCTTGACATGGAGGGGGTCGGGACTCCGAATGTTCCCCTGCCCGACTTTATTTCGCGGCAGGACGCTTTCAGACTCATGACCGAACAGCCTTACAATAATACTATTTGCATAACCTTGTTATGATAAGGTCAAGGAATCAAAAATTTCTAATGTCTTACTTTCTGGCTTGTAGTATTATGCGGGGTTATAGCGACTTGAGGTTGGGATAAATACTTGTGAGAAGTCATACACTACTCACAAATAACGTCATATCAGCCTGTCGGCTAAACTATCTATTGCCTTTCTCACCCGCTCAATATCCTGCTTCATGTTTGGAGACCAGTAATGTCTTACAAAGATCTCTGGAGAAATTCTACCCTCAAGTAAATTGACCATCTCGCTTTCAATACCACAATAACGTAGGTGAGTCCCAAATATTTTGCGGCAATAATTCATTCTCCTCGGTAAGCCACGTTTGTGTAGGTATGCATAGATGGATGTATACGATTGAGGGTCTGTACTCTTAGCGATTTGCAAAAGTCGGTCTGTCATGACACTAATGAATGACTTTTTTGTGCTCCTTATGAAGATATCCTTCCATTTGAAATGTTCCAAAATAAAGAGCTCAGAATTTAGATAATTGGACAGATCCGTATGAATCAGTTGAACACTTTTACAAGCTTCGATAGGCCGGAGACCAGTTAAAGTTCCGAAGATTACTACCTTGGCATGCGAGCGCGGAAGAATTGTCAGAATCTGTTTAACGTATTCAAGCATCTTATCATAATTAGTTCCATTATTCATGATTCTTTCAAAGACGTCAAGCGTGTTAGTACATGACCATTTGAGCTGATGTTGTCTTCGCAGTCTGTTCCACTCCTCATAAACTCCGGCATGCTTTGCAAGGTTTGCAAGAGCTTTCATAATGTGTCTTTGTTTTGCTGGTGGCAAAACGAGCAGGTCTTTAACGTCCATGCGCTCTAATACATAGGAGTATTTTTTACCATATTTCAAAGCCAATCGAGCAGTGTTTGGTCGCTGGTTAGCATACAAATATTCTTTGTATCTCTTCCAGTCTATTGAGATTGGTGTTAATGACGATGGTAATGAGGATGATGCGAGGGTTGGGATTTGAAGCAGGGTGTCTGATGAATCAACTCCTTTCGAGTCGCTGATCCCGGGTTCAAATCCCGGCCGGAGCATCCTACTTTCATTTTCTTCTGCTTGTCTTGGTAATGATTAGTGTCATTGGGTGTGGCTCTAGCGGCCGCTATGCTTGACCGGAATGAGCAGCCAGAGCAGTGACCTATGCCGCTAGTACCTGTAGTAACTTGTCTGTATCGCCTAGTTAATCATCTTAATTTCTCCCCCATGTGATTTTTGTAATAATATCCGCTAGTAACAGGATGATTTGTTTGGCTCTCCCTTCCTCCTATCAAGCACGAGTCCACGCATTGACATTCTAAAGCAAGAAATCCTTTTTGCAATGGCTGATGCAACTAAACGCAAACCTGAAAGTATTGCTAGGGAAATCATCACAATTAAGAGGGAACTGGACAGAGCAGTCGAGGAGAGAATGAAGCAAAACATGCATTATATATATATGTGCTAACCAAGAACAAAACGACTAGCTAGGTTATGCGTACTGGTTGGCTTTCATGGGTTAGGGCTAATGACAAGACTATTATTGATATGCTAGAAAATCAAGGCGCTAATTTAGTCAAGACCACATCGTCACTTGTTGAACTGTTTACCTATTATGACACTGTAACAGAACGCAAATCGAAAATTAAGGCTCTAGAACACGAAGGGGATAAAATTACCCATGACCTATTTACTATAACATCTCAAACATTTGTAACTCCTTTAGACCGAGAAGATATCTCAAGGCTTACAACTTCTATAGATGAAGTTGTAAACTATACTGATGGAACTGCTGATAAACTTGTAATGTTCAAAATAAAAGAACCAACGCAGTACATGATTGAGCTTTCGAAAGTGCTGCTCTCAGCATCACAAGAGATTTATCTTCTAATGAAACGACTCAGAAAATTCAAAAATGCTAACGATTTGGTGGGACATTGCCGCACGATAAGAAAATACGAACATGAAGGAGACACAGTATATAGAAATGCAATAGCTGAACTATTTGAGACGAATACAAATGCTATTGAGATAATAAAATTGAAGGATATTTATGAGAACCTAGAAGACTCTATCGACAAATGTCAGGATACAGCAGATATCGTAGAAGATATTGCTCTAAAATATGGTTGAAAGCTCCTAATGGTAGAAGAAGGACTTGTTAGCATAGTTGTAGGTGCAATAGCAGCTGCATTATTTTTTGATTTTGTAAATGGTTTTCATGATTCAGCTAACGCAATTGCTACGGTTATTGGAACAAGGGTTCTGAAACCACTTTATGCTGTAAGTATGGCTGCCGTAGCGAACTTTGCTGGTCCGTTTATTTTTGGTACTGCTATTGCTGCAACAGTCGGCAAAGGAATTATACAACCCGAGTTCTCAACTGTATATGTAATACTTGCAGGACTAATAGGTGCAATAACATGGGACCTCGTTACTTGGTATTTTGGTCTGCCATCTTCAAGCAGCCATGCGCTAATAGGTGGTTTGGTTGGTTCTGCATTGATTGCAGGAGGATTAAAAGCAGTCGTATTTGGAGGCATTGAGAAAACATTGGTCTTTATGTTGGTGTCTCCAACACTTGGTTTTGTACTTGCTTTTGCTTTTGCCATTGCAATAATGTATTTTCTACGAGATTCAAAACCAAAGTTAGTCAATGGAGCTTTTGGAAGGCTACAGATTGTTTCTTCAATATTTTTTTCACTAGCACATGGTGCAAACGATGGCCAAAAAACAATGGGAGTAATTACAGCATTGTTGATTGCAGGTGGATTCCTAGATTCAGAATCATTTGTGGTTCCTGTATGGGTAATATTAGGAGCGGCCGCGGCTATTGCAGCAGGGACTTTTCTTGGAGGATGGAGAATTGTAAAGACAATGGCTTTCAGGTTGACCCAGCTGCGACCATATCAGGGCTTCTGTGCCGAAACAGGTGGTGGAGCAATATTAACGTCTATGGCTT
>JBJMEA010000059.1:0-3529 GCA_045809625.1 Nitrososphaera sp. | reverse complement strand
CTTAGGTTTATCTTATCACCAAATGTCTGTCCTCCATCAGTAGAAGCTCTAAACATTACTTCCCAGTTTTCTGATTTGTTAGTCCACCATACTATGTAGACATTGTTTCCATCTTGAGAGGCAGCCATTGGAGCTTTTGGTTGTGAATGAATGTCTATGCCTTGTTCAATAAGTCCTTCCTCTGTAGCCAAGCCTAGATCCTGGGAAGTAAAAACTTCAGTAGTAGCTGTAGCTTCTACGGAAGACATCAGCCAGTGCGGTACCAAAGATATAGCATTAGTAGCACCACCAATTACGAGCATTACTGTCGCATACATAGCAATAGTCTCTGCTTTTGATGTTTTTATTACTAGAATATTATCCTCCTTTTTGCTTTTGTTGTTGTTAAGATTATCCATATAATCACCACTCAAGCACGAATACAAGGCATAAAAGTACTTTCCTTACTAGGGAATATCAAAACCAATTTGGAGTAGATGTTTCTACATAAAATGCTCGTTAGAAGGTGTTCTCGTGCTATTGCTCTATTATTATTTTCCATCAGTGATTTGCAAAACTATTTAACGTTGTAAGTTCTCCTTTTTCCCTTCTTCATCTCCTTAGAGAGAGTTGTAATTACGTAAAATCAAATTAGCCAAGATATCTGTCTTATGCAGACTCTATGGTTTTGCACTCGTTCTTCTCCTTGTAAAACGGGTTCTGTTATTCCTCATTCTTGCCTGGACTCAAACTCGTTCTATATACACAGAGATATTTTATCAATTTAGAATAGCAATATTCTTCAAATCTCCTAATCATTAGATTAACGGAAGAGTGAAAATAGCGAGATGATTATAGGCCATGACTTATGTAAGGAGGCATGTGCTCACTTTTAAAGATCTGAGTAGGTTAGTTCCTTTTGAAGCTATTCTGAGCGTCGAATGCTTCATTTTTCGCAATTTTGTGTAGTCTATCTTATTTGCTCATTATCCCCTTGTGCAGAATATGGAGCAAAAGCTCCTCTTTATTGACATTTAGCTATTTTTTCCTTCGCAATCAAACTCATGCTAAAGCGAAAATTATTCGTTGATAATATTGCGCTCTAAGATAGAAGGCTTACCCTAATAACTCTAGGAGTTTGCTCCTACATATTCTAGCTTGTATTGTAATATACTAGCCCTCGTTAGTCCAACATTGCGAGCATGTTTTTGCTCAGTGTCATTTCTCATTGACCAAACAGTCTCTGTAGATCTGAGGTTATTCACTTATTACTTCCGCTCCTCACTCTTTCTACTATTTCCTATCGAAAAGCCACCAGAACAGGGGTGCCCCTAACAGTCACCACATAAGCGTGACTAGGAAAACAAATCTTTTAAAGGCTTCATCTGTTCTCCTAAACATAGTTATTCCTCTGACAAAGAGAGGACTGAGGGGCAACGCAATGCTATATCGACTCTCATTGTTGTCACTGGTGTGTCCTATTGACTGCAAAACTATTTTTCTTTGATAGCGCCTTTGTGAAAATCTAAATGATGATAGAAACAATAAGAAAAACAAATAATAGGTAACTAAAACACAGCTGCCATCATGGTAAAAATTGTTGAGACAGATGAAAAAGCTACTCTCAACACACAGCTGGAAGGTGATGTTGATGGTGCAGTCATTCTATTAAACAAGTTCACTGTCCAACCTGAGGATGTCGAACAATTTCTAAAGGTATTTCAAGCGACGACCAAAGTGATGAAGCAGCAACCTGGATTCATTTCAGCTCAGTTGCATCAGGGTATTGCTGGTAGTTCTACGTTCTTTAACTATGCGGTTTTTGAGTCAGTGGAACACTTTAAGCGTGCTTTTAATACTCCTGAGTTTCGGGCAAGCATGGCTAACCTTCCCCCCAGTACTGTGATGTCTCCTCACCTCTTCAAGAAAGTTGCAGTACCAGATATCTGTGTCGACTGAAAACCTTTTGCAACTAAGCTCATGATGTGTGTATGTGTGTGCATATACTGTAACTAAAGCAAACAAGAAGAAATCTCAAAACCTCGATTAAGTTTCACAGAGCAAGGGATTCTCATTTTCGCAATGTCTCCCAACGCATTGGTAGTATTGATTCATCCTTTGAGTGTGCCTCCATTACTTGATGCGTTCTGGACCTCATTCTGAATAAAAATCACGTCTTGTTTGCTCTGCGATCTTCTTTTAGTTCTGCTCATTTAACCAATCATTGTATGATAATATCGTAAATTTGATTTGCAGCTGTCATTCCTCTAGTCACTACAACATAGGGGTAATGACAGAGTCTCTTGAATAATACTTACGATAATTTTCAATTGCAGTCTTTATTTAACAATGTGTCGATGTAGCAATAAGTCTCAGGTATAACCCTCGATGGATCCCTCTGTGAAAAAGGAAAAACATCAAGAAGATAGTCCCAATAACATTGCTGTGAGGTGGGAATTTGCAGATTTGGGAAACGAAAAGGAGCCAATATACTTTGTTCCGCCCAATATCATATACTGTAATACATCCAATGACCTATACAAATTTGCTATGGAGAAAAATCAGCTGTATGGCCCAATATGGAGAAGGATGCTTCCTTATTTGGCACACGTTGCAGTAGCAATGAATGTAAAGTCCTGTGCGCTAACGGTAGAGCAGATTAACATGAGGATGGATGAGGCTATACGTTACTTCTTAAAGCAAAAGAAAGTCATATGAAATAGTTTGATGGATAAATTTGACAATCACGCTTCATTGGTAAGTGACATACACGGAGATGTGCTAGGTAAATTATAGGGAAGCAAATGGAATACGATAAGTCTACGAGCCATTAGCTATTTATCCTATGCTAACTTCAACACCTTTATTTTCTTGCTCCAGGATTATCGAAGCTCAAATAAATTATCTAGAGTCGTACTTCATAGCACTATTTAAGATCTTTGCCTACTTCAATAAAGTGAATGGTGTACAGAGATAGAGTCGACACAATCAAATTGATCCTTGAGGCAGCAAATGGGGGCAGCGTTACAAAGACCAGGATAATGTATAAGGCATTTCTTAGTCATGACCACTTGCAAGAGTATCTTTTGATCCTCACTGAAAACGACCTGCTTAGCTATGACAAAGTAATGCGAACATTCCAGACTACCGAAAAAGGTAATGCGTTTCTTCAAGCCTATAATGAAATAGGCCAAATCCTAAAGGAAGGACAACCTCTCTACCTACAAAATGACAGTGGGTAAATAAAGAGAACAAAACTATTAGTCGTGCATTCATATAAAATAATTCATTAAAATTTTTCATCTTTGATCTGGACATTGCATACATTACGGTTCTGGTAGCTTTGAAGTCGTTGAGTTGTGGGTGGCGTAGACAGATCTCTTGTTCTTAGCGTAAGGCATTCTGTCATAGTAAGCTCATTAACTAACTACTATCTCGTCGTCTCTACCATGCATTTGGTTAGCTGTTCGGAATCATAACACAGTATTGACATTGACATGAGTATTAGACGAAGTCTCACAGATACTGTACAGCATTGGAGCAGGATAAA
>JBJMEA010000058.1:0-53845 GCA_045809625.1 Nitrososphaera sp. | reverse complement strand
GAGATGACGATGGAGCAGGAGATGGCGGAGGCGGAGATGACGATGGAGCAGGAGATGGCGGAGGCGGAGCAGATGGCGAGGGCGGAGGAGAAGATTCGACAGAAGACTGCTTAGTAATTGGCGGAAGAAGTGTAGAAGTGGCAGGCTGTTGATAAGCGCGTAAGCGCACACTTTTATTGTTAGCAGATCCACACAAGAAGTCCATTATTCAGCAATACTGATAACGACAATAACAGCACAAAAAAAGCCTCGCGTATTGAAAGTAGTTTGTACATGGTGGCCATTGCATAATCATCATTGTTGACGGCATCATCCTATCCGCACCTTGTATACTGCTCGTGGAAGCTGGGTTTGTCCAGCATTAGGGATAGATAGAGAGATAGTTATGATCTCACGCAAGTTTAAAGAATAAGATGTCTTCTCGTTAAGACATGGATTTTACAATAGAGATAGGCTCTTCAAAAGAACGGACTATAACAGTTAGCTCAAATCAAACTACTAGCTTTCTCTGGGAAGGAGAGAACGTTCTTTCCACCCCGTCCATGATAGCAGAAATGGAGGAGACCTGCAGACTTCTTCTCAAAGAGCAAGCCATACCCGATCCCCAATTGGACTCGGTTGGTACAGTAGTCAAAATAGAGCATCTTGCTGCTACTCCTGTTGGCGCCAAAGTGTTCCTCAAGGCGGAGGTGGTATCAGTTGATGGCAGGCGGGTAATGTTCAAAACTGAGGCAAGAGACAAGCTTGAGAAAATAGGTGAAGGGATGCATGAAAGATTCATAATAAATGTCTCCAGCTTTCGTGCAAAATTCGATGAGAAACAAAAGCACCTTCAAAAGCAGACTGATTAAAAGTAACGTAAAATGTATTTCCAAAGGAGCCAATTATGGCACTAGATTTCTCCAGGATATTGCGTCGAGGTATTGATACAAGTCAAGGAATGTGGGACATGCTCATTCATCTAAATCAAGTAGCATATCAGCCCCCAATAATACAATTGAGGATTGTACTCTTCCACAAAAAACATACTCAGATATGAAGTAGAAACTTCAAGTGCAGCTTGCATCCTTTCTAGTAAAATATCATATATACGCCTATAACGATCTTGAGCATTTGTGGAGATAATTGATAAGCTTAGACACCTTAGCACCATAGGTTCAATAGTAGTTATGCATGACTTTTTCATTGACCGCATAATCCGGCTGGAGTCAAAGGAAGATCTTTTTGATATGGTTAATGAGAAGGCAAAGGTCGGAGGCGGAAGCATTAGAGGCATCGCAACAACAGATGTCAAGGGTGGAAATGCAGTTAATGTAGCTTACTGCCTTGCCAAGCTGGGCGCCAAAGTAGCACTATTTACTATAGCTGATGAGTTGGGTGCTACAATGATAAGACAGTCATTTTCACAGTTTGGTGACAAAGTTACGCTCAGAATAGCTAACGGCAGAACTGGCCTGACCACATCCTTTGAATTTCCATACGAGGAGAGGCCTGTAAACGTGATGGTAAGTGACGTAGGAGATAATCAAAGTTTTGGTTCTGAGAGGATAAGCTCAGAAGAAGACAGAGCAATATTGAAGAATGCGGATGGTGTTATGATATTGAACTGGGCTACCAACCTCAAAGGCAATGATCTTACAGAATTCTCTTTCAAGAATTCCCCTAGTGCGTTTCATTTTATTGACCCTGCGGACATGGAGACAAGAAAACATGATTTTCGCGATTCACTTGCCAAACTTAGAAACTTTACAGACTGCCTAAGCATAAACGAAAATGAATGCAACTCGCTTACCGATTCACTGGGCTTTGGACGCCTACTTGGATCTGTTTATACCGTAGATGATGTTAAAGGAGTGGCCAAGAGAATCTCCGAAAGTGTAGGCATCAGTATTGATCTTCACACAAAGATAGGGGCAGCATGGTCAAACGGTAAAGAAAGTGCATTTGCACATGCAATTAAGGTCGATGCAAAAAGGCTTACAGGTGCAGGAGACACATGGGATGCAGCTGATATTGTGGGTTACCTTACTGGTCTGCATCCACAAGAGCGATTGCTGTTCGCCAACTGTTGTGCATCCCTCTACATAAGGGATGTAAACGGTGAATCACCATCAATGAATAAAGCCTTTGAGATGATAGAAAGAGTGTTGTAGCGACTACGCTATTTAACTTCAATAGAGAAAAGCTTCATTATCATAGTTATTACTTTCAGGTAGGACAAGAATAGTACTAATGAACCTAGCGCCGTTCTACGGACGATTCAACAACCGATTTTTTTAGAGCGACCAGATTATCGGTAGCGAGCATATGCGTTGTGTGTAGAGGCATATCAGGGGTCAAACATTTTGCTCGCATCCTATACTTCTCCTCCCCCCTCTGCTTTTATTTCCACAGATAAGGGGTGACAGGATTAATATAATGCATTATGCAGGGATTTTTAAATCACAATCAAGCTCATAATATCTTGATGATAGAGGCGGAAGATTCTATTAGAGTAGTAGACACCGTAGCCAAGAATCTAGTAGGGGTCGCAAACAACAGGTCTAACTTTGACAGACTACCTGACACCTTCTGGGGTTACTATGCCAGAGGTCACGACAGCAAGGGCAAGTTTGGAGTTTTCCTGGTGTATTCAGAGAATGGTAATGATGTAGACGATGTAATCAAGATATATGAACAATGGGTCGCTAAGAACAAAGCTAGGTAACTTGTTCAATTACCCACTCAAGGAACTTCAGTATAGCAAAATCCTCAGACCGCTTGACGAATGAAGGGTCTTTAACATGCCACTGATCTTGAGGGATACCATCAAAGAACTCCTGCATACATAAAATAAAACGGAAACGCAAATTGCGTGCATTTTCTTCCATACCGTAACGATACAAGATTTGGGCTATTTTGCCAAAGGCTTCATCGTAATCTCTTTTAAATGCAGGTATCTTGAAAATATCGTTTAGTATCGAAGAGATTGCCTTGAGGTCATTATGAAGCGTTATTATCATATATTTCTTATTAGCAGTATTTGTCCACTTTTTAGAGTATAAAGCCCTTTTGTGATGCGTTACTTTGATATTTTAGTTATGATGCCCTGTAGTTAATTATCAACTTCAATGCTTGCAAGCCTTTGAGTAAATTCAAACATTGACCTAGAGCTTCCAAAGAGCATGATAATTAACAGAATATACACATTGTTTTAAAAATAACATTAATGAAATAGTGCGGGGGGTGGGATTTGAACCCACGAACCCCTAAGGGATGAGGTGTCCCAGTCAATTATAACGTCTGAGCATCGCGTCATCATCATCAGAATGTAGACGATGATGATCTCACGCCGTTGACCGGGCTTGGCGACCCCCGCGCCCTTCTAAGTTCGTGGTGCTATTTCTGCCTCACTAGAATAATATTGTTGTTCTTATTCGATGTTGATTGGCACGCCGCCGCCGCCCTTACTCTTGAGCTTAAATGACACCTCAAGGATGCCGTTTTTGTAGCTGGACTTAGCTGTAGCCGGATCGATGGGTTCAGGGAGCTCAACTGTTTTGTGGTAACGAGGCTGTCCGGTGATCGATTCTATAGTTAAGGAGTTTTCATCCGCTCTTAGGCGCAAATCTTCCTTGTTGACACCAGGCACTTCAGCTACAACACGCAGTTCATCCGGCGCCCTGATGACATCCACTAAGGGTTCACGTTCTTCCTTGACTGTAAGATTGCCGCCAAGAATGTTTGGAATAGCATCAATATTGCCAAACTTGCGCACTACGGGCTTTCCGTCTGGACCGACTTTGACAGAATATCCATATACTATTGGTCCCATTTCACGAACAACAGAGCCATCATCAAGCTTCCGCTCCTTTACCAAATTCTTTGGGACCTGTTGCTCGACATTCTTGAAAGCCTCTTGCATCATCTTTTCAACATCTCGCATCATTTCATCAATGTCTGGAAACCAAGATCCAAAACGCCTTCTTCTACCAAACCACTCATCAAAAGGTGATGACATACATCTAGAATCATCGAGGAATTGCTATTTTAAAGTATTTCTTTCACTATTGGTTATCTAGTTCATGATGGAGTTCTTTGAGAAGCCCTTTCTGCCGGTCTGTAAGTTTGTTTGGAACCGTGACATTAATTCTGATGTGAAGGTCACCTCGTCCAGCACTGCCATAGCGAGGAAGTCCTTTACCCCTTATCTGCAAGATAGCATTTGCAGGAGTGCCTTGATGAATCTTCAGCTTCTCTGAACCCTCAAGTGTTGGTACACGAACGTCCGTCCCAAGAGCAAGGTCTGTAAACTTGACATCGAGGTTGTAGAGCAAATGCCCGTCTTCAAGCCTCTCGTACTTAGGATGAGGTTGGACATGCAGTCTGACTATAAGGTCTCCGGATATACCTGCTTCTGACGTCTCTCCTTCACCCCGAAGCTGAAATGCCATACCGTCTTCAACTCCAGGTGGAATCTCTAGCTTTATCTTTTTAACTTGCTTTGCTCTACCGCTTCCCTTGCAATTGTTACAAGGCCTATCAATTATCTGACCCTGACCTTGGCATGTCCTGCATGGCTCCATTGTAACAATTGTCGAAAACCTATTTTGACTATATACGCGCCTCGTCTGACCCTGACCGTCACAGACAGTGCATTTGCGTAGTTTGGTTCCAGGCGCAGCCCCAGTGCCACCACATTCCTTGCATCTATCAAAGCGCGGTACTTCGACTTCTTCCTTCCTGCCTTTCAGTACATCTTCAATTGTGAGTTCCATATCGTAGACGATATCTCGGCCCCTTCTCCTACTGCCAGCACTTCCTCCTCCTCCAAATCCAAAGTTGAAAATATCGTCGCCAAAAAAGCCTCCTCCTCCTCCCCCTCGGCGGCCAAATATTTGATCAAATATATCTCGGAATCCTCCAAAGCCAGCATCTCGGAATATCTCTTCAAAGTTGGCTTCAGATCCTCTAAATGCTTCCTCGGCGCCTACATGACCATAGACGTCATACCGCTTACGCTTTTCATCATCAGAGAGTACTGCATATGCTTCAGATAACTCTTTGAACCTTTCTTCTGCGCTTGGCTCTTTGTTTCTGTCTGGATGGTATTGCAATGCAAGCTTGCGGTATGCATTCTTGATTTCGTCCTTGCTTGCATTCTTTTGGACGCCCAGGACCTCATAATAGTCACGCTTGGAACTCAATGCGGATCTACAGCACCTCTATTAGTTTGGCAAAGGTCTACCAAATATTGTTATGGCGAGGGGTTTGGTCCAGCAGCACTTCCGGTTGGTCCAGCAGCACTTTCTGCAGGCGCACCACCACCCGCAAATTCCGCTCCTGTTGCACCGGCCTGTGCTGAGGATGCACCTGCACTCTGGTATGCCTGTGTGCTTATTTCAGCCAAGATATTTTTCAAGTCCTGTGTCTTAGCTCGGATATTCTCCAAGTTATTACTCGCAATAGCATCACGGATTTCCTGTGTAACTTTATTTACCCTTTCTACATGATCCGGGCTTACCTTGTCCTTGAGATCCTGTTTCACCAATTTGTCTGCAGCATAAATTAGATTATCTGCTTCATTTCTTACTTCTGCCTCTTCCTTCTTCTTCTTATCTGCGTCAGCGAATTGCTCAGAATCCCTCTTCAGCCGTTCAATTTCATCCTTGGACAGTTTGTTGTTAGCAGTTATTGTGATTTTTGCTTCCTTTTGTGTAGCCAAATCTTTTGCAGTGACGTTTAATATGCCGTTGGCATCGATATCAAATGCAACTTCAATCTGAGGCACGCCCCTTGGCGCAGGTGGAATACCAGATAGGTTAAACATGCCAAGAGAGACACCGTCAGCCGCCATTGGTCGCTCACCCTGTACTATATGTATTGTTACTGCAGTCTGGTAATCTGCAGCAGTCGTGAATACCTTGCTTTTCTTTGTTGGAATTGTAGTGTTGCGTTCGATCAGCGGCTCCTTTATTCCACCCAGTACTTCTACACCCAGAGTGAGTGGCGTTACATCCACAAGCAGGATATCAGTTGAGACATCTCCTGCTATGACTGCTCCTTGGACTGCAGCACCCATTGCCACTGCCTCCATTGGGTCAATCCCACGCTCAGGTTCCTTGCCCATAACTGACTCTACGAACTGTCTCACAATTGGCATCCTTGTAGGGCCACCGATCAAGATGATCTTATCAACATCTCCAGGCGCCATCTTAGCATCTTGCATTGCCTGCATCATAGGATGCCTGCATCGCTCAATTATTGGCCGGAGTAGTTCCTCTAGTTTTGCTCTTGTTAACTGTAGTATAAGGTTCTTTGGTCCTGAAGCCGGGTCATACGCCAAGAATGGCAAGTTAACCTCTGTAGTGACGACATTTGAGAGCTCTATTTTGGCCTTTTCTGCTGCCTCCCTTATCCTCATCATTGCGGCCTTGTCATTTCTAACATCAAGGCCAGATTGGTTACGGAACTCCTGGGTAATATATTCTACAAGTGCATTATCCATATCTGTGCCGCCAAGTTGGGTGTCACCTGATGTAGATCTGACTTGGAACACACCGCCTCCCATCTCCATAATAGTAACATCAAGTGTTCCTCCTCCAAGATCAAAGACCATTATCTTGAGATCCTTGTTTGCCTTGTCCAGTCCGTAAGCAAGAGATGCAGCGGTGGGCTCGTTAATTATCCTCACTACTTGGAGACCTGCAATTTCTCCAGCGTCCTTGGTTGCCTGGCGCTGGTTATCATTAAAATACGCAGGTACGGTAATGACTGCCCGGTCGACTGTTTCTCCGAGAAATGCTTCTGAGTCTCTTTTGATCTTTTGCAAAATGAAGGATGATACCTGTTGTGGAGTGTATTCTTTGCCGTACACCCTGAATTTAAAATCCGTTCCCATTTTTCTCTTTGCTGCAATGACAGTCCCTTCAGGATTTGAAATCATCTGACGGCGGGCTGGCTCACCGACTATAAGTTGCCCATCTTTGGTAAATGCTACCACTGACGGGAATGCTTTACCGCCTATAGAAGTGCCTTCTGCTGCCTGGATTATTGTTGGTTTGCCGCCCACCATTACTGCAGCTGCTGAATTGCTGGTTCCAAGATCAATACCTATTATTTTTCCCATACTATCCGCCTCCTTGAATATCCACCTCTTTACTGTCATTAACGCTATTTTTAACTATCTTTGAAATCTCAACAAGGCTCGGTCTTAACACCCTGCCGTTGATCATGTAACCTTTTCTTATCTCTGAAGTCACAGTATTCTCGGCCAAATCATCTCGTGCAGAATATGCTATAGCATCATGAACGTTTGGGTCAAAAGGTGTCCCTACGGCTTCTATCTCTCTTACTCCTTCTGAGGCAAGAAGCGCGTCGATATTCTTCAGAATTCCTTCCAAACCTTCAACGACTACCGCTTTGTCTGACTTGGTCTGCCTAGCCATGAAGAGTGCTCGGATGTAATCGTCACGTATATTGAGAAACTTGAGCAATAGCTCTGCCTTGATCGATTCAGCCTTTGAGGCAAGCTGCTTTTCCATCTGCTTGCGGTAGTTATCGAAGTCTGCCATAAGGTATTTCATTTTGTTAAGGCTAGTCTCAGAGGACTCCTTTGCCATTCTCAGCTCGCTCTTGACTGACTCCAGTTCAGCTCTCAACACCTCAACTTCTTGTTCAGGATTTCCCAGTTTGCCTTCTTGCTGCTCAGCAAGGATATTGCCTCTCTCATCGTTCTCGACCAAAGTGAATCACCTTCTGCTCCCAAAATGTAGCCCATCTAATAATTAGATATCGCTCGTAAGAATTATAGCCAATTTGTTCCAATGATCTAGGATATGAGCTTAGATGACGAACTTGAAGCAATCAAGCATAAGAAGCTAGCAGAGTTGCAAAGGGAGGCCGCCGCTAATGCAGTAATGTCATCCATAACCGAGCCAACAGTGCTCACGGATTCTAACTTTGGAAGCGAGGTTGCAAAATATCCTATCATGCTTGTAGACTTTTGGGCGCCGTGGTGTGGTCCATGCAGGATGGTCTCACCAATAATTGAACAATTAGCTAAGAAATATTCGGGCAAGATAGCATTTGGCAAGGTTAACGTAGATGACAATCAAAGAATAGCGGCTTCATTTGGCATACAGAGTATTCCCACCTTGATGTTATTTAAGGACGGTAAGGCAGTTGATATAATTGTGGGTGCTATGCCCAAGGCGCAAATTGAGATGAAACTGAAACAACAATTATTGTCAAAGAACGATTCAATTTACAAGTAGTTAATAGAAATAGAAAAAGAAAAAGGTTGCACTTAGTTTATTCCTAAGTGCGGGAATGAAGCAACACTTATTCCCAACTCGCCTTGGATCTTTCGGATCTTGGTCGCATACTCACTCATCTTCGCATTGTCGCCCTGTACCTTGGCGATTCTATATCCCTTCCATGCCTTCCTTAGTGCGCCCCAACTCTGACCCTGAGTAAAGTTGCTTTTTGGTACAACTGTTTCGCGAACTGACATTATTGCTGTCATGCTGAGATAGTTTCCTAGTCGATACTTAGCACCGGTAGTCAATTTTCTCAGGTCATGTAGTGAAAACAGTTGAGCACCGAGCTAGCTACGAGGTAACAGTAGCAAATTTTGGTCTATGACACAAAAGCGACAGTCAAGGTGCGAGTTTAATCCTAATAAATTACTTTCATATATATACTCTCCTTATGCTTTTTTATAAATTTATAAAATCGCAATCCTTCATTATTGTGTCAAATATCGCGGCAGTCGCATTGTAACCAAAGAACCAACCGTTAGCAGTTCCCGGATTAATAACAATTGTTTTCCCAACAATCTTGTTATCTATCTTATGAGTATGGCCATAGATGACTACATTGTATTTACCTGACTGAATTAGAGCTTCTCGCTTTCTAAAGTCGGTTCCATGATAGACTGCAATTAGGAGGTCATCTTCCTCGATCTCACAAAGATCTCCCCTGAGCTCGCCCCCTATTTTCTCAAAAGCTGTGTTAAGCCCTTTTTTGTCTAAATCATTATTTCCCAGTACTCCGATCATTTTTAGTCCTGCAAAAGATTCTACTGCTTCAGGAGTCGTTATATCGCCAGCGTGAAGTACATAGTCTATTCTCTTTTCTCTAAATTTCTGGACAGCACTTTCAATGGTTTTGAAATTGTCATGGGTGTCGGAAATTAGTCCAATCTTCACTTTCTTTTTTTAAAGGATAGAATGTATATAATATAAAGCTAAGAAAACTCAATACGACTAAGAGGTTTACAAGATTTGAGAATTCGGGGAAGCAGGTTTTGAAATATACTACATTTAATCACATTTCGACAATTAGTGAAGACGTGATATTGAATGCATCTATTATAGATGTAGACCATAATTAGTTATATTGATATGCCACATAACTTCGCGGAGGACGAAAATCGAAAGCTAAATGGCCCACGAAAGTCACGACGCAGCATGAAAAAGACTACAAAAAAACAGGATGAA
The DNA here is from genome assembly GCA_045809625.1 of Nitrososphaera sp. GTDB lineage: Archaea > Thermoproteota > Nitrososphaeria > Nitrososphaerales > Nitrososphaeraceae > Nitrososphaera. The sequence continues at coordinate 44,363 of JBJMEA010000058.1, read as the reverse complement.
TCAATAACAACAAAAGAAGAAGCTACTACTATGGATATAACAAAAACTGGTAGCACACCGAATGGGATAATCGATATTCTAGATGATCCAGATGTTGCAGTATGGTCTAAAGGAATAAGGAATAAGATCAGTGCACCTGTCGATAAAGTCCTAGCGCCGCATCATATTAAATCAATTACCACCCATATAGAATACAGTGATAGAGATAAGGCAAAACGAAGTCATCTGCAGCAGACAGTGGATCCAGCAAATAAAGAAGAAGTCGCCAAAGCGATCGACTTAGGCGCTTCACTAACTGACGAGGCAACAACAACCGTGAATCAAAGAAGCAAAAAGGCAATACCCTCCGACGACTAGAAATCTTACTCATGAATCTTCTTCTTCATTTGGAGGAGCGTGTACATGGCCATGCTCATGTACTTTTGTTTTATGTCTTCTTCTAATCTTCTCACAAGGAATATTCACCAGTCTTCTCGGTTCGAAGAGAGACATACCTTTCTCCAGGAATTGTAAGTTTTATTATTCTTTTGTTGCTGCATCATCTATATGAGAGATAATAAAAAGACCGTAAAATTTCACGGGTTAGAAGTGGATAACGTAATTGTAAGATATTCTCAGAGAGACACAAAGGAACACGATGTGATAAGGATTCAGGAACTTGACGCAAGAAAAGATCCACTGATTTGTGAGACTGTAAATATCCAAGTTGTGTCAGACTTTGTTACGGTTACATTTTATAAGAATGAATCAGAGAATATGATTATTCGCAGGGAACTAATTCCAACGTTTGTCTTGGAGCATATTTGGGTTGATGACTTACAACAATAATTTCAGCCAGCTCTTAATTTTTAAACCATTTATTGTTGTTTTTTACTTTACCTGTAAATTGTGTTCCAAGTTAATAGTTCTCTCCGCGTTCGTTCAAATCACATTATATCGGCTTAACCAAAGAAGAAAATCAGATTAGTGGCATTAGTAACCAAGGGTTCAAAACCAATGGTTGAGGAATAACTTCAGCAAAGGACCTTTTTTATCCACTCTCTCCTTGTCCTTCAAAAATTAGGGCATGGACATATACCGATGTATTAAATGCGAGTAATGCAAAAAAGTAGAGATGAAGGAAGTAATCAGTGTACGGTTTCTAGGGCAATGCTTGCCAAGGAACCCAGGAGGCTTAGCCTGTTATGCTTATATCATTAGGAATAAAGAGGGTCTTTTATTAGAAGAGTCCTGCGGTCTAGCAGTAGAGCCAAATTCTCAGTATTCTACCAATAGCGTCGCAACCTATACTGCTTTGATAAGGGCTCTTGAATGGCTCATTAAAAATCGATACAGGAATGATATCATAAAAGTATACGGCAGTTCGAAGTATACAATTTCTCAGATTAATGAAGGAGAAGCTACCAGTACCGGCAACAAGAACAATATGCCAAAGAGTATTCTTCCACTCTTTACAAAGGTAATGAAACTGAAGTCAAAATTCTACTATATATCATTTGAATTGAACAAAGATGATAACAATGGACACATGGATGACAAAGAAATCGAAGAGTTATCCATTTTGGCATATACCGAAGCAAAAACTAAAATACTCAATCACAGCGCGAATGGGTTCAATAATGGAATCGATAAAAATAGACAAGAATACACAAATAAGTTATTCTCAACCGCAGCAGAATTAATGATGGCTGCCGCAGCAAAAAATAATTAACAAGACCCACCCGGCCGGTTAGGAGTTAGCGAAAGGCCTGTAAAAGTTTTCGTCATCCAATTCCTAGTGACTTCTATTTCCCTCATATTGGATTGAAAGGAGATTGACCCTTTTCAATTTGCCGATATTCTTAGACTGGCTTCAGCAAGATGGTACTAGCTGAGATCATCATCCTACATCAACAAGATTCTTTTTCATTTCAAGTAGTGCTGAGTATGTGTATAATAAGCTCAGAGATATGATGATGGTATCAGATACTTTGCTAACACATTAGAGCATATCTGTATAATAGATTACGAAATGATAAGGACACCAAGGAAGAGAAAGAAGGACAGGAACAAATTGCCCTCATTAATGAAGAAGACATAAAATAGGTGATAATATAACGATACCCGCTATAGATTATTTTTGGGTCAATTTTGACACTTATCTTTACAGTAAAGAACGAGATTAAAAGAGAAGAATTCATTAAGCAAATGGCAATAACAGGTCAAGCAAATAGATGAAAATGATTCCTAGGTATTTGGGGTTGACAGTAATGATACCGTTGCTTTTAGTTATCATCGTTCTTTATACTCCTTGGACATTATTTTCTAACCCTATCCCTCAGTATCTTCAGTCAAAAATTTTGTCCCCCTCGCAAGAAGCCATGCAGCATAAATCCATCAGTATTTCGAGCTTTTTTTCTTCTTCTCCTTCTTTTTCTCCTCAGAAGGACCCATCATCATTACCACTACTATCGCTATCACAGGATAGAATGAATAAAGATATTGTATCAGTATTGATAGGACCTACATTAATAGATGGAACCAGCGATCCCCCAAAGTCAAATGCAGTCATAATTACTAATGGCAACAAAATAGTTGCGGTAACAAATGAAACCGAATTTCACGATGGGTATTATTATCATTCATTTATTAAAAATAAAACCGCAGTGGTGAACGTCTTAAATCTCACAGGAAAATATGTCATACCAGGCCTTTTTGATGTGCATGCCCATGTTGCAGGAGTGAGAAAAAATTCATACAACCAGAATTTTTCTGAAAATACACTCAAAATGCTTCTAGATTATGGAGTCACCACCATAAGAAATCCCGGTGGTCCGACCAATCAATCAATAGCCTTAAAAATCAATGTATCGAAAGGCATTCTTGATGGCCCTGAAATATACACGGCTGGAAGACTGCTGAATGGTCCGCAAATAACAATTCCGTTTGTAGAAAAGCAAATTAGCAATGAAGAAGAAGCTCGAATAGAAGTCCGTAATCAGGCAGCAGCTGGAGTAGATTATGTCAAGCTATATGTTGGTTTACCACCAAACTTGGTAAAAGCCGCCATAGACGAAGCTCATCGTCAAGGGATCGGAGTCATAGGACACCTCTACTTGACTAGCTGGACTGATGCTGCAAAATTGGGGATCGATGCCTTAACTCATGGAGTGCCAGTAAATCCTTCTTTGTTACCTGCAGGTGACAAACGGGAGCAGTTCCTTGAAAATGGCGGAGGTCCTTTTGACCATTTCTTATGGCTTGATTTGGTGGATCTGAATAGTGTGGAAATTAGGGAAATGATACAAGCATTAGTAGAAAATCACATACCAGTAGACCCCACTTTGAGCATATATGAGGCTATGCTAAAGGAAGACGGTTTTTCTAATCCACAAAATCAGCTAAGATGGGCCAAAGTACTACAATTAACAAAAATGATGTATGACAATGGAGTGGAAATTCTATCTGGTTCCGATATACCGAATTTTGGCCTAATTCCTGGAGCAAGCCTTCATAATGAGCTAGAACTATTAACGCAGGCCGGCATAAAGCCATTAGAAGTTATAGAAATTGCCACGCACAACGGTGCTATGGCTCTAGGTATTGACAGTTTAGTAGGGACAATTCAGCCAGAAAAGCAAGCTGACATGATTGTTCTGTCTGCAAATCCTGCAGAAAACATAAGCAATACAAAACAGATTGAAGCTGTAATGATCAATGGTAAATTGCTAACTAGATAACAGAAAGCTTTTAGAGTAATAACATATTGTCACCACGGCTGCAGTCTTACAAAATTTTGTTTTATGACTAGGTGTTCTAAGTTTCTAAAACTGTATTACACCTCCCGCTTAGTGACTCCAAATTGAGTATTTTGTGAAGAATAAATTGAGGTCGGATTGTAGAGTCTATTGATTGAATTGAAGCGCATCAAGACTAATAATTCAATCACCATCAGCATCAAAGTTGATGTTTAGTGCTTTAAAATCAATTATGATAATAATGATAATAATAATAATTCATATTTGATGATCTAAACGGTTTAGGTTCTCTATCTGCTGCCAGTCAAGCTGATATATTCATACGCCTTGACAGCGTTATCAAAGGCATACTGGACCTGCTGGAATTGTTTTCTAAACTCAGCCACATTATTGGCCACTATTGCTGGATCCTGCTTGTCTACAACTACACGCTTGATAAAATTAGCAATATCTCTCATCTCGCCTTCCTTCATGCCAAGGCGCGTAGTCTCCGGCACTCCAATTCTCACTCCGCTGGGGTGCATATAATGTCTGCCTGCTTTGATGTCACCGGGTAGTAACTGCCGATTCAATATAATGCCCGCCTTTTCAAGTTCTTCTTCTATGGTACCGCCGTCACTGAACCTAGTCACATCCACAGCAATCTGGTGTGATGCAGTGTAGCCATTCTTTTCTCCAAGAAGTCTAAAACCATAGCTTGCAAGTGCTTCTGCTAACGCCTTTGCATTTTTTATTACCTGTTTTGCATATACTCTTCCAAATTCTAATGATTCGGCTAGGGCAATCGCCTTCCCTGCCACATGGTGTAAATGATGACTGCTAGTATTACCAGGAAATATCGCCTTTTTGATCTGCTCTGCATGCTTTGCGTATGATACTATACAACCGCCCTGGGGTCCCCAAAGTGTCTTGTGCGAGCTCATGGTAATTGAGTCAGCGCCTTCCCTTAGTGGGTCCTGAAACTCACCCCCTGCAATTAGCCCAGCAACATGTGCTCCGTCGTAGTTTATGTACATGCCATAGTCATGCATGAAGTCAGCCAATTCTTTAACAGGATGAGGGAACAAAAACAAACTACCACCAAACATCCCTATTTTAGGAGTCTTGCCATCGCGTGCCATCTCATCGATCTTTTTCTTTGTTGCATCAATGTCTATGGTCATCTCTTCCTTTGAAAAGGGATAGTGCTCAATGTTAAGCCCATGTACCAACCCAGCAGTTCCTGAATGTTCTTTCTTCCCATGCGAAATGTGGCCCCCTGATGGTATAGATGCAGCCATCATCCAGTCTCCAGGGTTTGAAAAGGCCGCATAAATCGCAAGATTTGCCACTACTCCAGATGTTGCTCTACAGTCCGCAAATTCCGCTCTAAAAACCCTGCGCGCGAGGTCGTTGCATATCAGCTCTACTTGGTCAATATAGATACAGCCTGCATACACACGCTCACCAGGCCAACCCTCCGCATAACGGTTGCCAAAGTCACACATAAGAGCTTCTCTTACTGCAGGGCTTGGGATATTCTCACTTGCAATAAGAGGTATCGAAGCGTTAAACCATTTATGATGCTCCTGCATCAGACTTAAAACATCGTCATACGCTTTTTTGGCGCTCATCTCAATTGATTGATCAAATTGGTTCTTTTAAGTTATCGATCAAAAAATTATTGTGGTCTCCTTTTTTATTATCGATGACGAAGTTGACTTGATGTCGTCGCCGGTTATGCAATCCGTCTACTTCGACCATTAAACTGTCACATATGTCTCCCCCAGTTAGCGAGCCTCATCAAATATATCTCTATAACATCTGAAGTGATCATTTTCAATATGCCTGAGGATAAATAAGATAGGTATCTCTCAATAATCGGGGGATGAAAATCTGATCGTAAAGCCTGTAGCTTGTACATCTGTGAGACAGAGATTTGAGATATTATGAAGTCCTAGAGCGGAGCAAAAAGCAACTATCCCTATGCATTCACCATCCAGCCGAACAATACCTTTTTCATATCATAACCAAGTATCCCTTGCTATTACAAGCGATAGTAACAAACAATTTAATTTTACATCCAACACAACGCAACTAACCCAATGACTTTTAGCCCTTTTTCTTGGGATGCCAGAGAGTCATGCCATTCTGTAATTCAGATACTCTAGGCAAAGATATTATCCCATAATGGGTTTTTACCTCATGCAAGCCTACTGACCGCAAACGCCGAACCAAATGTTACGATACTCCCAATGAGGGTGACAAATCCGACAAGGGTCCAGTTAACATCGGGCAGCTGGATTACAGGCAAGTCGGCTGTGCTAAGAAAGTAGGTCCCAAGAGTCATCAAGAATATCCCAACAACTATCAGTCCAATCACCTTAAACATACTGCCAGGGTATAATGCAACGACGCAATAAGACAAGGCAAGCTTGAAAGAATTGATAAATAGAACCATCAAATCAACGCTTTATATTAAACCTTAGAAGTGAAATGAAGACACAAAAGGTAGACAGCCTTTCCAGTATCTAGCATATCTTGGTTTTTGCTTATATTGACCTGACTGACTTCGCAATAGATGCATATCTTATGTTAAACAGGACAGGACTCTTACATGATGATTTTGGTAGAAGATAAATGTCGTCCTGTGCAATACTTCTTTGATATCCAACACTATGCCTAAAGCAATATCGTCAACCTAAATGCTTTTATAACACTTATTAGAAGTTATCTGTCTAATCTTTAATAGTCTCTTGCGTCATAAAAGATAGCGTGCGTTACAGAAGCAGAACAGACATCATATCACAAATTCTTGAAGCGGCAACTGGTGGAGCGACAAAGACAAAGATAATGTATAGAGCCTTTCTATCATATGCCCAACTAAAGGAATATCTCAATGTTCTCACTATCAATGGGCTACTTGACTATAACTCGTCAGAACAGATTTTTAGGACGACTGAAAAAGGCGACAAATTTTTAAAACTATATACCCAGATCGGTGAAATTGCACCTCCAGCCATGGATGAATCCATCCCAGCAAGAAGAAAGTAGAGATGCACAACGTATAAGGTCACACTCAGCCATCTACATGTATCCATCTCTTTAATCAATAGAAGACATTATTCGGCAATTGTTTTATTTCAAGCTAACTTTGACACCAGACAACAGATACGATCTAGTTCCATAAAGTTCATTGATGTTACTTTATAATATCTTCCTATGGTCTTGTGCTACTTTCATTTTTATTTCTCATCATAATTCTTGACATCATGTAGGGAATGTTCGCTACACTGTTCTAAAGTCCATATCACAAGCCAGCGATCTGACTACTTCGGTCCATGCAGTGCCGATATTTACTCTATTATAGCCACCACCTCCTAGGGCAATCAACCTGCCTTTGCAGTACTTGTGGGCTAATCTGTGAATAGAGTTTGCAGCATACATGTGTGCTTTTGAGGTATATTGCAAATGCGTGATTGGATCACCTGCAATCCCATCTGCACCGCATTGTAGTATTATCAATTCCGGCTTTACGTTATCCACAAAGCGTTCTATCTTACCGAATGCTTGTATGAAATCCGAGTCACTAGCACCTGGCTCAAGAGGAATGTTAAGCTTGGTATTTACTGCTGCAGCCTTGCCTATCTCTCCGGAAGATCCAGTTCCAGGGTAGAGGTAGCGGCCATCTTCGTGGATATCTGCAACGAATAGAAGCGGGTCATCTTCGAATTCATAAAAGACTCCATCTCCATGATGAGCATCAATATCGACGTAAGCTATCCGCTCTATCCTATACTTTTCACGTGCTGCTAGGATTGCAATACCTATGTCGTTGAATATACAAAAACCACCAGCAGAATCTCGTCTGGCATGATGCAGTCCCCCGATGGGGTTGAAGGCATGATCAACTTTTCTTCCCTTCTTGTCTTTTCCCTCCACTATCATGTCAAGCGCAGCCAATGTAGATCCCACGACATACAGTGAGGCTTCAAAGGCACCCTTGAATGCAGTTGTGTCACCTCTATCCAAGGGCACACCTCCTTTCTTTGATGCCGCTTTCACCAATTCAATATAGGAGGAATCGTGAAATAATGCTACGTCTTGGTAGGCCGCCATCACAGGCTCTTCCACTGTGATATTGCCAATGCTCTCGCTCTGCAATTTTTTCCAGAACGCATCGAGCCTATCAGTTCCAAATGGATGGGAGCCCCCAAATCCATATTTTGCTAAGGCCTCACCATAAAACACAGCTGTCTTACACAATCTTTTGTATCAGAGACAATAAGCAAAGCGACTGCAAATAAATATTCTTCAAAACCGTAGATCTTTGCTACTGCATGTTCACGGGCATTGTCAAAGGGATGGGCATGGTTACTTCCGTGTCAAAAAGCAAGAGTGGAGCTGAGACTATCATTCGAGTTAGGCTCGGGAAGTTTGGAAGGGGTCTTAATGAAGGCGATAGTGTCTGTATAAATGGCGCATGCCTCACGGCTACCAAGATATCAAAAGGAGAAGCTGAGTTTGAGATGATATCTGAAACCATCCGGCGAACAAATCTTGGCCAGACTAGACGAGGAGAAATGGTTAACATCGAGAGGTCGCTAAGAATAGGAGATAGACTTGAAGGACACTTTGTTTTAGGTCATGTAGATGGTACTGGTGTCATTGAAGATATTGAAAAGACACCATCTGAAACAACTATTTGGATAAGATTAGATAAACAGTTAATAAAATCACTAGTATCAAAGGGCTCGATTGCAATTGACGGTGTTAGTCTCACTTTGGTAGGAGTTGAAGATAATCGCGTCTCGGTTTCGCTCATACCTCATACCCTGAAGGTAACGACTTTAGGCGCTAAGCGCAGAGGCGACCGTGTTAATGTTGAAACAGATATTCTCTGTAAGTACGTCATTACAAACTTACCTTCCAATAACTTAGAATAAAACATTTAAAGTCTTCCTCGATGCATTATTTTTTAGTAATGCCTATAATAACGATAGCAACGTACAGCGGAAGAACTCAGACTGAAAAGGATCGATTGGCGGAGGCAATAACAGAGGACATGATGAAATTATGGAAGGTTCCGAAAAAAGATGTAATCGTAGTCTTTCAAGAAGCAACTCACGGAAATTGGTACGCATCTGGAGTTCGTTTATAATTTCACCACAAAAAGATATTATACTATTTGAATAACTTACTCATTAAACCCAGTTGGCAGCACATATGAACAAGAAATACAACCTATCAAAAGATGACACAGTCACATGAAATACAATAAGATACGGTTTAGAGCAGAATTTACGGTACATGAAGGAAAAATAGAAGAATACAAGAAATTAGTGCAGGATATGAGCAAAGTGGTTGAAATTAACTAGCCAGATACAATAGGTTATCAGTTTTGTCTTAATAGTTCTAAGACAAAGTGTATTGTATATGAAACATAAACAAATTCTGAGCCTGTATTTGCTCACATGAATGGCATTGCATCACAAACAATATTTCCAAAGATTTTCAACGTTTATCATATAAGCCGATTTGAGGTTTATGGAAACCCAAGCGAGGAATTACAAAAAGCGCTGCTGACAAGTTCTTTTAGTCCACAGGCATATAATCTATTTACAGGGTTTCACTCGTTGAATTAATCCATCAAATGTTATTATTATTATCATTATATTATTATCATTATTACCATCATTATTACCACTATTCAATTTGCAATAACCACCAATTCAAAAGTAGTCTGGTGGTCATGAGATACTTTCACCGACTGAAATGGGTTCGTCAACTACTATTACTATTGTCATTCCATCACACCTCATATGCAGTACTCCGGTGCACTGGCATGCTTGATTGGGATATGCAGAATGCCAGTGAAAGCCTATTTCGTCTTTATTCAAAAGCAGTTACTCCTTAGCTAGTAATCATCAAAAAAGGTTTAGCCAGCTACCTCGCTGTTAGCTAGTTAGCCGGCTAGCTTGCTCCCTATGGGTGCTTAGAATCAGCTGATAGTTGTTCTGCTCCGCAATAGCGGCATAAACCCATTATGTGTTGGATCCCCTTTCCGCAATTTAGACAATCTTGGAATTCCCCGGTTGTTGCCATCATAGCTTTTCTCCCTTGATGTTATGATATTTAAAGTCCGTGATTGAGTACCTAAGAAAAAGCGATCAAATTTATCGCATTAGCAGTGTTTGAAGTGGTTGTTGCAAAATGGTTGTTGTTGGTCGTGTTAGTAGTTACAGCACTAAAAAATAGACAATGGCTAATCCAGTTTAAAGATCGTCTGCTTTTTCCTTTGCCTTCTCTACGTTGTATTCTGTTTCTGTGTCGCGGTCTGGATCTGTCATCTTCTTTCCGGCGGCTTTTAGTCCTGCTTGCATCTTGTCGCTAGCATCAGTTGCCTTATCGTCCAGGTTTGACATAAGTAACCTTACAAGGCACTTTATTGGAGATAAAGAAGAGCCCTCTTTTTTTCTACCATTTTTAGATAAGAAGAGTATTGCAATTTGGTTGGTAGATGATATGGTATCTTATCGGTTTCCTTTTCCCCCGTTTTACAAAGTAATAGAGTATGCCATCCATCGACTTTATCATTATGACTTCCCTATTTATTTCGTCTTTAGTAATATCTAGTAATCAAACTCCAGCTCGTTCTGCCTTTCAATGCAGGTGTGCAAAGATGACCTTCAAATTCTTGTCCTATGAAAGTGGCGTGACACCTCTTACACTTGAAAATTGTATTTTTTCTTCGCTAGCCATGACTACCGACATCTCCTTCAGACGATGATTCACTTTCTCCAGCCCTTTGTTGGAAATACTTTCTCAGTGCTGTCTCTTTCTTTAACGCTTCAAGCAGGTCTCTGTTGTTTTTCTCCAAACCTCGGATGTCCCTTTCGCACTGTTGAAACCTAATTTCAGCGTCTCTAAGCTGTTTTTGAACGCTACTTCTTTGAATAACTCACAATGGGAGAGCGCAGCTGTAATCATAGCAAATGCCCTCGTGGCGAAAGCAGCAAATGCCATTCCAGTTGCGGAGAATTGTAAGTTGTCCTTAGTACAGAAATTAGATTTTGAGATTCTTTCATTACCGACAAATCACTTAGAGCGTGAATAAGTCAACAATTAGCTCTCAAACCTGCTTCCACATATTAGACAGTAATGTGAGATTTTTGGGCAATTCGTGTTGCACTTCGAACACTTTTTTGTCTCAAGTTTCAGGTTAGGTAACATCCTCTCAACAGCGACCTTCGCAATTGCACTACCCATCCCTCCCATGAAAAGCAGTGTAAGCATATCCATTTTTAACTCAAGATAATCCGTTTCAGGTTTTTTTGCAATTTTGAACGTAAGATGTCTATCTTCATTTACTCCGATAGGTGAGCTATCGATGTGCTGGAGCAGGTCATTAACATTTTTTGTGATTTCAGAAATAAAAGATGCTTCAATTGGATAGTTTTTCAATAACCATTTTGATAAAGCGTTATACTGGTCTTCTGAATAGGTCATTAACCTGGCTTTTGCTCCTATCTTCTATAAAAAACAGCTCACATTGTCAGAATCAGGGAATAAAGTCTAAATAACCTGTCAATTTATCTCCCTCCAGTTACCACTCAAAATGGAAAAGGCGGTAAGCTACCTGTATCTATTGACAACAGTGACGATGCTAAGAGATGCAGGTATTAGGTATTTGCTGTGGTTGAAACGTGCGAACCCATTACTTACCGCCCGCTGATGGAAGAAGCTAACCTATTTTTATTTTTATTTATATTTTTTCAAAATCAATGCATTATATCATAATAACACTCACATAGAATCCTTTTGTATTAACCGATACTGATACCTACAATCTTAGGTATATTTTCTTCTCTTAGTTCTTGTCTGAATGTTTCTAATCGTTTAGGGTATAACAAGAGGCGTACGTTGTAAAGCTATAACGGTAAACCAGATATAATGCTACATTTGTCGTAACCTAAAGGCTCAGTGTGAAGGTAAGAAGAGGTATGAGTTAATGAGTAATCTAAATGAATGAATGAATGAATGGATAAGGAAATATAGGCTGTAGAGAGCGTGTATCCCGAACAGGAAGAGCAGAATACAGGTGATGTGAAACAGACAGACTTAACAAAAAGCTGGCAGAACACCACTTTCTCCCTACCGCCACTAATAGAAGGTGACGTGATGCTCTTATCTTTTAACCCAATTGTCGAATTATATCCAAAAACACCAACGGAACGATCACCAACAACTGATTTGAAAACCGAAGAACCAATAGAACCGGCACTACTTCGGAATGCGAGTACGCGTCACGCCAAATGATGACAAAAATCTACGCCATAATGAAGGTTCCTTAATTTCCTCAAATGAAAATGTTACATTTTCAGGACGAATAAGCTCATTCTGGTTAAGCCGTTTTGTCCGCAACTCTGATAGATTAGTTTTTAGAACATAGTCTTTCTCCATTTCAAAACCTTTCCCTCTAATATGAATTGAAGCCTGAATAGTAGTGTCAAATTTATTGAGCTCTCTAAACATACTATCCCGTTGAATGATGTATGCACCTTTGGAAGGGTCTTGATCTATTCCAAATGGGTAAACAAAATATGCTGTCTTAGTTTGCAGAAAATCTTTCTCAGCGTCATGGTTCTGTTTTTCGAAATCGTATTGAGTTCCGTTGCAGTCGGCAGATGGACGGCGGATACCATTACGTTGGACTTTAACTTCAAACCCTACCCTACTATTATTGCGAGCTAGAAAAATCTCAATCTTTGGTCGGCGTGCCAGTCTGATAAAAAAGGAAATATTATCATTGTAATTATTGCTGTAATAACTGCGCCAACAACAACCGTTCCTAAAAGAAAGTCCCAAGTTCCATTGGTTCCTCCAATTAGTGACATCACCGCGGGGTACATTGAATTGCTCACTACTACAGCTCAAGCTCGTTCTCTTGTATATGTATTTAAAGTAGCTAGATTTTTGAGCACTAATCATTATACAATAACCACTTCAAACAACCTGTAATACAACACTTCCAACCATTTTGCAACAACACTTAGTTATTTATATCTAGAAAAACTATGGACTCCCAAGAAAAAATGGGATGAAGAGTTACAGTTCATACCTAAAACTAACGGGTCTCATGGCTTCTGGGTCTTCGGGACGTGTTCCTTGATAGCGACGGTCTCGTTGACTACTTTGACTAGGTTTGCCATTTCCTCATCACCTCCCTACGTCTATGGTTGCTGTACTGGTATTCGCGGTATGGCAATCGAGCATACCAGTGACAGCCTATTTCTTTTGTCTTTAATAGCAAAAGGTCATCCCTAGCTAGACTGTTTAGCTATAAAAGGTTTAGATACTTGCTAGCTTGTCGAATTGTTAGATAGGCTTTAGCCATTAGGATGCTTATAATCAATTGCTGCTGTTCGTTCAGTCCCACAACTGCGACATGAACCCATTATGTGTTGGATCTCCTTTCCGCAATTTAGACAATTTTCAACTTCTGCGGTTATTATCATGCTTTCATTCAGAGGTTATGGTATAAAGCCTTCTGTGTGGTGAGATTAGGTAAGAAATAGCCTATCAATTAATCCCACAACCAAATTGCAACAACCAAAAGGAACAACCTTCAATGCAACACTACCTAAAATATGGTAACAACTAAAACTTTAGTAATCTTTTAATAAGATTAGCCACAAAAATTACTAGTTGTCTCTTGCTGAAGCAATAGCAGCTCTCAAGGCTGGCAGATTTGTTCTCATTCACGATGATAAATCCCGCGAGAACGAGATCGATATGATAATTGCGGCAGAGCATATCAAGCCATCCCATATCGCGACGATAAGGAAAGACGCAGGAGGACTTTTGTGCCTTGCAGTAGCAAACGAGATCACAACCAAGTTGGGTCTGGTATATATGCACGACATTATAGCTGATATGGGCAAGGTAAACCCTGTATTTTCAAAATTGACAGAGGGCAGAGCCAGCTATGGAGATAAACCCTCATTTTCAATATCTGTAAACCATCGCTCGACACGCACCGGCATCACTGACGAGGATCGGGCGGTTACCATATTAAAGATGGCAGAAGTGTGTAAAAGTATTGACAATCGTGGGATAGAACAATTCGCCAGTGAGTTTCGAGCACCAGGACATGTGCCGATACTCATAGCCTCAAAGCACTTACTAGACGACAGGATGGGTCACACTGAGCTATCTATCTATCTGGCACAGCTTGCAAACATTACGCCAGCAGTAGCTATTTGTGAAATGATGGATTCAATGACACATAGGGCTCTTTCAATTGGAGCAGGAGAAAAATATGCGGCAAGGTTTGGTATCCCTCTAGTTGATGCAAGCGAGCTCAAAGCTAATGCTAGGGTGCCATAACCAATAATTGATTCATCTTGCAATTGTAGTTTCTGAGTTTAACAGCGAAATAACATTCAAAATGCTTGAAGGTGCTAGAGATCATTCAGCCAATGTAAATGCTAAGATAAGATACATTATGTATGTACCAGGCACATTTGATATGCCCCTAGCAGTTAAGCGATTATTGAAAAAGAAAAATGTGGATGCCGTAGTCACCCTAGGTGCAGTAATAAAAGGCGATACTCGACACGACGACATAGTAGCAGAAAATGCTGCACGCCTAATAGCTGATCTTTCACTAGAGTATGGCAAACCAGTCACACTTGGTGTAGCTGGGCCAGGAATGACAATTGAGCAGGCAAGAGAGCGCTCAAAGCTTGTACCCATTAGAGCGGTGAATGCGGCCGTACATATGGTTTTGCGATTGAGAAAGCTAGAAAAGACAGTCGACGGAGGGATTGTGATAATAAATGATACAGTTGACAATAATAAGAATTGAAGGATACGGACACTGGACACTTACTCTAGGAAGTGATAGAGAAGCACAGCTTCAGATGCTGCAAGCAAGGATCTATCATGATGTACAAAAGCTATTTTCAGAAAGAGACAGCATCGTTTTCTTCAACAGGTTCGATGAATATTTTGCTATAACAAATGGTCTTGGTGTTAATGATCATTTAGACATACAACATGAGCTTACAAAGTTATACGACAATATGCTAATGTCTATGACAATTGGCTCAGGAAAGACTGCATTTGAAGCAAACCTGAATGCTTACCGTACAAGAAAAGAGGAAACAATGCTTGACAGCAAGGCTAGAATTTTTGGTGGTGTGCAGCATCATTCAGACATAGCGCAAATAATGCATATTGATATAGATAGCTCCGCAAAGGTTGGCAACTGGTTGTCGCCTTATGAACTGACTGCACTTGTCATGAAGATTTATAGTCGCCTTGCAGAAGAATTTCTCAAGTATAATTCGCTTGCATTCTTTCTAGGTGGCGACAACATGATGGTAATTTCTAATGGTATGACAAAAGAGCAGGCTGAAGAGGTGTTGGAGAAGGTAACAGCGGGAAATGGTATCAAGCTCAATTGTGGCATAGGAATCGGCAGGACAGGCAGAAAGGCAGCAGAAGCCGCTACTAGGGCCCTTGACACAATTAGAGACCTGCGTGAGGTAGGAAAAATCCAAACAATATATGAGATACAATGTCCCTAGCAATAACAAACGTTAGCCTTCTTTTGGGCAGAGACCTAGAATATGTTGATCAGGGTTACATTGAGATTGAAGATGGCAAGATAAAGAGCGCCGTTGCTGGGGTATATGAAGGCTCCAGCAGGAAGATGGATGCGAAGGAATTCATCATCGTTCCAGGATTAATCAATGCACATACTCATATTGGTGATTCAATAGCAAAGGATATTGCTGTGGAGCAGCGGCTCAATGAACGAGTCCATCCTGTTTTCGGGGTCAAGAAGAAGATTCTGCAAAAGAGTCTGCCAGAGCATCTAAAGACATTCATCAGGAATTCAGCAATTTCAATGATGAAAAATGGGATTGTTGCATTTGCAGACTTTCGTGAAGATGAAGTGGAAGGGATAAGGCTCCTGAAGGATGCAATTGAAGGTCTGCCGATAAAATGCATTGCGCTTGGGAGGATAAATTATTATAGCGACCCAAAGGATTCAGCAGGCCTCCCGCCCGAAAGAGAAGAGCGGGCTGAAGAGGTAGTTGAGTTGGCAGATGGGCTTGGAATAAGCGGCGCAAATGAAAACACTGACACGACTCTCGCGCAATACAGGCAACTTGCAGGAAAAAAATTGCTCGCAATACATGCTGCAGAGTCAAAAGAAACAGTTGAATTCGCCAAAGTGAATACTGGCAGAAGCGAAGTAGACAGAATAATGGAACATCTAAGGCCAGACTTTGTAGTACATATGACAAAAGCAACAGAGAACGAAATCTCACTGGTTGCAAAACGTGGGACAGGTATTATAGTTTGCCCTAGGGCTAATGGTGTTCTTGGCGCTGGTATTCCAAGGGTTGGTCAGATGCTTAAGCAAAACTGCCTTGTAGCCGTAGGAACGGACAACGTTATGTTAAATTCTCCAGACATTTTGAGGGAACTGGATTATATCTGGAAGGCATCAAGGGCGACTGAGGGTGAGATGTTAAGAGCACGAGAAGTATTGAAGATGGCGACCATAAATGCGGCACAAATTTTAAGACTCAATACAGGTTGCATAGAGACAGGACGTGCTGCAGATCTAATATTTATTGACAAAAAACATGTTGACCTCTATCCAATGCATGATCCGTACGCATCAATCGTTCATAGATTGAGCCAAAGCTCTATCACAGCAGTTATGATCGATGGGCGATTTGTGGATTGAAAGTAATAATCAATAGCGCAATGACAGTTGATGGCAAGATAGCAACATCAAGTGGGGATTCAAAAATTTCTTCAAGAGAAGATCTTATAAGAGTTCACAAACTGCGCGCTTCTGTCGACGCCATAGTAGTAGGTATCTCTACAATATTAGCAGACAATCCAAGGCTTACAGTAAGACTAGCGAAGGGTACGAATCCTGCTAGGGTTATAGTTGATAGCAAAGGTAGGATCCCTCTTGACTCCCAAATAATTCATACTGCGTCTAAGGTCAAGACTATTATAGCTGTCACAGATAAGGCCCCAGACGAAAAGATAACCAAGCTAAGAGACATGGGAGCAGAAGTACTCGTCATAAGTGAAGGCAAAAAAGGACAAAGCGCTGCTGTGCCGCATGGGGTTAACCTCAAACTACTATTTCATAAGCTGGAGAAGATGGGTTTAAAAAAAATATTAGTAGAAGGCGGAGGCGAGCTTAACTGGTCACTCTTGCATCTTTGGCTTGTCGACGAGCTGACAATAACAATTGCCCCAAGAATAGCCGGCGGGAGGCTGGCAACGACACTTGTTGAGGGAGATGGATTTGATGAAATCGCCCAAAGCATTAGGCTGCAGCTCAAGAAAATAGAGAGAAAAAAGGGCGGCGAGCTTGTGCTACACTACAAATTATAATATTGAAATGCATACTGCATTATAAGCAAGGAAGTCATACATCCTTCTCAGATAGATTGATCAAAACAACAACGCCTCTAACGCCAGCAACTACAACAACAACAACCACTGTAAGAGAAGGAGGAAATGAAGAAAGAGAAGATCCTGTAGTTTTTGAACGCAAGCTAGACATAGCAACTGCAGGCCTACACTCCTATATCCGTGAGCACCTACTCACCAAGATCTCACGAGAGAACGCTGCTATAATAATAGGCTATATCCTTTCAATGAACTCTGAGATCCATCTATCAATAATTACAGACAAACTACCATCATAACTTTAAAAAATTTGGTGGATCCTATAAAAAATAATCAAAATAATAAGTCATTCAGAGAATTAGAACGGCAAGACATCATAGCCTTTCTAGACAGATACAGAAAGCTCGAAGACGTTGGCCCCTTGCATATGGATAGGCATCTACAATCTGACACTTGTGCTACTTGGTAGGTCCCTCAAATGGCTCTATTATCCTGATATTCTATCCAACAGACGACCAGAGCCAGTAGTTATGCAAAAAATAGGTAGACTCATGCGAAGAGAGCAGACAACCTACAAGCCCACAGACACTTGAACTTCAGAAGACGATCTTCTGTAGCTTATCTAATGGCATCTGTATCTACATTTAGAACATTTTGTTTAGTTCTGGTTTGTTCTCGTGGTTAATTTGCTCTTTTAGAAAAGAAATTCTTTGGTTTATTATAAGTTGTAGAGTCAATATCACCACATCTTATCTTTAATGAAGCCAACGTCAAGATAGATGGATATAACCAGCCTAGCACCTTTAGAAGAGGGTAAGGGTTACAAACCTGCGATATGTGCCATTGCTATTAACTAATTATGTAATCATCTCCTTACTAGAAATTATAGTAACAATAGAAGGATCAGATCCTATTTGGTTTACAGCACATAATCACTACACTATATGAGCAAAAAGTGAAGCATTATACAGAGTATCTATCCGCTAACTCAGGATTTTTAAGGTTCTTTGAATCATATTAGCGTGTAGATGTTCTCAAACGAACACACTCTGCAGAAATTTATGATGGAAAAGGCAGAAGGACAATTTCATGACAGATACGAGAAGGGCCTTGAACAGATAAGATCGGAGTTTGGTAGAACTTACACAATGATAATTGGCGGAAGCGAGGTCACGACAGAGGATAGGGTAGTTCATACCTCACCTATCGATACTAGAATAGTGCTTGGATATCTTCCTGTTGGGAACGTAAGCCATGTCAGGAAGGCGGTAGCAGCTGCAAAAAAAGCATTTGAGCAGTGGGCCTTAACAGAGTACAAGGAGCGAGTACGCATATGTAGAGTTACAGCAGACATTGTTGCCGATCGCAAGTTTGAGCTGGCTGCTTGGGTTACATTTGAGAATGGTAAGAATCGTTATGAGGCGATAGCAGACATCGATGAGGCCATTGATTTTCTGCGCTATTATTCTGAAGCAATAGAAGAAAATAACGGGTTTGAAACAATAATGAAAAGTGCTTATCCAAACGAAAGAAGTATGAGCGTCATGAAGCCCTATGGAGTATGGGGGGTGATTGCTCCCTTTAACTTTCCAGCTGCCATTTTTACGGGCATGACCACAGGGGCTATAATCACAGGGAATACAGTGGTAACCAAACCGTCAAGTAATACTCCAATAATTGCACGGAAGTTTGCAGAAATATTCAAGCAGGCAGGGTTGCCGGACGGTGTGTTCAATCTAATGATCGGGCCTGGTGACAAAATAGGCAGTGAACTTGTCAGTAACAAAGATGTTGCAGGTATTGTATTTACTGGTTCTAGGGAAATTGGCTTCCAGATGGCAAAAGAAATCGGCAAGACAAGACCCAAATTGCTGATTGCGGAGCTTGGAGGTAAGAACCCAGTGATAGTGACTGAAACTGCAGATATCGATAAGGCAGTTGAAGGTGTCCTCAAAGCAGCATTTGGCTATTCGGGACAAAAATGCAGCGCATGCTCTCGAGTCTATATTCACAGGAAAGTAAGAGATGAGTTTCTCAGACGGCTTGTAGAAAAGACAAAAAACCTCCCGATAGGAAGTCCGCTTGATTCCAATACCTTTGTTGGTCCACTTGCCAATAAAGAGGCTTACAGGAAATATCGAAAATACATAAAAGTAGCAGAGAAAGATGGCAAAGTGCTTGTTGGTGGTGCTGTCAGAAAGGAAGACAATTTAAAGTATGGCTATTACGTCGACCCGACAATTGTTGTTGGTCTCCCACGAAAGCATCGTCTCTTTAAAGAAGAGATGTTTGTTCCCATCCTATGTGCTACGGACTACGAGCAGTTTGATGACGCTATTAAACATGTAAACTACAGTGAATACGGGTTGACAGCGGGATTATTTACTAAGAATAATGAAGAGGTCAAAAGGTTCTTGGAGTACATTGAAGCAGGAGTTGTTTATGTTAACAGGCGTGCAAGCGCCACAACGGGTGCCCTGGTCGGATGTCAGCCATTTGGAGGATGGAAGGACTCCGGTACTAGAGGTAAAGGTGCTGGAGGGCCTCATTACCTGTCGGAATTCATGAGAGAGCAAAGCCAAACTATTATTGTAGATTAGCTCAATCAATATTTTTCATTCTTGTTAGTTTATCAGCAGTCAAGTCATTCAATGAGAAGTAAATACCAGATTGGGCAAATGTAAGGAAGGAAACAATTCATTTTGAGCATTGCCATAAAGACTTCAAAAGAATAGTGTTCGAAAAGAATAAGCCCACCACACGCTATGAAAAATCATATAGAGTGCATGTTTACGAATCGAAAATTTGGAACCGGTGAACATATGCTATTGCTGTCTGCTCCAATTAGATACCGACAGATATACGTCTTGGGATATTGTAGGGTTTTATTCTGTCGCCATTCGTACTAATTCAGAAATTTCCTTGCCTTTATCCTGAGAAAGTGCTGAAATTCCACCGGTCAAGCTTTCAGCTACAATACCTTTTTCTGCAAGTACTTCAGCAGCTCTGAGAGAAGTATTACCCATCATACAGACGAGCAATGTTTTGCCGTTATTATTTCCACCACCATCACTACTGCTACTAAGTGCACTATCTAGTTCCTCTGGAATCTTTTGAGTTGCTAATAGCCGTTCCACGTCACTAGCTTTTGGTACAGAGATCTTGCTTTTATCAACGCCTAGCGAATTCGCAATTAATTCTATTCCTTCTTTACGAGGAGTATACATGGTATGAATCCAAATAACCCTGTCATAGTTTCTGATATTTGACGCTGCTTCCTCCAAAGGAACTTCTAGACGATCCTCTCGTGTCTCCTGCAGGGTTTCTATGCTCTTTCTATACTTTTGTATTCCATCCGCAATTATTACAACAAACTTTTTCCCCGCATCCCCGCCAAAATTAGCCATCTGCATAACTGCGTAAAGCGCAAGAGCGCTGCTTTCACCTATGTCATATCCCTTATTTACGAAAAACTTCAACAGACGTTTTGCCTGTCCAAAATCTACCTCATGCTGTCCTGCATACCGTTCCGGCTCATAGAATTTCAAGCCGGCTGCTTTTCCCTTCGTTCTTATCCCTGCAACATCTTGATTACTAAGTGGAAAGACTACATGTAGCGACTTTTTTCCATATTTTTCCATTAAGTATCTGCTCAAGCCACCGGAGGTACCGCCAGTACCAAAAGTGCATACAACTTTAAATTCAGACAGCGAATGGCCTTGTTCAACTAGTTGCTGATCTATCTCCGGAGCGGTCACAGTTCTATGTACTTCAACATTCAGTTCGTTGTCATACTGTTCAGGACAAAAGCAACCATAGATCCTCGCGAGGAGCTTTGCCAAGTTTATTATGTCCTGCTTTGCTAGAAGTTCTTCTATTTCGGAGCGTGATTTGTCAAAAATGTCAGAGTCTAATCCGATTTCAGTCAGCTGAGAGCGTATGTTAGATGCTGTTGCTTTTGCAGCCAAAAGATTCGGATTGACCTTCATGCCTGGCGCAGGGCAAATATCCATATCTAGATTAATGATTCGTGTTTTCTCATTTCTCAACTCCTCAAATACCCCCTCCTGAAGCTTTCTAGATACAAGAGTGACGACATCTAGGCCAAGCCTAGCAATTTGCCCCAGAGCGATCCCAAAGTTACCCGAGGTCGCTTCAATTATTGTCTGTCCTCGCTTTAGTTTCCCTGATAAAATGGCATCATGAACTATGCCAATTGCAGGCCTCACTTTGATGGAGCCTGCAAGCAAATTTGAATCGAATTTACCGAAAACTTGCAGATCATTATCGGCAAGATCCAAGCCATACTCAACTCTTGCACACTGCTTCAAATCTTGAGTAATGTCGATCAGAGGTGTCGGGTTAACAATCTTTGCTTCTCCCCCTCCTCCTGCTGATCCTTCTTTCAAATGAGGAATTTTGCTCCATATTTCTCGTTCAAAAGTCTCTAACAAAGAGGTATCTACATCAGTTCCTTTATTTAGCCCCTGCAATTTTCTTCACTATGTCATATGATGAACTGATAGGTTTTATAAAAGATATGATTAGGTCCTAGTCATTTGAGTAGGAATTGCGCTAAATGATTGGGGCACATATCTAGACTTATAATTAAGCAGAAAAACCAGTTATAATACTATAAGAATAATATACTATAAGAATAGCAGTCTGCGAATTTTATAATAGAATACTACCTTGAGAGGCACTTTCATTACTATAGCAGAACTTGGCACGAATAGAGCAAGAAATCTCAAACTTAGAATCACGCTTAAATGATCGAGAGCGCTGAAGCAATTGGTTCTTCATAAGCTTCACCAAATTGGCATGGATAGCTTTGATAGTGGAGAAAGAAAAGTTCTCTACAAAATACTAATGGACTCACCAAGGTCAGTTTCAGAACTATCTGATTTGATAGATAAAAAAGAATCTAGCCTAAGATCTATCATCACTAGCATGAAAAGCAAGATGGATAAGGATGCTGTACAACTATTGTTTAAGCATTTGAAATGATAACAAAATTCTGACGGTTTGAATAGTCTGGTATGTAATTGGACTATGAGTTCCTATTACCTCATGAAGTACTGCTAACACACTAAATCAAAAAAGAGGCATTTTCTGTTAGTTCTTTGCTATAAGAGAAACATGATCCTCAACTTCAAAATCATTATCCTAAGTTCATTCTGATTAAGTCATACGCCCTTGCAGCATCCTTATCACTCAATATCAATACCATTTCATTTCTGGTTAGAAAAGCGCTATGTATCGGGATTTTATGGTTGTATAATATATTGGAAACAAGCGATAGTATTTGATATCTGCTCTGATAATCAGGAATCAAGGATACAGTTATTTTGGAAAGACCTTCTCTTATTTTGCCATCGAATTTCTGTATTGCATCAGCAACCATCCTTCTAATTTCGTCGGCATCCTCGGTCAGCAGGGAAAAATGACTGTTAGTTTGAAATAGATTATATCGACTGTCTTGCTCAAAGAATTCGTCTAAAATACTTGCCAAAGCATCATTATCGTCATCGTTATTTTCCTTTTCAAAATCAATGTCTATAATACTGTCTGTTAATGACATCTTTGCTTTTGTTGCTGTTACATTGGTACTGCTATTTTGCTGCTGTTGTTGACTCTTCACTTCGAGCGCATCTGCAAATCTTTTGATAGCAACTACAATAGTGTTTAGATTAGCTTTGGAACCAATTAATCTTTCAATTTCAGGTTTTATTCTTTCAGCTAATGCAGTATAGTTTGCAATACCTAGCACTAGCGCCTGCATATAAACATGCTCATTTGTAAGAACCCTCCGTATAGCCTCTGGAACCGACACTGCATCAGAGTACATTGTCCTTAATGTAATAAATTAATAGTTTAGTAATAAAAGTATTGCTATTGACCAAAAAAATTATATAATGTAATGCCCATTACATAGGCTTGGTGACCAACAAAATGTCAAGAGATTGGGACATTGGATTCGGAAGGAGAATGTTTGAAAGCATCGACAGAGAGTTTGCGGAAGCAGAAGAGATGCTGAACAGAATGTTTAGGACTATCAGAGAAACCAGCCCATCTGATATGGTTGTCCAAGGCCCCTATTACTACGGGTACCAGATAACCGTAGGACCAAACGGCAAGCCACGTGTAAGGGAATTTGGCAACGTCAAACCATCATCTAGAGGACTGGTAGAACAAAGTGGTACTAGAGAACCTCTGGTTGATACAGTACTAGACGACAAAGAGAGTACATTGACTATTACTGCAGAAATGCCGGGAGTCACGAAGCAAGATATCAAGGTTAATGTCGGAGAAGAGTATGTTTCTATACATGCAGAAAAGGGAGAGAAGAAGTACCACACAGATATTCCAGTAAATGTTGCGCTGGATGAGACCTCTGCAAAAGCTACCTATGGAAATGGTATCTTGGAACTAAAGATCAAACTGAAGGCTCCTCCAAAGCCAAGGGCAAGAGAAGTCAAAGTGGAGTAGAATAATCATTTCCACTACATTTTTATTTAGAGGTGAAAAATGAAAATGAAAAATTTCAATAATAATGATAATCATGGTGACAATAAAGTTTCACTAAAAGTAGCTGAGACTAACCCCAAATTTGTGGGTAGGGGAATGGCTTTGGTAGATCCAAAAGTAATGGACGAGATGGAGCTATCAACAGGAGATGTTATTGAAATATCAGGCAAAAAGAAAAGTTATGTGTTGCTCTGGTCAAGTCAGAGTGATGACCATGGCAAAAAACTTATCAGAATTGATGGATATACTCGCAACAATATTGGGATTGGAATTGACGACACTGTAAAAGTGCGTAAGGTTAATGTGAAAAAGGCTGAGCAAGTAATTTTGGCGCCTACAGAGGAGCTAAACATTGTAGGGCTTGAAGAGTATCTTCCTGAACTGCTTGAAGGACGGGTTGTTACCCGAGGTGACATAATTCCTCTAAATATCATGGGCAGAAGAATAGGCTTTGCCGTCAGCAACACTTCGCCAGCTGACACAGCATCATTGATTGACAGCAATACCGAATTCGTTATCGGCTCTGTTCCTAAGACAGCAGCCAAAGGCGTTCCAAGAGTATCCTACGAGGATATTGGTGGATTGAAGAATGAAGTTCAGAAAGTTAGGGAAATGATTGAACTCCCCTTAAGACATCCTGAGATATTTGACAGGATCGGGATTGAGGCTCCAAAAGGGGTGTTGCTTCACGGTCCACCTGGAACAGGGAAAACGCTGCTTGCAAAGGCTGTGGCCAGTGAAACAAACGCCAATTTTTACTCTATCAGCGGACCAGAAATTATGAGTAAATTCTATGGGGAGAGTGAAGAGCGCCTAAGGGAAATCTTCAAAGAGGCTGAGCAAAATGCGCCTTCGATCATCTTTATTGACGAGATTGACTCTATTGCGCCCAAAAGAGAAGAAGTTTCAGGAGATGTAGAAAAGCGCGTTGTTTCCCAGCTTCTTACATTGATGGATGGCATAAAGTCAAGGGGCAAACTTGTAGTTATCGGCGCAACGAATAGGCCAAATGCGATTGACCCTGCACTTAGGCGGCCAGGCAGGTTTGACAGAGAAATCGATATCGGCATACCTGATGAACAGGGTCGATTAGACATCCTCCTAATTCACAGCCGGGGCATGCCACTTACAGGTGATGTAAATCTGGAATCGATTGCGAAGGTCACACATGGATTTGTGGGTGCAGACCTAGAAGCTTTAAGCAAAGAGGCGGCTATGCGCTCGCTGAGAAGGATACTTCCAGAGATCAACTTAGACCAACCCAAGATCCCAGCTGAAATATTAAATAAAATCAAGATCACGAAGCAAGACTTTGACGAAGCATTAAGAGATGTACAGCCCTCTGCCATGCGAGAAGTGTTAGTACAAAGACCAAACGTAGGATGGGATGACATTGGCGGATTAGATCAAGTGAAGGAAGAATTAGCAGAAGCAATAGAGTGGCCTCTTAAACATGCAGATCTATTTGCGGAAGCAAACATAGAACCACCAAAAGGAATTCTTCTCCATGGTTCTCCAGGAACTGGCAAGACCATGATAGCCAAGGCAGTGGCAGCCACATCTGAAGCTAACTTCATCAGCATCAAAGGGCCGGAGTTGATAAGCAAATGGGTTGGCGAGTCAGAGAAAGGTGTCAGAGAAGTCTTCAGGAAGGCCAGACAGGCTGCTCCCTGTGTGATATTCTTTGATGAGCTAGATGCCATAGCACCTAGGAGGGGAGGAGGTTCTGAAGGTGATGGACATGTTACAGAGCGAGTTATTAGTCAGATGCTGACAGAGCTTGACGGCTTGGAAGACCTAAAGGGCGTTGTGGTGATTGGTGCAACAAACAGGCCTGACATCATTGACGAAGCACTCTTGCGTCCGGGAAGGTTTGATAGGATACTTGAAGTGCCGGCTCCGGATAAAGAGGCGAGAAAACAAATAATTCAGATACATACTAAGAAAAGGCCGCTAGAATCGAATGTAAACCTTGACAAGTTAATAGACATGACAGAAGGCATGACTGGAGCAGATATTGCAGCGCTAGTAAATGCAGCCGCTATGGGTGCAATAAAGGATCACGTCAGCCAAAAAAGCGATACTAAACTGAGGATCTCAATTAAGCACTTTGAAACTGCATTGGACAGAATCAAGAAGAAGTCGGCTAACAGAATAGTGAGTTCTTCAAGCCTTCAGGGGGATGACACTATTGCGACTTCTTCTTCGTCCCTTCATCGCATAGGCTAAAGTTACTGGCTGCAGGATAAAAATTTTAATATACAATTGGGCGATACTCAATAAATTTTCTCAATCCCAAAATAAAATCATTATCTATCTATACTCTCGTTGTTAGATGAGCGACCTAGCTAGTAGCAGCAAGTTGCGCTTTCGTTCCATTATTCTTCGCACAGAATATGGAAGCCATTGACTTCCATAAGGGATGTATTCAGCCACTGTAAACCCCATTGTAATAAGATCGATTTTTAGTTCATCTCGGATACCCTTCAGCATCTGAAATTCAAAACTGGTATTCTTGCCCATTCTGGTTGCTTCAGCGATGAGAGAAGAGTCATGAGTTGCAATGGCGAAATAATTGTTGCTTTCAAAGAGCATCAGCATCAACTTCAAATAATTGGCGTTGACTTCTTCATTTGTCACAAAGATATGCTCTTTGGATTCGTGATATGCGCCTTTTACAAGCCTTACCTTACCGCCATATTCAATAATGTGTAAAAGGTCACTTGCGCTCCTACACAGATATGATTGTACTGCTACTCCTATCATATTGTATTGCTTGTATAGATCTAGATAGATAGCAATTGTGTCCTCTGTGGACTTTACTGACTCCATATCTAGCCAGATGAATTGCCCAACTTCTCTAGCTTTTGCAGCAAGTCTGCGGAAATTTTGCAAACATGTATCATAGTCAATTGTTAGGCCAATCTGCGTAGGTTTTACCGATACGCACCCATGTAATTTCTTTGCATTGATGAGGTCCATTAACAACAAATATTGGGTAACTGTTATGTCAACCAGTTTGGAATCTCTGATATCCTCGCCAAGAAAGTTTAGGATCGCAGACATTCCATGACGGTTTGCGTCAAGCGCTGTCCCCATCGCTTCATTAGCACTATAGCCTGCAACCCATCTTTTTGCCAGTCTGTATAACAGTCGCTCTATCAAACTGGTATCATAGTTTTGAGAAGAAGGGACAGGATTTGCTAACATAGTATATAATTGTCGGCTCTATGATATAATCTTAGACATTAGACGAAGAGGAGATTTATCAAAGCATTCAAAATAAATGCATTAAATGGGCTCGGCCGCAGTTACGAGAGTAATCAACCATTGTTAGTATAGTGTCAGAGAAACCCTGCCTTAGGATTTACTTCGTTTAGGATGATAAGCATTTGCCCAATATTCTCTTTAAATTGAAAGAGGAAGAGTTAGACCAAGCACAACACCTTATAGCGCCCCTTGTATGCGAAGACATAATCTTTTATTGAGTCTGCTTTAAGGATGCTGCAATGATCATGATAATCGATATTCTAAAAGAAGCATGCCAGCAGGTCTACGAGAGGACAAAGGGTCTTGCTGGGAGCACCGAGGGTAGTAGGCAGATGGGCAGAGGCGCAGGGGGTGATATATCGCGTAGAATCGATTTGATAGCTGAAGAGGCTGTGATCGATGTTATAAGAAAGGGTGGGGTTGAGGCCACAATAATTGGCGAAGAATGCGGTAAGATTGAGGGAAAAGATGGATATGTCATTATTGATGCAATTGACGGTACAACAAACGCCGTCTGTGGTATACCTTTCTTCTGTTGCTCGGTAGCTTTTGCAACCGACTTTTACCTGAGCGCAGTGGCCGATGCAGCTATAATTGATCTTGCAAGAGGCGATATCTATTATGCTTCAAAAAATAAAGGGGCATTTCTAAACGGAGAGAGAATCTACGCGAAGCCAGAAGCTAGTTCAGACTCTACAATTGGCATTAATGTGTCAGGAGTTAACTCTGAGATGGTTGAGCGCCTTGCTCCTGTCATTGCAAAGGCTACTCACACCCGACAGTTTGGTGCAAACGCACTGGAAATGTGCTATGTTGCACGAGGGTTCTTAGACGCATATATAGACTTACGAGGCAAGATCAGGCCCACTGATGTTGCAGCTGGCTATCGGATAGCAAAAGAGGCAGGAGCCCAAATATATTCAGAAGACGGTTCGACCTTAGAATCCAATCTAGATGTCAACACAAGATTCTCCTACGCTGTCTTGGCAAATGAGAAAATACACCAGCAACTAGTAAATCTCTTTGCTTAATGCGACGAAAGGAATGCGCTATAGGCTATTTTGTCATATAACAAGAATATACGGTGGCCGCTTACAACATGGTCTCCGTCGGTCGTATACCCGTAATAATCCGCTGATTCTTCCTCAATGTTACTTCTGAGACGCCTGCTGCCTGTGCTATCGTCGCTTGACTCTTTGGCTCATTACTGCCGACACAAGCAAGATACAATACTGAAGCAGCAAGCCCCATAGGATCCCTTCCTGCTGCCTGACCACTTTTTATAACAACGTGGATCATGTCCATTGCCCGACGCTTTGTGCGCTCACTGATGTCTGCCTTGTTCGCTACCCTAGAGACGCACTTGATTGGGTCAAGCATCGGAACCTTAAGGTCCAACTCGCGCAAAAGTATCCGGTAGGCTCTAGCCAGGTCTTTTTCTTTTGTGTTTGTAGCTTTGATAATGTCGTCCATGGTGCCGGAAATGCCCATCTCCCGCTGGACTATATAAATGGCTGCGCCAAGGATTGCCCGCATTGTTCTCCCTCGAACAAGGCCTCGTTCTTGCGCTCGCCTGTATATATAAGCAGTCTTTTCAACTATCGCATCTGACAATTGGATAATACTCCGCAACCTGTCCAGCTCAAAGAATGCACGTCGGAGGCTTCGTTCATCTTGGCCTTTTACCCGAAAATCCCATGTCCGCAACCTGTCAAACGTTGAACGCATTGCTGCATTCAGCCCGCTGCCAGCGCTCTTGTCAGGCCTTCCGATGATGGTTGAAAGACCCATACCAGAACGGGCTAATGAGGTAGGACTTGTCCTCAATTTGCTGCTGGGTTCGGTAGCAAGTGTGCTCCAGTCTTCATGGATGTCACCTACTCTATCATGAATGACAAAGCCGCATTTAGTACAAATTAGCTCACCAGACTCGACATCAACAATCTTCTGGCCGTCACCGCAGTTGGGACATATTATTACATTGTCAGTAGGCTTCATCATAGATGAAGCCGTGTGCTTTATCAGATATAACATCAGCAGAGAAATGTTTCAGAAGTTATTGGTACAAATGCTAAAAGACACAATTATCTATATTCATAGGAATGGACTTGTATGGGCTATAGAGTGATCTGCGAACGTCATAGTCTAAAGCAATTCTGTAGCACGATGAGCGAAGCTAAAGCAATTCAAATCCAACACAGACGTCAAGGTGGGTGTCTAGAAGCTGAAATAAAGAAGCCAAGAAGGCAATGAAGTCAAGGTTTAGAAAGATTAGATATTATTATTGCTCAGTGCTGTAAGCGGGGCCTGGCCGTGCAACTGTATTATTCTCTGACGCTATACAATCTCTTCATCATCTGTGCAAATTATAAATCTGTATTCAGACTCTAGAATTTAACTAAGGAGCTATTAAATATAATCTGCGACTAATACGTCGTTACAATGCACGAAAAGTCTCGATCCTCAGAGGTATTTGAAAACGATCATACCAGCGACAGAGAATACTTAAAAAATGAATTAAAATCACTTGGAGTCGAGCCCAAAAGAAAGAACCAACTAAATGACAATGAAGAACTTCAAAACCTTTCCGATAACATAAAGCAGTCAATGTTTCAAGATTATAAGGTTGCTTATAGTGAACAAGGCGATCTGCATAAAGAAGAAGCAGAATCAACTGTTACGGTTGGATGATAAAAACGTAAATGAAAATTTGGTCTTATAATGGTTTAATTTCTAGAACCTATACGTACCATCTTTGGCAAGTTTTAGATAGCGTTAGGATGTACACACTTTGAAGACGTCAAGTGCATATATCCGTCTCCTTTAATGTTGGCTCATAGTATTCTTCACATTCATCTGATAAACCGCCATCATCATTCTCCTTTTCTCAGGCTCTTGATCTAACACAAATTTGTAAAATAATTCATTAATTACTGTAGATTCATTCTCTAAGTTAAGACATTCCACTAGGGTCGTAAGCTTACTTTCTGCCTCCTTTGATAATTCTATCCATGGCAATCTGTAGCATCCTTACCTCCATTCTATCATTATCATAAAGACTCTTTTTATTTCATTCTTCTCTTATTATTATTCACGCCTGATAAATTACACCTTTTACGTAATATTATAGAAGATAGATGATTGCTGAGATACATATACATCCGCAAAAAGCACTATCGACATCATCCGAATACATGAGTTCATCGGATAATTAGACTACTTTTGGCATATGCATATACACTAAAACAACATGCAATCCTAGGGCAGAAAAGGACACAATCCTAACAATTAGAAGAGTATCTACAAAGAAAATAAAAAAACAAAATAATACGCAGTGGTGATGAACAAAAAGATTCGAGCACAGGTTGATAAGGATATAGATGAAAGAAAAAATATATGGACTGATTCTGAAACGCTTAACTGTTCCTTATGCCATAATTTACGTTTTGGAGAAGACCCAGAATGAAACAATCTACAATAAACAGGGGTGGACAGGGCACCTATTGTGGGACGCTGATAAAGGTAGAATTTGTAATTACTGCGGCATAAATATTGATATTCCATGGCTAGATGTTCTAAAGTTCTTTCACCAAGATTGCTGGAAGAGATACAGGAAAGATCATAAACTATATCCAATGCCAAAATATGCCTAATAGTAGATAGATAGATGGGTAGATAGATAGGGCTCGCTTAGTATCATGCAATATTTATCGTCCAAAGGTTCAATTGCTTTACAGAACCGTTATCATAATCATTCGCTTTTAGCTCTCGGTAAATTCATCAGACAAGAAGTATAGTGCCAGAACCCCAAGCGAATCTATCCACAGGTCTATATTGCTATTAGTCACCAAAGAGATTATCGGGTTCTAGAGCAAAAAAGAGCCATGCATCGATGCATATGCATCGAGCCCAGTTTGTCAGTTAAAAAGTTTGCACTATACTCATTGAGGATATGTATATGCATTGGCACGTTGTAGATGTACAAAGTAAAAAATGTCATTTACCTCAGACTTGAAGTTTTTGTGCGACATGCGTAGATTTTATTTATTTGGACGTGGGATGTAAAATGGCTTTCATACGACCGATAAGTGAATTTCACTGGTTGTTGATGAAACTAATCTGCCTGTTTGGTTTAGAAGGTTCAAAGAATCAACTATGTAATGTTCCGCTGCTACTAATACGGATCAGTAGAGCTGACGACGACTATAATGATGGTGGTATGCTAAGAGGCACCCCGTATACTTTTACTCCCTTGGCCATATTTATTGTACCTAGTACAGATACTGTGAGATGGAAAACAAAATAAGACATTCTTTTGATTCAGAAGAGATTGAAAATTATCTCCAGCACTTTATTTACACAGTACCTAAAAAGAACCATGATGCCCTCACAAAGAACCTAAGGCAATTCATACCATGGTTCAGAAAACATGGGGCAAGAGTTGAATACTATCAACTTGGCAGGGATGAAACTCAATCTACAATAGACTCGGCAAAACAAAGCGGCATGGACATCATGGACAATATAGATAAGACTCTCTTCGCTAGTGCCGAAAATAATGAGGAAATTTGGATTGAGCAGCAATACTTTAAAGACTACAAGCATTGTCAAGATGTCTATGCAGAGATGATGCAGGACAAAAGTCTTGAACCACTTGGGAAGGAGTTCTTTGATCTAATCACGCACGGAAGAAAATTAATCACAGGTGGATTTAATCGGCTTGAGGAGTAGCAGGAGAGAAAAAGTAAGATAGAGAAAAAAGATAAAGAAATCAGAGAATATGTCTACAATGGTTCATTTTGAAATTCCAAGCGATAATTTATGGAGGACGAAGTATTCTGTGCCGAGCTATTCCGGCGGAAGATAAAGAAGATATCTTGGGTGCAGGTAAAATGGAGTAGTGGATGTTATCTACTACCACCAACAACAACGACGAAGAAGAAGAAGGTTATTGCGAACAAGGAGCAGTTAACACTATATTCTTTTAATTGAATGAAAATTAATGCAATCAACAAGATAGACTTTTTGCTATTTTCATCTTATCCAGTTAATGTCACTTGGTGAAGCATTAGCTATGCAGGGAAACGTGGTACGAGAAGACTGACTAAGAGGACGACTCTTCTCCCCAAGCGGCATCTGTCAATGTGCGTAAGGTATTGAGAAATGACTAGGGCGGATATTTCTCAGTTCGAGAGAGCCTCTTCACTAGCAAGATTCCCTTGGCCAATCAGTTCATAACCGCACTCAGTACAGCAGCTGGCCTGTCTTCTGTAAGGGTCGTTCATAATTCTAAAATTGCTTATGATCAAAGAATAATCCAATGACAGAACGTAAACAACAGCCACCACCAGTAATAGACTGGGATAGAGTTGTAAACAAGAATGTTAGGTCCAAAGAGGGTGAGCCCATAGGCAACATAGTTGCTCACATGAGTGATTCAATCCATGTTGAAACTACTGGTTCAAGAGGGCAATACATTATACCAAAAGAACATGTAGCAGGATTTGACGGCTCAGAAGTCACTCTGAATCTGACTATTAATGAAATAGCGAAGTTCGTACTTGGTGGTGGGCCCTAGCCCGTCATTTTCTCAATCTCTTAGCATGTTTATCATTTCAAATCCCCTCAAGTAGCATTTTAGATTAGTATCTGCGGATTCTTCCTTAAATAAATGTGCAAAAATTCTGTTATTTCTCATTATACCAAAGCCACAATGCTGTCCATTATATTGAAGAACTGTATGGATGGACGCTAAAAATTACCTCCTTTCGAAGTATGACAGTTTTACTGACATTCAAATAGGCGATGTCGCTTTTATGGGCTTTCTTGCATACATATAATCAACAGGATTCCATACAGGATGTCGATTTAATATTCAGAACAGACATCCAAATCCATTATAAGCCTCGTTAGAATTTCATGCACAATAATTGTGAATGCCGCTGAAATTTCATACCTAAGCCAAGACCCTATAATAGCAGCATGCATCACACTATATCGGGGCTGGTAATTGATTTTGCTGATTCAATTTAATTTGAAATGTTATTGCAGGGATATTTCTGGCAATAGCACGACTATTTAGAATTGGCAATAGAATCAAGGTATTCAACGGTGATGGAAGAGTTAGCTATATTGGGCTACTTTATGCTATACTTTTACTTGATAAAGGAGATGCGATGTTATAGGATCTAATTCTTCGATGGTGACAACCAATATAATTTTGAAGAAAGATGAGAAAAAAGAGAGAGAGAAAAAATCAAGAACAATAGTGAAATGTTGTTGTGCAAAATGACTTGATAAACACAAAAATGAAAAATAGTAATTGTATCAGGCTAACAGATCATAGCATCACTTAACTCAATTTCTCATAAATGTCCATCGCATATCCTCCTTAAAGGGTCTCTACACCTTTAAGAAGAGGTTCAATCGGCGTAAAAAAATGAGTTTTTATAAGGCTCGAAGTGAATCCATCTAAATCCCTGTCATCATGGCGACAAACGATAAAATCGCCAAAGAGGATTATCAATTGGAAGTACTTCTAATCTTGAAAATCCTGCTTTCTTGATATAGTCTTCCAATTTTGATGCAGACATTACAGCCCCTGTTGCAGCTGAATGCGGGTATACCATTGCCTGAGGCAAGCAATGCAGTACGCTAAAGTTATAGTAAAGATGTCCCAAAAAACTATTGTTGTTTTCCTCTATTGTTTCTCCGACTAGTTCATCTGCGACTAATACTGCACCTTCTCGAGCAACCATATTACGCATTTTTTCAAGGGCCTTTACAGGATAAGGCATGTCATGAATACATTCAAAAGCAGTGATCAAATCATATTTCTTGTCTGTCACATTATTCGCATGAAAGTCTTCTATTGGAGAAAGATAGAATGCAATTTGCTCTGAGACACCTGCTTTATTTGCATTTCGTCGAGCCTCCTCAATTGAGGCAGGGTCTACATCTATTGCATCAATTCGTATTCTAGTAAAGCCTTGAGCAATTGCAATGCTTGACCACCCTGTTCCGCAACCTATGTCTGCTACTAGCCCTCCACTATCTTTTAAACGTCTTTCTACATCTGGCATTGCATGCATCCATTTCTGGACATACCAATTTAGAAACATTGGTCTATTCCCTACTCCGATAGCTTCAACGATATCTCGACCATATGCTTCAAATGGAACACCACTGCCACTTCAAAATGCTTCAACGAGCTTGTCAATTACAGATGCAAATGATGGGACATAGCATACAAATGGAATTGTGTATGATATGTGATCTTGCTCTAGGAGAACAACGGCATGTTCCTTTGGCAAAATAAAATGTCCTGTTTTTGAATCATATTCAAGATATTTTCCTGCTGTCATGGATTCAAGCCATTCTCTAATATAACGCTCAGAGCAGCCAGTAACCTTGGCAAGTTCCAGTGATGTAACTGAGCCCCCTGCTGTCTCAGATATAGCTTTGAAGAGGTTGAGCTTGTGACCCAGATATAG
Source organism: Nitrososphaera sp. (assembly GCA_045809625.1). Lineage (GTDB taxonomy): Archaea > Thermoproteota > Nitrososphaeria > Nitrososphaerales > Nitrososphaeraceae > Nitrososphaera. Next base: position 9,901 of record JBJMEA010000058.1, on the reverse strand, counting down.
ATTGAGGCAACTAAATGCAGCGTTTGTTTCTTTAACTATACGCTCCGAAAAACTGTTTATCCTATCCTGATCAACCATGGATTTTATTGCCGTACTCCTTTAACATAATTTTAACTGATTCAACCAAAGTATTCTACCCTAAAGAATGCGTGATACCCCTACTGGTATTGGGTCGACAGTCTGTAGATATTGCAGATAATCTATTGAGGCTAAAAACTATTCAGGGAACCTACAAATAGCTATGCTGTAAATATCTGCAAACTGCATGTAATAATCATTTCACCTATAACGCTCAGTATGGTTCAATGGTTAACAAGTTTATTAGAAATAATTGAGTCTGAAGTAGATAATGGATCATCGATTCGTACAGGCTATGTAAACATCATCAAATTGCACATGTGCATCCTCTGTATACAGTCCAATATTGCCTGGGCCTACTATTGGCATGTTGTCGTAATAATCAACAACTCTTTGCCATGATCCATCCGCGGTTTCCAGCCATATTTGTATATGGTTGCCAGACATTTTAATATGCCAAGTGTTCCATACATCTAATTTCAATTTGGGTTCGTTTGCAGTATACAAGAATATTTGCTGTTCTGCTTGATTCTCATTTTGCTTCTTACCAAGTTCGATTCCGTTAGGCTTGAAGATAAAATAATAATGGTGCCAATCATCTTGAAACCTCCACACAATCCAAGCCACCTCCCAAGGATTTGGTGTAGAGTTTTGTCTCAAATGCTTGCTCGTTTTGACTTTTAGGTTCATCTCCACATCCTCATAAGTTTGAGTCGTCAGAGTTAATGCAGAGTGGGTCTCATTGGGACTCATTGAAGCTTTTGGTTCCTCATAAAATACTGTATTATTATTACCCGTTGGTGTCGGGGTTGTTATTGTAACGGTACCGGATGAGCCGAAGCCATTGTATTTGCTAAACCACTTGCCGTTTGGAGATGTTTGATTATCTCCTATTGTGTATGTAGGACCCTCAAAGTCATCATATAGATCCAAAGCAAGCACCGATTGCTGCAACATTAACGATGCGGTGATTAAGGAGGCAAACAGGAATAAAAGTATCGACATCGCCGGCATGAGTAATGTCTGCAGAACCAATGGTTATGAAGGATCTCCCTTTTACGATTGCTTCTCCGTTAGAATATTAGTCTTTATGAAACTTGCTTACACCTTTACTTACAAATTACGTCTAGTCATTTGATGCAATCGGAGCTGTAATATCCAGGCATTAAAAAAGGACAAGTGGATGTTTCTTCTATTTTATAAAAATTACTAATATTTCATGTGCCACTATTTCTGCTAGAGGCTAACTTATATACGACTACATTTGTTTTCGGTAAGAAAATAAGATGGGTCTTAGAATAGTAGATACATGGAAGACAAAGATGCCAGGAATACTAATAAAAATAACAAAGAAAATAAGAGTAAAGCTGAGTCCTCATCACTACCATTTGAAATTGGAGAGCGAGCCTTGAGATCACCCCAGTCTTCTACTCTCAGACCCGAACAAAATGAAGGAGGAGCTCATTTATCTCACAAGAAAAGGATTGAAGCAATTATCAGCTCTGAAAAACTTGATGCAGTGCTAACTGCTATAGGATCACTAAAGTTAGCGGCAACATACTATGATTCAAAAGGCAAGGGCAAAGGTCAAAAGTATACGATTTCCTATGGACGAGGTGTAGGCAGTTCAAAAATGGCATACTCCGATAGGAAGACGGTTGTCACAATAGTAGATGAACATAGAGTCGAAGATGTTATAACTGTCATAAGATCAGTAGCAGCAGAAAGTAGCTCATCAAGTGCGGGAGTAATAATTATCTCTTCTGTAGATGAGATTTTGCAGATTTGAGAGAGACACGATGCAGGCGGTTCTCTTCCCATCGGCACTGTACATCTTATTTTGTTACGCACTTAAAAAGTGACAAAGAATAGGAATAATGAAATACATCATAGGTTCAGGTTCGTCTTCTTGCCACTATTGTATGAGTTTGATCTACATACCATCTAATCTTATCCTTAAAGCTAGACCACCAATCCAAAAATGAATTTGTATTGTCTGCTTCAAACAGCAAGAACCCATTATATTCTGTACCCCATGCATGATTGTATTCTCCTGCTAATCGTACATCAGAGGGTAAGCTCTTTTTTAGGTCGTTCCATTCGGCACTAGATTTCTGTGCTTCTTGATCGCTCATCGCCTTAAATCTGTAAAATACCAGGAAGGCAGTTGGTGTTGCTGCTGACATATTAGAAGAGTAATCATTAGCTCTCTTACTTAAGCTCTTCGCCTCAGAACTAGCTTTTACTAGCATAGCATAATAATATTGAATAATAACTACAATGAACTTCTTCAATTCGGATTTCTGTGCATTATGTAATCTCTGATAACTTGGTAATGTATTCTTGGATGTTTGTCTTTGAAACATAAAGATTGCGTGCTTTTTCTATCTCCAGGATTCTTTTTGCAATTAATGCCAGAGCGATCTTTACTCCATCTGTCTTTTCAGGATCTGTTGTAGGATCAAGTCTTATGGTAATCTTGTCTTGCTTGTTCATCACCATAATATAGAATGATTGAGGCTTTTGGTCAACAGCAACAGCCTTTACTAGGATAATGTCGCCAAGTTGGTTGATAAAGCAGTTTTCTATATGTACTATCATGTTAGATTTCTGATCTTTGAAAAGTATCTTTTGCATATGAGCAAGTGTCTCGCTCAGCGAGATACTTGCTCCAGACAAAACAATATGCGGCACTTTGCTTTGCTCCTATGAAATAATTTGTTGCCGCCCCAATAATAGGCGTAATGTGTCTTCGAGGTCTGCATTTATGAACCGGTAACCAGCCGAAGACAATTTCTTAGGTATGACTAGAGCACTTGATGCCATCATGGTATCTGCAAGCTCTCCAAGCATTGCCTTAGCAATTTTATGGGGTACCGGAAGCATAATCTTACTGTTCACAATTTGTGCTAAAGTTTTGGAAAACTCTAGATTCGTAACAGGGTTTGGAGCTACTACGTTGACAGGACCTCTGATTGAAGAGTTGATAATTGAATAAAAGATACTTCCTATCACATCCTCTATTGATACCCAGCTGATATACTGGTTTTCATCTCCAAGTCTCAGACCTACTCTAAACCTTGATGGTACAAGCAGTTTTTGTAACATACCCCCTTTTGGCGTCAAAACTACTCCAAACCTCATATTTACGACTCGAATGCCAGCATTTCTTGCAGATTCAGTTGACTCTTCCCATTTCTGGCATACGTCTGAGAGAAATCCAATTCCTGGTTTGCTCTCTTCGCTAAGAGATTCATTTCCTCGATTTCCATAAAATCCAGTTGCAGAAGCACATATCAGGGTTGAGGGTGGATTCGCAAGTTTGGTTAATGTATCGCAAAGTAATCTTGTGCTCTTTATACGACTATCCATTATTCTCTCTTTTTTTGACTTCGTCCATCTGCCAAAAATATTCTCACCGGCTAGATGAATGACCACATCAAATCCCTCAAGATCCTTAATATCCACTTTGCCATCAGATAGGTCCCACACTATTGAATGGGTGTTTGTCGTCTTATGTCTAGACGAAAGCCTTGTTAATCTCGTTATCTTGTGCTCTCCTGCTGCTGTAAGAAGTGGAATTAGCGAAGACCCAATCAAACCATGTGAGCCTGTCATCAGAATCTTTTTACCCTTTATTCCTTCAGCGATTTTCCAGAGGTTAATGTCGTTTCTTAGTATGCGGTGTCGGTAAAGGAATAACTGATTGAGGTTGCGTTGAATAGTGTTATTCAATAGCATAGACCCTAGTTTTCCCAATGGTGGTGAGTATACTATCTTGTCTTCCATCATACAATATCCTATTCCTGAGGGTATGAATGAATGTGTATGGATCCAGGTCTGAAATGGACCTCTCACCATCTTGTCTTGAAACTGCCTATCTTGAGAATAGCCGAAATGTACAGCTATCCATTTGAATCTAATAAATCCCAGGTTAACCTTGAAGGTAGATGTGGCTCCATCTCTAACACTCCCTTCATGATTAGTGACCGTTAAAATACTCCAAGGGGGTACTAGCCGTTCCAATGCGCCTTCTCTGGCATGATAGTCAAAAACAACTTTGTTAGTTGCTGGGATTTTAGTAATTTTAGTGAAGTTATTATTTATATTTGGTTTAAAAATATATGATGCCTGCATTGTAATATGCGATGACACTAGCAATTAATTTAATGTTGCCTCTATGATAACTAGTTAGCACTAGTATGTTTGATCATATTCCAGTTGCTTAAAAAGGGTGATCATTATCAAACTTCCCAACTAGGTCTTTGGATAATACACTTAGTTGCAGGAAGGATGCTACACCATAGTCCAATGTCGTAGAGGATCCGTTCCAGAAAAGAGCAGACGCTTCAGGTAACTAATGTGTTGGAATCAATACTTTTTTGCTGTAAGATATTGATACACGCTATAGCTAGTCCAAAGAATGGGTGATAACCTGCTAAATATGAAATATAAAGAAAGAGATTGGAAAAGAAACTCATCATCTCATCTGCTCAAGCATCTTCTCGCTAATTCTCTGTCTCGAAAGTTGGATCCGTGCATGCAGGCTGGAAACAAGCGCTCCTCCTCCTAATACTACACTTCCTACTGCCAGTGCTGGTTGCGGCACTAAAGCTCCCACAGCAGTTACTGCTGCTGCGCCAGTTACTAACGCCCACGCAAGTGTTTGTGTTTTCATACAGTCACTGATGTGTCATACTATATAAACTAGGGCTAACTTCTGAATATAGTGCTAACTGAACCTTTCTCGATATTTTATAATACGTAGGTTATCATATGTTACACCACATCCTCAACGATGTTTGTATTTTTTAAGGAAAGGCATTCTCATTATGATTGGATTATTCAATTGGATGTAATGAATTTAAGAAAAGGTTGACACCCAATCAGATTTGCATGTGTGACAGCAGATGACGGGCCAACAACATATCCTATGGTACACCTCCAGATTCCTCCTGGATGTTATCCTTTGCTGGACTTTATCCTCTATTCGTTTATGGATTGTGTAATTGAAATTCAATAATGAGATTTAGAGCGAGTCGACTATTGAACAACATATGATTTAAGTTGATTGAACACATTCAAGTGTCATATAGATACGAAGAGTTAGCACTATTTGATTTATTTACCACTAGTTTATATAATAGCATCAGTAGTTGTACGGTATGTATTATGAAAGAAGGTTTAAAGAATCCAAATCTTTTCTGCTTTATTGTTCCTTTGCTGGATTTATTGCAGCATGGGCGATTTCAGGAATGTTAGCTATTATAGATATAGTCTCTCAAACTCCTGTTGGTACATTTTTCGCAGTGATAGGGATCTCGCTTGGTTTTGAGAATGTTACAAATGCGCAATTCATTGGTTTTGGGCTACACTTGCTAACGGGATTAGTCGCAGGAAACATTTATGGGCAGTTAGCAATGTTTTGGCCAAGATTATCACCACATAATACGTACAATGGACTATTTACGGGAATGGTTGTAGGAATAGCATTGTGGGCGATGTTATTCTTTCCACTGGCGACTTTTGGCATCCAGGATAGGTTGGACACATATACCTATTCAGCTCCAAACTATGAAATACTCGCAATCGCTTCCCATTTCAGCGGACTATATTATTTGATACTTGGGTCTGCTTTTGCATTCCACATAGTCTACGGGTCAATTATGGGTTTGATTGCAAGCAGGCTTTATGTGCTGAGACAGAGTAAGAAAGAGTTCAGTAACCAACAACTTCGCTATGACTAAGATTTACAAACAATTCGGTAACGATTAATTTCAGATATCCACGACGCATAAGCTTGTCTAAAATTAAAGATCCCACCTCATTGAGGCTAAGAAAGACGCAAGAAACAACAAATTCATTTAGCTTCCTCACGTAATCCAATTTCCCTTTGGATTTTTGATATTATCAGAATTATCTATAATAATAGTTATATCGGAAATATCACTCATTTGGTTTTTAATGCTCAATTAATAAGTTAGGCACGATTACGGCTACTTAGCACGAGATTTTTATACTGTTGAGGAATTTCATGATTTATGAGAGTTTTAATTTTGGGTGGAGGATATGGAGGAATATTCGCTGCATCTACTTTGTCTAGGAACAAAAATGTTCAAGTTACATTGGTAAATGATGGACCGCAACTTCAATTATTGCAAAACATTCACAGGATTGTATCTGGAGAATTGCAACCTAAAGACATAATGTTGGACATACAAGGGACCCTTGGAGATAAGGTCATTTTTATTAACGGCAAATGTGAAAAAGTGGACCTTATTGCTAAAAAAGCTGAGATCATTTTGACAAATCCCAGAACGGTACAGTGCATACAATATGATCACTTGATAATTGCTATTGGCGCAAAAAATGAATACTTTGGGGTAAAAGGAGGTAAGGAAAACACATTCTCTCTAAGATCCGTAGATGATAGCATCAAGCTAGATAGAATTATCGAGAGTCTACCTTACGGATCCATAGTGACAATTGCAGGTGGTGGGGCCACAGGTCTAAGCTTAACAGGTGCTTTGTCGGAGAAGTATGGTAACAAGATCAGAATTCGGGTCATCGAAGCTCAAAAAGAAGTACTCCCTGGTTGGGATCCAACAATCATAAAGATGGTGAGGGAGAACCTTGAAAAAAATAAGAAATTGGAAATCATAATAGGAAAACCGATAGTAGAAATAGGCCCCAGTAGCATCATGTTGTCTTCGAGAGAAGCCTTTCAAACAGACTTGACAGTTTGGACAGCTGGAATTCGAGGCAGAGATTTAAATACAACTCCTGAACTAAAACGAACTCGCTCAGGCAGGATCATAGTCAACAAGTTCTCACAGGTCCTACAACTAGGGGGCAAGGTATTTGATAACGTATTTGCTATTGGAGATGTCTCTGCCTTTCCGCTAGACACTCAAGGCAAGATGTCGCCACAACTGGCACAGTTTGCAGTAAGGCAGGCAAGAAATGTTGCCAAAAATATACTAAGAATGGGATCTGGAGAAAATATGACAGAATTTGAATATACACAGAAAGGACAGATAATCTCGCTAGGGAGAAATTGCATTGGAACACTGAATGGCTTTCTAATTTCGGGCTGGTTGTGCGAAAATACAGAAGAGTTCACTATAGATAACTACATCAAAGCAATATTGAACAAAGGAGAGGGTTTAGAGAATAGAGCTTATGATAGAAATTCCCTTCGGACTGAAATAGCTACATCAATTAACTTCATCAGTTATCTTTGCAAGAGATTGCTGATGATACCCAGATCGTTTTAGTAGTTGTCTAGCACAGGCCACTTACAGGGCCTAAATCTATTTCATGATCTAACCTCATCGGTAATATACAACTTAAGCTCAGCTAATGTTAGCACTAGGGCACTATTTAGCACCTATTTATAAATATAGTTGCATGAGATTGCGCGTGTATAATTCAGGATTTGTAAAGAATGATGTAAGCAGCCTCACAGAAGTCAGCCAGACAGAGTTGTTCACCGATAGGTGTAAATCTTTCTTGAAGCCCCTGTCAGGAAATACGATACCAATAGCTGTTCTCTATGTCGACATTATAGGCTCGATGAAGATGACTTTGTATCTTTCAAGGGAAGAGTTAGAATTTGTTATTAAATCCTTCTGGGAACAAATAAGCTTTACAATCGAGAAACATGGAGGATTGGTATTCAAGTATGTAGGCGATGCAGTGATTGCTATTTTTGTACAAGACGATGAAGTGGCCTGTAGACGCGCCGTTGAATGTGGCTTTGACCTGCTTGAGACCCTGAGAAGCTCAGTCAACTCAGAACTTGTCAAGAAAGGGATTCCAAGAATATCGATCAAACTTGGAATCGATTACAGTGATGCTTTGGTAGTTTCTTTTGGAAACGATGTTGACTTGATAGGATTTAGTTTGAGTATTGCATCAAAGATCACTGCACTGGCATCAGCAAATATAGTTTTGATAGGGGAGTGTCTATTCGAACAAATAAGTCATATTGGGGAATTCATAAAAGAGATTTGTCCTTCGGACTACCATGTGATGAAGTGGAATGGAATTGGGAACCTCCAAGGAAATGTAATTTATAGAATTTACTCTCTTATCCAGCCCTAAATTAGCAGAAGGTGTGACATGTTTTAATAATGTAACACAAAAAATATTCATTATTTTTGAAGTGTAGTGACACTGACACTGCTAGAGTATTATCCATATAGTTAGATATCTGAGACGGGCCTTATCTTGTTCTATGGTTGCAACAGATTGGAAAATTAATACCTAGATGTTGGTCGCCATCAGCGACTAGAATATGTTTTTATATTAATATATCCTCTCTAAATGTTACATCATTATTGAATTATCGAATGTTTCGCTACAGTCCTGAAGCGAGATCTCTGTTGCTTGTGGTTCTTTGAGCAAGCTTTTAAAGGAGATTGTCATCAAAAAAATCTCGATCATATTGTCGCCTCCAATTTGCGCTCGACCGTAACGACACAGTCTTTGAGTCGATTCGTACATTTAGTAGTCCTCAGGATAGGAAACTTGATCAGAGTATAACAGTTTCCTTTAGCAGTGCAACACCGATTCTGCCACCTAGAATAATAATTACATAATTGCTGTTGATCCTCTAGCTACTCCATAAAGATAACTCTCTTTGCAGAGTTTACACTAATCTCCCATGTCACATCTTTTTTCATATACAGATAGGTCATCGAGGTTTGGATAAAGTCCTAACAATATCATAATATCAGCTAATTTGCATCGAATAATAGTGATGTTCGTATCCGTGTGTGCTCATGCAGTTTTTTGCTTGTCGCTTCTCTTGTCCTCAATTATTACTGAGTGAATTATGATGCCTAGTCACTGATCACCCAATAATAATGATAAGAGGTCTCATGAGTGAAAAAAAGTTTTAACATATTTCTTTTTGCAGCTCTGCTACAGCATCTAAGACACTATCCAGGGATCCAGCTGATGGCGTCAAATATTGACTCAAAAAGATACTCTTTGATATCCTCCCTGCAATGTATCAATCAAGTCTGATGATATCCATTTATGATGCAGTCAAATAGTATGGATTTTTCTTCAGTATTTTATCCAGCCTTTGTTCTGGGAATGAACAAGTCTGGAAACTTGAAATGTTCCAAGCATTGACGACTTGTATCCCGGATGACATTAGAGGGATATGATTGAAGAGATAAGGAGAGGAGATTTGAAAATATCTGGCATCGTTTTTGATAATGGATATATTCAAGTATTGGCGTGAAGAAGATATAAACTCAAAAAAATGAGGAGATATCGTACTCGCAAGATGAACCCAATTGTTATCGTTATTGTACTTCTAGTGGTTATCATAGCACCAACAACTTTGCAACCTTCACTAGCTACCGCCAATCATACTGCTACCGCCGATACACCAGACAATCCATTTTTTCACATGACACTTACGTCAAATCAATCAGCAAGTACAGTAAGTAATAAAACTAATGTCACTCTTAGTGCGGATCTTGTTACAGTTCCAAATGAACGAGGGCAAGGAAATTGGAAGCAGCTACTCCAGCCTGCCCTTGATGAACTAAATAGACGTCATCCAGAGATGAACATACAGATAGAATATACTGAGCCTTCCACTGAATACAGAAATACCATTTTGGATAGATTATCAAATGGCGATTCTGTTGATATTATATCTTTAGATCAAATCTGGCTTGGTGAGTTTGCAGAGAAGGGCTTGATTAGAAATCTCACTGCTGACTTTGAGCAGTGGGGTAGAGGGGATGATTTGTACGAAGCAAATCTTGATGGCAGCGTGTATAACAATAGCATATATGGT
>JBJMEA010000057.1:0-12933 GCA_045809625.1 Nitrososphaera sp. | reverse complement strand
AAGTGCTTCTGAAAATCGTGGCCATCTCTCACTAAAATCAATGCCGCATGCATCATAATCTCCTTTATGCGAGCCCGGTCCAACACCAGCGAATAACCTTCCAGATGATAAAATATCGATAGCTGCAAGTGCCTTGGCAGACACAAAAGGATTTCTTACAACAATGTTCAAGATTGAAGTACCAATCAAGATGCGTTTAGTAGATGCTGCAACGGCAGATAATGTAGCTATGGCGTCGAGCCAGCTTGTACTAAAAACAATGTGATCATTTACACTCAGCGAATCGTATCCAAGAGCTTCTGCATGTTGCGCAAACGAGAGTATTTGTTTCATTGTAAGTTCATTACCATCAAATCCCATAACTGGAATGTGTAATCCAAACTTGGTTTGATCCAACAGTATTTTCATAACAACATAATTTGCATGATGATATAACGTTTTTCGGTGTACACCCCCGATGTGCAGGATTATATCTCCTGCAGAATAGTAGTGGTGAATTCTTAACCTAAAAAGATCTGAGAGATTGTGGATAAATACTAGAGATCGAAATAATCCATCTCAATTAACAATTGTCAGTTTTACGAGGACGGTCTGACCTATGATGGCTAATAATTAAACTATAAGAGGATCCTGCCGCGAATAACCCTTGATTTGGAACGACCCCGTAGTAACAATACCAGTGGCAGCAGCAGTGGTGTAAATGCGCAAGTACTTGGAACAGTTGTCGAAACTATCAAGAATCAGCCAGAACTTGCTATAGTGACTTTTCAGGTGCAAACACATTGGCAGAACGGCGATGGATTTAATATTAGATCAACTGGCAAGGATTTTCAAATGGGGGGTAGGACTGTAGAGAGACAGGAGGCCTTCACATTGGCAAGTGATTTTCCAGACGAACTTGGAGGTACGAGCGTTGGTCCTACTGTCTGCGAAATGTGTATGGCTAGCATCGGTTCATGCGTCTCCCAGACGATTTTAGCTTATGCAACCATGATGGGCATTCAGTTAGATAGCATAAGAATCGAAACAGAAGGTGATGTGGATATTCGAGGATTCAGTGGGATATCGGAGAAAGTAAGACCTGGCGCTCAGGAATTCAGAATGAATATTCATTTAGATAGTAATACTGCCTCCAAGGAACAGCTGGAAAAGTTGTATCAATTGGGAAAGAGGTTTTCACCAGCCATGGATACTCTGACACATGGAACAACAATTAGCACAACATACATCGGTTAGCATGCGCAAACCCTAATAAAAAACAGATTTTTTGCTCAAAGTTTTTTATGTCATTTTCCAGAAAACAAAATAGCATTTATTATTCGAAGCGATAGAAGTAGGAAGCCAAGTTAAGTAGCAATAGAAGAAACGTTCCTCCAGATAAATAGCTTTAGTACTGCAGGGAGGGGGATCATTGGGTGCCTATGAAGCAGGTGCATACAAGGCACTATACGAATGGCTATCAAAGAAAGATAAAGAGGAAGGAAAAGAAACAAGCATAACATTTGACATTATTGCAGGCACGTCCAGAGGTGCAATGAATGCGGCAGTTCTTACAAGCTACGTTGTTGAAAACGGCACCTATGAAGGATCAGCTGAGAGACTTGTCGATTCCTGGAAATATCTCTCCAAAGAATCAATATCAGATACAAACCCTTGGTTTAAGCTGTTCTGGGATTATTTACATAACATGAATAAGGCGATTGCGACAGGAGAACCAGCCTGAAGATATAATACTACTCAGCGAAGGAATTCTCCATAACCGGCGTACCTGATGTATTTCTCCTCCCTCCAAGGTCCATGAGAAGAAATTTTTTATTTTTTGTGGAATACTTGGTATGGCTTCAGTAATGAACCACTCAGAAAAAGATACGCTCATAGTCTGGTCACAGGTGTTATCATAGAATAAACAGATCGTAGATTAAGGCAAGTTGCCAATACCTCTCGTAGTATTTCTCGCAAAAACTTTTGGCTACCCTAATACGTGCTAGTTCAGAACCTTTCAAAGAACAAATCCAAATGAACCCCTTGAGTTCGACTTATACTGGAATTAAGTCTCAATGTTGAAGTTTTCCCTCAGAACCTCTGGGCTGTATTTATATACATTACAAACTATTATTGTGTTAGTAATGTTGGAAGAAACCTCGAACGAAGAAAGAAAGGAGAAAGGTGAGGCCCTATCTGGTGGAGAATCTAGTGCCGAGTACATCATTTCCAAGTCTGAAGAAGAAAGTCAACTACCTGATAGTGCAAAAAAGATTTCACCAACAACCGATACAAAATATCCAACAATAGAATCAGAAAATGCAGAGATGAAAGAAAGAGGCGAATCACTTCCTGGTGGAGAATCTAGCGCTGAATATATGGCATCCCACGCTGGACAAAAAGAAGAACGGAGGACAGAGGCTGACACTGAAAAGGATAGAGCAACTATCGGAGATAAGATGAAGGCTGGGGCAAAAGCGCTAAAAGAAAAAGTACAAGAACCTGACAAAAGCATAAAAAGAGAATATGAGGAAAAGAAGCTAGAAAAGTAAGCGTACACCTATAAGAGGGGGAAGATCACACCAACTCGATTATTATTTTCCAATTTTAAAGAATTTTGTCTCGGAACTTTTGGCCAACTTCATTATAGTCATTTTAGAGGCTTGTATTAAGCTGATACACAGCTATGCTAGTTCTTTTCTTTAGGTCTTTGCCACTTCAATACTCGTCACGTTGTCAAATTTGATCCAAGGGAAACTTTTTATTTATTTGATAATTCATTCCCAAGAGTAATATTGTAACCGCATCTCACAATAAATAAATAGAAAACCATAAGCAATTAATTGATGATCTAAGTTTAACAATATTGCTGAAAAGTTTAGATCTCGATATTATGATGAGACCTATTATTCCCAATTGTGATACTTTACTCTAAGGATGGGGCAGAGCCGACCTTTTAATAATGAGATCGTGATACTCCGAGAAACGATCTTCAAGATTTTCTGGCACTGACTTGTAAAGACATAGTACAGTTACAGGCATTTCCAATCCTTTTATTGCTTGATCTGACACATTTTCAAGTTGTAGAGCTTCCTCATATCTTCCCTGTTCGATGAGTTTACTGGGCAAAGTGGCCAAAACATTAAGCCCACTTTTTGATTTCTGTTTTGCCAGTTCCACAATATTGCGGATACTATTGAGACTAGGCATGACAGAAAAGCTGCCGTCATTAGAAAAACATTCATCAGCTGGTATTATCATCATATCCTGTGAGTTAAAGAGAAAATTGATATTTTCGACTTGGTTAATCGATTCTATGAATTTCTGTTGCTCCTTCGTGTAGATTAGCAAGACATTAATTTGATTGCGATCAACACCTCGTCTTACATGAGCATTAACAATCTCGCTGAATTGCAATTCGTTATTGTAGGTAAAGACTACATGGTCACGATCCTTCAATTCTAAAATAACGTCACCGACATAGTCCATCTTGTTGTATAAGGTTTCTTGCTCATCAAGAAATTGATTTATCACATGTCTTAGGAGCTCAGGTTTACTCGACATACCCATACTCTTGGCTCTTGGTGTTTGCAGGAATTGATCCAGCCTTTTGATCAAGAGTTTTGGAAGGTGGACATAATACCAATCCTTGCGTCCCATAACATGACTATTTACTAAGTGTTATTATAGCATTGTCTTGGCTGTATATACTGCATGAATTAATATGAAAAGCAACAACCAATACTTATATAATTGCTAAATAGCCCCTTGCAGAAAATTGGTACATTACCTGATCTTGCAATTATCAAATCAGCGGTTGCTGTTATAATGAAAAGGAAAGGGATGAGCCAATTGAATTTCTCTTTACTACTTCTCCTACCACTGTTCTATAGGCTCATTGCTTTGCTATAGTTTAGGGCTGGATAATCTTGTCTAGATAAAACTTGTGTATATGCGTTACAATTTCCTCTATACAATCTTCGACAGCAAAATGGCCTGAATCAAGCATATGTATCTCGGCATCTGGAATGTCTTTGAGGTAAGCTTCTCCACCGTCTGATGTAAAGAAGATGTCATTTTGTCCCCACAAGATAAGGGTCTTTGGTCTATGCTCACGGAGGAACTTTTGCCATTTTGGATACTGCTCAACATTAGTGCGGTAGTCATAGAACAAATCCATCTGCACTCGCTGGGCGTTTGGTCGCTCCATGAAGAAATAATCCGCATTCCAATTGTCGGGGCTAATTAGCTCTGGATCTTTGTGGCCGTATAGGTAGATCTGCTTGATTGTGTCAAGCTGCATGAGCCCATACAACGGCTTTTCTGTCTCATCAGTTCTATTCTTCCACAGGGAATTAAGCCCATCCCATGCACGCGTAAATCCAATTTCATACGCATTTGCGTTCTGTATAATGAGCCACTCAAGCCATTCTGGATGAAGACTGATTATTCTGAACCCTACGGGGCCTCCATAGTCCTGCATGTATAGGCCAAAGTGTGTGAAGCCTATTTTCTTTAAAAAACGCTCTATGATCTCAGAGAGCCTGTGGAAGGTATAGTCAAACTTGTCTGGGCTAGGGATGTCCGAGTTACCGAAGCCGGGATAGTCTGGGGCGATGATATGGAAGCGGTTTGACAGGGCGGAGATGAGATTGCGGTACTGATGAGAAGAAGCCGGGAACCCGTGAAGGAGGAGTAGCTTTGGATTACCCGGATCGCCTGCCTCTCTATAAAACAGAGACAGCCCGTCTACGACAGCCATTTTGTACAGCACTTTTGTCATGTTTCTTGTCGTTTGATTCGAAAGTTGTTTGTTCATATCAAACAAGAATCCCTATTTTTATCTTTAAGAATTGCCGTTTACCTACACCTTACTGTAAGCCAAATCTTCAGCAGGTGCAGATTGTATTTTGTAAATCCAAACAAAGAGGGCAGGAAGACATCCTTGCACTCATGCTCGAAAGATAAATAGATCACCTTCTTTCTATGAATCACATTTTGCTTGACTTTTGATTAAGGCGCTTACAAGTTAATATCCTATTCCTTGAGGAACTTCTGAACTATTTTCATAGTCTCATTCTCCTTTTTTGAATTTTATGGTGATGTTGTTATCGACTATATACTGTAAGATCTGAACTAAAATTCATGTTGTACTCTCTGGATTTAGAGAAAAAATATCGTACTAATACATCCGTGAGTTTGTTTCGCTAATTGCTTATTCGTTTGGTGAGGGTAAATGGTTATTCTTCGATTGGGCCTTATGACATGATAGGATATAGTAATATTATATGCATTATGGGAGCTAAACAAGAGGAGGAGATCCTTTCCTGAAAGGCTCCTAAATTAAAAAGCGAGAATGTGGATGAATAAAGAAGTGGGACAAGAATTTTTTGCTTCTTTTTGTTACATTCTGTCTACAATTTAATATGGTTTGACTTCATAAACTAGGTTTAGCGGCGTCTCAAGCAGCTTTTTAAAGTGAGAAAAGCCACTTTTCATTGCTACATCTTTTATTCTGTTTTCTCCCGCTTGTGCACCGAGAGCAGGTCCATCAAAAGCTAATGAATTGGGAACACATATGAGGGTAGAAGCAGCATAAAATGTACTTGCTACTGGATTTACATTATTTTCTAATTCATTTTGTGCAAATGGTTCTATAATCATGCAAGCGCCACTGCTGCTACTACTATCTCCGACACCATCTTCTTTCTTTATCGCATTTCTTGTATGGGTTAATGCTCCCACAGGATCTCCCATATCATGCAGGCAGTCAAAAAATGTTACAAAATCATAGTCACTCCCTGGGAACTCTGACGCTGACGCTACTTCAAAGCTTACATTATTTAGGTTCTCGTTTTTCATAGATGCCTTTGCTTTTTCAATTGATTCTTCATGAGAATCAAATCCTGTAAATGTAGAGTTTGGATACGTTCTTGCCATCATTAAAGTAGTAATACCAAAACCACAGCCAACATCTGCTACTTTAGCACCTTTTTTTAGATTTTCCAGAACTATCCCATTATCTATTGCTGGAATCCACGAATTAATCAAGTTACCAATGTAGCCAGATTTGAAGAATTCCGCAAAGCCTTCGGCCATCAAAGGATTGTGATCTACCCACGAAAGAGTTCTTTCTCCCCTAAACATCTTTAGAAATTCCTCTTCGTCCTTGAAATATGATTTTATAGCTTTGAAAATACCATGTAGATAGACTGGGCTATTTTCATCAGCTAATGCTAAAGCGTGTTCTGGTGGCAATCTGTATTTTCTTATGCTAGGATCATACTCTATATATCCACTAGATACCTGATTTGCTAACCATTCCTCAACTAATCTTTCAACAGTTCCCGTTTTGGAAGCAAGTTCTTTAACTGAGACTGGGCTATTTGCGGTGGCCATAGCCCTGTAAAAGCCTAGTCTTTCGCCAATGATTACCAGCATAGCAGTAGAGCTACCTGCTATATCCCCTACCACTTTATTCATGAATTGCTGGATTTTGTTTTGATCAATAGTATATCTTTGGTTTGCTTTCTGTAGATTCATCTTAAGGGCCTTTCATGGTAATTTTATTTAACAATTGGCGTTTACCTGCACCTTACTGTAAGGCAATGTCATTAATGAATTTTGTCGCTACACGTTTTTACTCCTATGA
This sequence comes from Nitrososphaera sp., assembly GCA_045809625.1. Taxonomy (GTDB): domain Archaea; phylum Thermoproteota; class Nitrososphaeria; order Nitrososphaerales; family Nitrososphaeraceae; genus Nitrososphaera. The sequence continues at coordinate 6,299 of JBJMEA010000057.1, read as the reverse complement.
GATACGCTCAAGACAAAGCTCTGTTAATTCGCAGCAGTCATAGTGTTGTTCACGAGGCCCTCACCAGTCATGATCGTTATTCACAGCTTTGGGACAAGAAGGTTCTCTGTGTCCATCCGCCCTCCCTTGAATTTGATATTTCTTTCCCCTACTTTGTCCGCTCCACCTTCCGGCATAGGGAAAATTGGTAGATCTTCTTCGATATCAAGATCTTGTATCTATAGTAAAACCTATATTAGAAGACTGTGCAAACTTTTTATCTCAGTTGTCATTAACTGCCATTGATTCGCTGAGTCTCATTTTGAAGTTTTTCTGCAGGAACCTCTTGTCCCTCGACTTCGATAAAGAATCCAACCAGTGATGGTCCATCACCTTTTTATGTTATTCTCATAAATTTCTTTTAACTGCGAAAGCAACCTTATCTATTCGTATTAAAAGATTATAAAAATCGTATGGTTAGAGATAAAACCAATTTACCCTTTGAGGTGGAATACTCCCAAAAGCCAACTATCAAGTCTAAGACTTCTCCCATGAAGAGATTGGCAGTACTTCTAAAGCCTGAAAACGTAGACTCAATCATATCGACTCTTAGAGGATTAGGTCTTGAATCAACAATATATGACGTAAAGGGATCTGGAAGGGAAAAAGAAAGAGTTTCATCGGGCAGAGGAGTAAGTACAAGTGACCTCGCATACACGACAAGAAGAGTCGTTGCATCTGTAGTCAATTCCGAGAATGTTGATGATATCATAGATAGAATGAAAAAGGCTCTGGGCGGGGAAAGTGGCGCCGTAGTCATGATAACGGCCGTAGATGATTTAGTGCGATTATAGCCAGAAAGCCCGCGACAACTACAAATTTCTAAATTATGCCTTGCAAGAATATCTGTGGGAATTTTAAGGCTGTCAAGATCGTGACTGGTAGCCCATACCTTGGAGGAGAGAAATGGTGTGGAGCTTGCTGCATTTTTATAGAGTGGGAGGGAATATATTGCCCCTGCTGCACCCGTAAGCTTCGGATCAGCCCCCGAAGCAAAAGAAGTTGGTGCTATGCTACCTTAAGAAGCATCAGACATAACCAGGATGAGAATAAATTGATAGAACTAAGTGAACACAATAATAATAATGGTCTTCAGCATCCTCAGCTGAAAGTGGCAAATAGCCAAATAGAAAAAATATTAATGATGGGTAGCTAACGAGATCTGCTTAAGACATGACATTTGGAAAGATAGGAGCTATCATACTGCTTGTTTCGGACATGGAAACTTCCACAAGGTTTTACAGAGATGTTCTGAACTTGCCTGTAAAGAGCCAGTCTAAAGATTGGACGGAGTTCTTCAATAGAGAAACAGTCCTAGCGCTTCATCCTGCTCGCAAAGCGCAGCAGTCAAGTTCACAGGAAAAGGTACTTGTTGGATTTATGGTTAGTGATCTTGAAGCCCAGGTCGAACTATTAAAGAAGAAGAATGTCAAGTTCTTTAAGAGGTTGAAGGACGAACCTTTTGGCAAGCACGCGATAATAGAAGACCCAGATGGTCACCTAATTTCATTGGCAGAAATAAAATCAAAAGGTGACGAAGGTTTTGACCTTATCGGCTTCTTTGGTGCTGAGTGAGTAGTCTCCGTATCAAAGCGTCTGTAATAACTATTTGGAGCATGCATGGCACGATTTACAGACTCACTTTCAATATTTGCCATAATTGATCGAATCTATTTTGTGAAGTTTTTCTGCCAGAAATCTAGGCCCGTGCCAATTCCATTCATAATTCCGAGGACCACTTTGCATCTTAACATTTTATAGTCTTAGTGATAGACAAGCCATCGTCGCCAATCCAATTCAATGTATCTATGTTCTTACGTATTTCGATGCATGGCTTGAAGGCATTGTAAAAGACTTGGTTGTCAAATTGATATTTTCTATTAGCCTGCTCGGTTTTTTCTCTCGTGTCCTCTTGTTATTATTCTGGCAGCTTACTGTCAATGCCATTACTACTACTACTATCACTATTTTTTTTAACAACTAAAACTGAACAGGATGGAGGGACATGGTGTTATCATTTGTCTTACTTCATTATTGCGCTGAACGTCGGGCACTTCTGCTACTACCTACATCAAGAAATGCTGCCAGTGGAGTTGACAGAGGGTAGTATGAAACTGTCTGAAGGCTGCCCTGTCTGGGCTGAGTTCCCTACGCCAACTATAGATACATTAATGGTGTAGTTCTCATTCTCTGTCAGTACTGGACCTTGTACATGGTATGCTCCATCGCTTGCGACTCCTTCTTGGTCTGTTAGGTCTGGTCCCCAAGTTACAAATTGTGGAGCTGCTGCTGATGTTTGGTTAGAAGATGCTGCTGCTGATGTTTGGTTAGAAGATGCTGCTGCTTGGTATGATGATGGCCCTCCTGTAGGTATGAGTTCTAAATCCAAAATACCATCAGAATCATCAAACTGGTTAGAGTACAGATTTGTGCCGTTTGCGTCAGTTATGCTCACATTGTATGTTATACTTAAAGTTGGTGGAATTGAGGTAACATCACTATGTGGTACAAAAGAAAAGGTTGTTCTTCCAACCTTGCCAGCTTCAAAGGGTAATGCGTCTCCACCCACCAGCATGTCCATATTCTGTCCACTCTCAAACTCGCTTCCTACTTTAATTCTGCCCTTTGCTGATGGGTTTGCACCATCATAATAGTCGTATGCACCTGGTGTGGAGAAACGGTGAATGAAGAACCCTCCAGGCCCTATCGTTGCAGGAGCAATGGCTTCAGGACTAGTGTCGTTAAAAGTAACAGAATGCTCTGAGTCGTCATCGTTAAACCATATGACACCCATTCCTGATGGAATTGAAATATATGATGGTTCAAATGGCGAGAATCCTAGGTCAGAGAAGGCCTGATGTATAGCGAATGATGGGTCTTGCCTTGCAGCGTCATAGCCAGACGGAGCTACGAATTGCTCAATTCCTTTGAATAGATTGCTTATATCCTGAGCTGCAGAAGGCGGCTGTTGCTGTGAGGATGATGATGTAGTGGCATAAGCAGATATACCTGAAGAAACTGGTGACAATATTGCTGTGGAGACAATCAAATTGATACCTCCCAGAATACTTAAAATCAATAATGCTTTTGAGGCTAGCAAACTTGTTGGAAACATTTGACTGAACCTTCGGCTCTCTTGGCTTATATGACTTTCGTCACAAATTTATTAGACTTTTGATCTCGATACAGCCTCAATCCTGTAGTCCTACTCATCTGGTATGTCTTTTAGTAGCGAACTTGGGATGGAAGAGAGGATAAAGAGAAGAAGGCCATGGTAGGACTCGGCACTAAAAACATCTATGACATACACAAAAATATTTGAGGGCAAGATAAGTTTCATTCATCCAACTCCGAGATCCATTAGTCTGGCTCTAACTAATGCAAGAAGAATCTTATCTTAATTTTCATTTGCTATCCTGTGCTCTGCTGAGCGCTGAGTGAACCTTAGGGAGTGAGGAATCTAAGCTGACTGCTCTGACTATAATCGCTTTCAATTCTTATGCAATTATTTAGTATTTTTGATGGAAGATAAGATTGCCTTGTATGTTCATGATGGGCACCTGTGGAGTTGCATATAGCAGTTACCTAATAAACTAGTGGAGCTTAATTTAGATCCTATGTCAGTACTCTTCGAGTCCATTTTTTAAATGCCTTTTCTGGTGATTCATTCTTGGCTCAGCCTCTTACATCAATGACATATCTAAGGCATGACACCGTTCAAGCTAGTTTAGAAGAAACGGGTCCTGCGTTATTTGCCAAATTGATAATGTTATTTGCCAGCTAGTGTATTCTTGATCCAAACGGTATGTGAATATTGCAATAGTGGAAGCTCCCAACTTCAGAGATCTTATTCTTTACAACCAAAATAGAAGGAGGAGGTGAGGGCTTTTCCCTGTCCTAAACTTTTTTGAAACTAATTTCTTGTTTGATGGTTATTATCTCATACGGGCTACAATCTCTGGCTTTATCTTCAATAGCACCCGTTCCTCGCCTGGCCTTCGGTTTGGATATTTCTGCTGGTCCAGATATTTCTTTGCTAATTTGTCGATATGGTCATCCGCATCTTTGCCATTGATTTGTTCAATGACTCTTCCTCTTACAGTCACCATATCATATGGATTTGAGGAATCAACCACTGATACAGCCACACGTGGATCTCTTGAAATGTTTCTATGTTTAATCCGACCTTTCGCTGTGTTTACTAGGATGGTATTATTGTTTTTATCAATGTCTACCCATGTCGGTGTAACCTGAGGAGAACCGTCTTTCATCAAGGTTGCGAAAAAAGCCAAATTCTTACCCTCGAATAATTTTACCACAGTAGGATCGGTTATTGAATCGCCTCCTTGCTTGTCTTTTTTCTTGTCTGTACTCATATTCTATATCACCGATTTGTCCTCTCATCAGTTCGTGATCGTTATAGGATTTATGGATTATGAAGAGTCTTCGTGTCCCTTAATAATATCTGAGAGATATATCGCTGTTCAAAATTTAATTGTCCGTCTGTTAGTTGTTCTCATATGAAGCATTTCCTTTCATTCATTGGATGTGATCTGTATAACTGAATAAACTGTTCTCAGATATTTTCATTTTTTATCTTCGCTATGCATGGTAGCTTATCATTTTACCTTTGACTGTTGAAAGGGCAGACCGAATTTAACTTGTCGAGGTCTTTCCTTCAAATACTACTTCGCTCATTTAATCTTGATTCCAACTATTGAATTCAAGAGCAAATATCCACATGTACCGCTACTCCCTATTATCCTCATGTAGGAACGCTTACAATTCCGGCACTTGCAAGTTCTGATCCGATGCCATAACCTACTAATGCGATGCCAGTGCCAAGTCCAGCCATTTCAATTCCGCCTTTTATCCAACTTTTCTTTGCCATACGTCCCTTTAGCGCCCCAATGATGAACGAAGATGTCACACTAATGACTATAGCTATCACAATTGCCTCGATTGAAGAGATCAGACTCGCCTTTACGACAAAGTAAGGAAGGATGGGAAGAATGCCACCAAGAAGGAATGAACCGAACATCACCAATGCTCCTTTGAAAGGACTTCCTAGAATTTCCAAGTTAAGTCCCAGCTCTTCTGTCAACATAGTCTTGAGCCAGACATCCTTGTTAGAGGTAATTCTGCTAACAATTACATTTAATTCCTCTCCTTCAAATCCTTTGGAACGGTAAATTTCTTCTATCTCTTCCCTCTCCTTTTCAGGAATTGTTTGCATTTCAATTTCTTCCCGCTTTATCTCCGATTCGAGTATCTCCCTCTGCGACTTTACCGCAAGATAATTTTGGACGGCCATTGCTTTTGCCCCGGTGAACATCCCTATTAGCGCAGCAAGAATGACCACGTCAGCGGATATTATGGCGCCGCCCACCCCTGCCACAATTCCTAGAGAAGTGTTTACACCATCGCCAAACCCAAAAACCAGATCTCTTATGTAGTTGCTTTCTTTAATATGCGGTTCAACATGAGTAATTCGTCTAGACAATATACATATGTCTTCTTTTGGATAATTTACTTGTTCCTGTAAGCAGCAGGATTGACAACTACTTTACAAAGGAGTTACTGATATGAATACGCTACCTGGTGATCCGGAAATAGGAGTATTGACGAGGGGGACTCTATGAGGGAAGGAAAAGACGTCATTAATAAGATAAAAGGTTCAGCAAATTTACAGAATCAATTATATCTTCACGCCAACGTATGTATCATATACGTATATGTCTACTTGGATTCTTTGAAACGAATTGCGTGTAACGTGTGTAGTAAAAATCTTTGATTGTCCTTCCCATGTGGAAAGTGATAGTGTAAAACCATGTATGTCTATCAGAACTTAAACCTAGGAAAGGGGATACTTTTTCATTACTTATTGTGGTAACTGCCTATTAGCGTAGGCCTTGAATCACAGTGAAATCTTTCAATAAGGTACTTCATGTGTGGCTTGAAAATAGCAGTAGCTATTAAACGATATATAATGCGGGTTTGTAGATAGAGTAACAATGATCCTTGATATCATTATATCTGCAGCAGATAAGGTCTCAAGTATCACTTTTAGATGGCTAGACCAGAATCTTGTATCCAATGTTCTAAACTTTGTCAAAGGGTTTGAATTTGCCATACTCGTCATGGCTACAATATTTTTCCTGTTAGTTAGTGTTCATATAATGATAAGGCAATACAAAAGACTGCCAAAGTCTTATAGTATAGTTGTATATGATGTGTTCGGTAGGGAAACAGTCATTGAT
>JBJMEA010000056.1:0-18950 GCA_045809625.1 Nitrososphaera sp. | reverse complement strand
CAAGTTAGGCGCGGTCGCATTTGTATAAGTTAAAATGAAATAACCTGTCTTCGTGTTGTTTGGTTCAATTGCAGTAGTGTATGATACTTGCGCAAACTTGGCTGGTACTACTGATATTGTTTGGTTTGCATCTGCAGGAGTAGTAAGGTTAACTCTCATGTTTGCGCTTCTGAGAATTTTGATGTCATGATAGCCAACTTGCTGAAGCTTTTGAAGATGATATGATAGGATTTTGTCAGTAGTACTTGCAGGAGTAATAGTAGTAGTAGTAGTAGTACCTGTTGGTGTTGGCATTCTTGATGTTCTTGTTGCTCCTGTAGTATTTGTTGTGTTATTACTACTACTACTACTGTTACTGCCGGCATTGTTGTTGTTGTTATTAGCGGTGGTTGAATTTGTGGGGCTAGCAGTAGCATTTGTGCTGTTTGAAGTAGTAGCATTAGTATTATTATTATTAGCAGCCTGAATAACAGTATCTAAATTGGGATATCGTATAATGTGTATGACATCCTCTTGAGCTCTTTGGCAATCGCCATCATTATTGCTGTTGCTAGAATTACGAAGCGATGTCGTACCTCCTAAATTTTGCTGTTGCTCTTCTTTCTCTGTACAAAGCTGCGCCACTATTCCATATCCTCGTATTACTTCATCTGAGGACGCAAGACCAGTATTGTTCATATCCTGAATAATCCAGCCTGGTGGTATCTGCAATCTTATGCCGTCTTCTGTACTCTGGAATTGTGTTGTTCGGTTTTGAGCCACTGCCTGTTGGTTGGTGAGTGGTTGTTGCTGTTGTGCACTAGTTAAGGTGATAGTGAGGGAGAAAAGAATAATTGCAATCGTAACTGCAGCTAGAGTTATCGTCATAGCTGATGAAACCAATAACATCGAGGACATTTTCATATTCGTGCAGAAGAGCTGTAGCGTTTTAGGTTAAGATAAGGGTTATGAATTGTTGATTCTATAAAAATATTCTTAAGCTGACTTTATCCATATTTGTAACGCCTGCAGGTCAATTGCATGCAGCACCGTCTCTGAATATTTGTACATACCTACATCTTGATGCTTTTCTTCCACTTATTATCCCCATAGGTGGTTGCAGAGACTAGAAGGCCTGCTTTTCGAGATGTAAGAGATAGATTCGAGCATTATAGCCTCATTTAACAGCTCGCCATTGCTATGTGATAGCTAAAAAGAACAGCACAATTCTCTGAAGACATATGTCTAAAGTTCCAATAGGTCCATCAGTTCCCCCTAGGAATGTGTGAAATTAGTTTGAGCCGTCATTGAGTAGTTGTTGGACAGATTATCTTGCATATTAAATGCTTAGTACAAAACCCGAATGAATGCTCGAGAATTATTTAAAGCAAGATATACAATCACATGCCTTTACAAGTGATGTCCTTGTCACATTGCTCAAGGAAGAGCCCTGGAGAATATATTGCACCAATAGTGACACCAATAATGATTATATTCCATTCGTTATGATCTTTTTTCATAACAAGATTGTATGGCAAAGTAATGAAATCTTTAACACTATTAGAAAACTGCTGATTCTATGAGATATAGAAAGGGTTCTAAATTAGAACAACATGCAGCCCTAGTAGCAACTGCTGCGATATTTGCAGTTGTTGGAGGGCCTTGTATTAGCCATACCTGCATCCATAAACTTTCAACTTGCCCTTGCTCAAGAACAACAGGGACAACAACCACCATCTGCTACCTTAAACAACACAATATCATCAACGTCATCAGTAACAGCATCCGGTAATGAAACATCATCTAACTCTTCTGCTGCAAATAACCAAACTGGAATAGGTGAGCCTCTTCCTTCACCAACAAAAACAAATGCTACAATGCTTCGTGGGGAAATTGGCAGTATTCAAGCTGCCCATGAGGGAACGTTTGCTTGGAGTACTGCAGGAGATTGGATGATGCAGCTTGATGGTCCACTCGAGGCTCGTTCACAGCCTAAAATACAATCATTTAATGCAACAATACACATGGTCAGACCAGATGGGAATGTTTTGCACGAGCACAGAGTATACAACTTCAATCAGTCTTCTGTTACCCAAATCGGAGATGATATGACTACATTTAATGGTACAATGACTGTCACCCTAAGAGAAGGTCCTGTAGAAAACGTAGCTGGCTACATACAACTCCTCGGGGATTCTATTGCAATCTGGGTACATCCAAGAGCCGTAGAAAATCACTTTGGATCGACACCCATATATGAAATGGCATTGCCAGAGCAAGAGGGACAAGCATCAGAATCTGGCTAGAGTGAGAAATAAGATGAGATCTCTTCTTCTCATTATTTTTCCCTTTTATCGTAAATACATTATTAACTATTATCGAGTCTAGATCTTCTAGAAAGATATTCTGATTAAACCTAACAATTTTAAGTATCCCTGCAGGTCACTTCCTTTGGATCACTCTTTGTTACTGCAGTATCCATTAGGTGTTCCTGACTAACTAGGGCAATAATAGTATGACAAATAGATTGTTTGTCTATATATAATATGAAATGAAGTATATGAGATACTGTCATACTTATGGCATATGCTAAGTAATTTTGGGTGAACGTCTTCTTTTTCTTTCCACTCATACATAGACATTTGAACAGCCGTGTTAGGCTGTTTCAGATGCAGTTTTACCACTAAGCCTTTTCCTTTTCGTTTCATAGATTATGATGGCCGCAGTCAATCCAATAAATGCGGCTTGCAAAACTTCAATTGCCATAGCCATAGAGCTAGTAGGAAATGCTCTTCCAGTAATTGGATTGTTAGGTAGTCTTGTTATCACAAAAAGTATGATTAGCACTATTGTTCCTCCAATGCCAATATAATACCATGGATTTCTTCTCCATCTTCTTAGTATTGGCACTACCCAAAATATCTGAGCTATTCCAGCTACTGTGAAAAATATGAAGAAATTAAGACTAAACCTCAACACATCTGAAGCTTGAACAAGATGTAGAATGCCAGCTATTGCAGTTGTTGCCGCTGCAGCATAATACATGGCTTTTATTAATGCAACCAAATGTTTGATGATTGGTTCAGATAAGATATAGAGATATCTACGGCTTTTCAAGGGACTGTCAATCGACAATTGTTCTTTTTTTGCCTTTCAACGTTTTTGACTTTTAATTTCTTATTTCTATCTTCAAAAACGATTAGACCTAGGCCAAGATAATCATTTTTTATTTTTTCAACTCTTTCCCAAGGAGTTTTAGGTATTGCCTGAAATTGCAGAGCGTGAACGAGATATAGTATATCCAAAAAGAAAAAGAGAGTAACTGCTTGCGAGGGACTTATGTGCTGGAGCTCTCTGTCTGTCTGCCTGCCATTTATCTGCGGGATAGACAGGTGTCTCTCCCATCTTGCAAGGAGCTGGTTCAGATCCGCTTATGCCTCTCGTCCATTGAGCGAACTATTGCATTAATATGTGCACATTTATAATTAGTTCTCAAAGCCCTCTAATACTGCTTCTGAGCTGAGCTCAGGACTGAATTCCTGGGATGCGCGTTGACCTAATACTTCATAGGTGTGTAATAAGCTATTATCTTGAGAGAATGAAATTGAGAAGATAAGAAGGGTGAATTGTATGAAGTTATGCTATGTAAAGTCATAAGGACTCAAATGATTCGAAGAAGATGAGAGTATCGATGAAGATGATGGTCGTGTCGTAGATCATAGCGACAATGATAGTAAGTCTGATTACAAGGAAAAGGTGATCTTGCTTTGTAATTCTTGTAACAAAAGATAAAAGATTCATACATGCCTGTTCATAAATGGTTATTACTACTATAATGCGGTACTTCACACTTCACTGTTCATTTGAGCGCTGCTTATGTAAAGACGGGTCGCTTCATCAGATCATGGTTTTGAAAGGGACACCGCTACCTTCCTTGACAAACTCAAGAGAAAAAGATGCTCATAATACTGTACGACCCTTACCACTCTGCTATGATGCAAGTACTGCGATTACGAACATTGGGATGACTTCAATTTGAGATTTCATGAAGAGATGCACGAAGACTATTGCGAAGAGAAACAGGTTAAACGTCAAAAAAAGCGTCGTGAATACGAAATGATGCTTATTAGAAGATTCAATCTTAAAAAAGAAATCCGATTATTACAACGAAACTTTGCCGCTAACGAATTAAATATCAAAGACTATGAAACTGATGAGGAAACAAAAGAGTTCGCGTGTGAAGTTAGGGAAAGAGTATGGGAAAACAGAGCAAGGAAGAATTGGTATACAGACACTTCCTTTGCTGATGAGCATCTTGAATTAGGCTATTATGTACTTACACAACATGAAAGGGAATTAGCTGCTGGTTTGCGACTCTGATTCTGACATAATGAAGATAAGAGCTTCAGGCAACACAAGATAGGCATATTATGTATAGTATCAGAACAAGGTGTAGGATGAACCAAGATAAGCTTTAGACCCTCCTTTCTATCATCATTGAGATGCATTGTTGATAGTAGTGTCAGAATAAGATGAGGGTTGAAGAGTTACTCCAATCTGATGCATCAGTCTCATTGAATCTGCGCTTATCCACCCTTCTGTAATCTTGCCATCAGTGATCGTTATGAATCCCATTTCATCCAGATACAATTTCTTACCAGTAGGAGGTATGCCCCGAAACTCTCCTTTGTGAGTGCCAGTAACGGTGAGTCGAACCGCAACCTTATCTCCTTCTGTCACAATGTCCTCGATTTCATGGTGTAGGTCGGGAAATGCATTGATAGTGATGGCAAGTAACCGTTTGTGTTCATTCCAATCCACATGAGGCATTCCTCCAATGTGAAAAGAGTAATTATTATTTGATACGAATAACTGTCCAATTCTATCTATATTATGTTGATCAAGAAGCTTAAAGAATTGACGAACAAGCTGTTTGTTTAGTTCTCCTTGTTCAGATGATGACGATGCCACCATTACATATCTGACTGACCCCGTTTAACTTAAGCATTCTTTAAGATGTTAACTGTTTGATTGGTTATTATCCAATACAGCCTCAGACTGTGCTCCTCACTATTAAAATTTGATTTTCACTTTTATCTGAGGCGTTGTTGGCCTTTTACGTTGCGACCTTCTAAGACAAGGTAATGTTTCTTTTTCATGCTTTAATTGTATTTGATTGTCAATTGATCAACTCATAAAAAATAGATGATTTTACATGACTATAGAATTCCTTAGAAAAAGTACTTATGGAATTTTAACTACGATTCCTGGGTAAACTTACTTGGATGGCAATATATCCTGCTGAACCACTATAAATAAGTCAAGCCTTAAAAATGAATATTGCAAGATAAGTAAAATGATAAAGAAGAAGAAAGTATGGATGAAATCAAAGATGTACCTCTAACATCATCGAGTAAGGTTAGCAAGCAAGTTATCCCTTAAGCTACATTTGAATTAGTCACCTTAAATCACTTCGGTGTCTCGGTTCGAGACTTGGATTGCTCTATTATGTTCTATTGTACTCTCACACGTCAAGAACCTGCGGCAACAGGAACTTGGTCAAGTACGGCTCTACACAGCGCTTCAGGTATAGAAGGCCGAGGTGATGGGGGTAGCAACACTAGCAGAAAGGCAGCGATTCGCTGGGCTACATATTACATCAACAATATTAACATCGATCTACTTCAAATAAAGAAGGAAGATGACCAGGACCTCTCACCTGAAAAACATTCGCTTGGTGAACTTGGTGCTATGCATGCCTGTTTCGAGGTCGAAGATTTAGAACCTGTATTTAAACGGATGCAGGAGGCGGGAATTCGGTTCCATGGACCCTTTCACCGCATTTCCCGTATTGAAGACGGTGCAAACGAAGGGATCGGTACGGTTGTTGCTTCTTTTGAGGGTCCTGACGGTGAAAGACTGGAATTGATTGCACCACAAGGTCCGTTCGTGCGAATGGAAAGGATGGCTAAATAGTATCGGCATTTGGAAAGCCCAAGTGTTTGCAAGGTAAGATCATTTAGGCGACTGATAACTAGTTATACCGAGGTCATGTGACTTATAACACCTCGATAGATGAAATGCTTTTTGTTTAGTTTTAATCTTCATATGGATCTTGAAGATATGTTATTGCTATCAAAAAATTGCCTAAGCCAAATATAGATAATTGTTTGTGCTCTTCCTTGCAACAGAGACACAGAATTAACAGGGGTAAAATTCATTCAGGCGTCGTCATTACTATGAAAAACATTATAATTTAGCAATATGACGAAAAATCAGGATTGTATGAACAGTAAAATTATTAAGTAGCCGCCTGATCTGTCCAGAAGTGTAGCGAAAGTATGAAGCAGCCAGAGATGTCTAATTACAACACGGTTATTTCAGACAAGATAAAAATAATCGGGATCAACTATCATAAGAACAACGTTCAGAGGCAAAAAACAATATTTTGGACAAAGCGGAAAAAGGATAAGGATTTATTTATATTCGCTAGAAATTCTCACAATCTTCCGATTTAGTATCTCCTTCAGCCTCATCATAGTCCGTGATCGTATCTTCCCCTCCGCCACAAATGAATCTATTTGCTCCTTCTCCTCCAGTTAATACGTCATCACCTTCTCCGCCTATTATATTAGGTATATTTGATCTTAACACACTAGGTACTGCAAGTAGCATCCCTATGGCTGCAATTGACAAGCTGATAATGATTATGAGTATTATAATGAAATTTGTTCTACTGTTCAGAGCATTCATACTTTCAATGAACAACACATTTTGCATTTATCCAGGTAATAGATGCTACTATTCCCATAAAGTAAGTATAGATAGATAGGTATTTGTGTAGTAAAATTTTGATGGTCTTATTATATGATTGTCTCTGCTAAAGCAGATCCCTGAAAGGAGGAATTATAATGTAGATAATATAATAACCATATACTATCGTCTTATAGAAAATAACTATTATAAATATAAACAGTATTTGATTCTAGAGCTACACCACCATCCAGCAGAAAAAGAGAAAAAAGAGATACAGAAAGATTAGCAGGAGAGACGAGATAGGAGATTAGGGAGAAGTATCTCGTGTCGCCATAACATGTCCATGATCCCTAGTTCCTTCTCGTCTCTCTTCCTAATCTTTTAAAAGTATTGGAGTTGTTTTCTTGAGAAATCTATTCTTAATCGTATTATCAAGCGCAGTGCATAGGATAAGAGATAATAACCATCGATCTAAGCCTTTCACTTGATTTCGAAGATACTAAGTAAAATCATATGGAGTGTATAATAGGTTTATGTCTATAGGATATAACCTGCTGGTAAGCTCGAATTGTTGTCATCTCGAATTGTTTGTCATTATTATCCTGTTTTCAGACTTGTCTCAACCACTCTCTAAATGAACTGCTGCTTCTGCAGAATCGTGAAGGAATATTCCAATATGATGTTGGCGATAGTGTGATTCATAATAATGATGATACCCGCAGATATGCTAATGCGCTAATATCTGTGAGAATGAGAGGAATGAGAAGGTTTTGTTGTTCTCACAATTTTAGGTGGAGGAGGTGTCATTGTTATTTCTGCTGACGTTGTTATCTTGGCTATCACTATTGTTGCTGGAATTGTCATCACTATTGTCAAAGTATTGATCGATTGTATCATCGAGGCATACTTGTACCTCATTTGAAAATTCTTGGCCGTTGTTGGTGAAGCATTCTACTCCATCAATCAAGAATAATAGTACATCATTGTTAATGTCGTTAGTATTGACTGAAATTGTTTCATCGCTTGTTTGTTGGGAAAGAGTGCTAGCAGAAGAGGAACCACTAGCAGAAGAGGAACCATCACCTTCAAGAGGTGAAGTATTTGTACCCCAATCAGCTGATAAATCATTTGCATTATTATTTGTCAATCTTATTTTTTGGCTGCCATCATCAGCATTCATGACGTAAATTTCGTTGTCACCGTTGTCTCTATTGCTGCTAAAAGATATCTTTTCGCCATCAGGTGACCAGCTAGCGAACTTTTCATCTGCGGGGTCATCGGTAAGCCTAGTCTGTCCACTACCATCAGCATTCATGACGTAGATATTCTCATCATCGCTTCCTTCGGTGCTATCCCTAAAGCTGCTAAAAGATATCTTTTCGCCATCAGGTGACCAGCTAGGTGATAAATCATTTGCAGGGTCATCGGTAAGCCTAGTCTGTCCACTACCATCAGCATTCATGACGTAAATATCCTCATTACCGTCTCTTATGCTGACAAAGGCTATCTGCCCATTTGGACCTGGAAATGTACCAGCCCATACATTTACGACACTTGTTATTGTTCCTGTAAACATGATTGTTATTACTAATAGCAAAGTTATTGTTGTTTTAGGAATTCTCATTTGAGCCATAGTTTGTGATTCTTTCCTAAATAAAGTAAAAGCTAACTCTTTTGCCATAAATAAGCCAACATTGTCTATTTTTTAAATATTATGTATGGCGAGTTATAAAAATTGTAACAGTAGTGTTGAAAAATAGAATTTTATATGTCTTTGTTCTTGATCCTTTGACATAATATTTCATGCTCTACATGACGGAGAAGTTATGTATTGACCCTTAGCATAACCTTTTTCTCTTCTTTTGCAGTTTTTAGAGTAATAGCAAGTGCCTAGTAAGTAACAGAGCACGGCAAAGTCACCACACCAGGGTTTGCCCTAGAACTTTCTAAGAGAATGATGCTTTTAATGTTATGTTCTAAGTTACGAAAAGATGGACAAGTTTGCAATCAACCTAACCATACTCCAAGACTTTTACACCAATTCCTAATCAAACTAGTGTTACTTACCTAATGTTGTTATATATTGTGAAAATTTTTGGATATGAGTAGAGAAGAGGGCTTGAAGCAAGAGGTGGTCTTTCAGATTTACCTAGAGCAGCAAAGATCATGGCGTAGATATCATAGGTAAATAGTTTGTTAAGCAACCTTGACTATCTGAACTTTAAGCCTCAATAGACTTAGACCAGTGAACTCAAATGGGATATGAATTCATGCAGACTGCACGCCACTATCTGTTATATCCAATTTCTTTGATATTATATTTTTTGACTGCACCACCTCGAATGTCATCGCGATCACTTCCTGAAAAGTACCCCAAAAACAGGAAGAAGATATTCATTGTGATAGCTGTAGTCGCAATAGCGATATCAGCTACTGCAGTTACAATAGGACAGTTTTTAGTTCATCAACAACACCA
The DNA here is from genome assembly GCA_045809625.1 of Nitrososphaera sp. Taxonomy (GTDB): domain Archaea; phylum Thermoproteota; class Nitrososphaeria; order Nitrososphaerales; family Nitrososphaeraceae; genus Nitrososphaera. The sequence continues at coordinate 9,739 of JBJMEA010000056.1, read as the reverse complement.
GAGCCAAGAAGAAGTGCCTGATGTAAAGTTTATGACATTTGAAGTAGATAAACAGAAGATAGCAGTAGGTGAAAGTGCCAACGTTTTGATCAATGTTCGAAATTCAGAAGATAAATTAATTGAAAATGCGAGAGTAGTGATGACGATCGAGCCAACTAGCTATGAGTCATATCTATCAATAAGCAACAGCAGCATACAATTACCTGCGTTTCTCGGCAAAGATGCAAGAACAGGTGAAGTCAAAGATTCGATAACTGCCACAGCAACTCCTGCTAAAGAAGCAGTATATATTGTGAAGGGAATAGTTCTTGTGAATGATATTCAAACAGACATCAAAGAATTTCCCTTAACCATATATCAGTAAAATACGGTGCAGGAACTTTCGTACCTTCAGTATCATACCAAATAGGTACACTACATTCTATTATTTTCATTTCCCTTTGCTTATAGCAAGTTTTGTATCACAGCTGTTCAAAACACGTCAAATTAATGCTCTAGCTAGTTAATTAGACTGATGAAATGTTAAAGGCAGGAGTTGAAACATGGCTCAGCACAACGAAATTTAAACTTCAGATAGATCTTAGATCAAAAAATTGAGCAAAAGTATAATTTTGTACCCTTTTTTTGAAAAAATTCAAAGTAATGTTACTCCATTGTAGAGACAGTTTGCTCGTCAGGGGTTCTAACTTTCAAAGCTCAAAGTCACCTCCAAAATCACCACCACTACCACTACTATCAAAGTCAGAAAGGTCTTCGGTGCTCATATCTCCGCCGCCATTACTTGCAAAGCCGTTATCTTCAGCAGCCGATTGAGTGTCTGCTATATCCTGTACGTCTGAGTTTGCAGCAGCGTCTTCTGCCACAGCTCTGCTTCTACAGGGTTCATTGTCATTCCCATAAAAGACATCATGGATGCAAACATTAGTGCGCTCATTACTCCAGAGAATATCATCATAGGAATCCATGCTCTATTGTTATCCATAAATGACTCAATACCGCCTCTATCCCGCTTCATATACTTGCTCTCGAGATCTCGAATTTCTCTTCTAATTCTTGCTTTTTAAAAGAAAGTAGCCTACTTCCAATCTCGATTATGCTCGCAAAAGTTTTTCTGCCGAAAAGACCTTTCCTTTGCTCAGCAACAATCAGCTTTTGAACTGCAAGATCGTTTAGTATCATCTCCACTTCATCTTTACTCACCTTTGTTACTTTGGCAATCTTGCCAGAAGCTCGGTTCCCTTTGAAATTGCGTCAAGCACCATAAAGTGCTTGGGGGCTTTCGGTCACCTCAATATTCTGACTCATGGGATTACTCAAGCGTTATTTTATTTAAAAATGAAGTCCACTTTGTCTTGCATTGTCTTACCTGCTACTTAGACCTTCGCAGCATTCCAAGAATAGAATGTGTGACATCACATAAGCATAATTTTCATTTTGAAAAAACAAAAGATAAAGTATCGCCCACTATGAGGATGTCTGACTTTCTGCCTAATATATCATATGAAAGCTCCGAGATCAGAGTCTTTACATAGAGCGACCATTTTGTTCCAAGGCTGTGCTGGATCTTAAAGTAATATTTTCCACCCCTCACCTCTATACTCTGCTGCATCCATGATACCGTTAGCCATGCATGCATAACCTCTACAAAATCGTCTACATCATGGCTGTTCTTCATGAATGCAAGTATATTTGTGAACTTTTGTTTTTCTAGCCTTTGAGCAAGATTCACTATTTGCTCATCAGTAAGCTGGTTTAGTACCTCTCTTAGAAAAGCTTCTGTCATGGGAAGAAGTCCAACCTTTCGCTCATACCTTTCCCATTGTACATGGTTTGAAAATATCTTTGCAACATAATTGTTAAGGCTGATATCCTCTAGCTCGGCATCCATTCTAAGCTCGTCAATAAGAGAAGACTGGAGCCTAAAAGTGACTGTTTCAGTCTTGGTCTTTTTGGATTTGGAATCATCATTGCCTCGAGGCAGAGGGGATATAACTTGTTAGTCTCGATTAAATTAAAAGATTCCCTTTAAAAGGTTCTGATTCAAGAGGACGAGCATGGTTGCAATTGACAGCGTTGACCACCTCGCCACTAGTTTAACCGCCTTTGTTCAGAAGTATACCATCTAGTGTAACACGCACAACAGTAAGAAAGAACCCAGTATTAAGAAAGCGATAGAAAATGTCATCTTGTCTATGATACCTAATGTCTGGCTTTGACCACTTCCCGTAGAGAGCGAGCTATAAGATAGTTTAGAATCTTGCTTTATGAACGGACAGTTAACACCCAGATGAATGAGCTACTAGGTTAACAGAACCTTATTTTTTTCTCTTTTACTTTTGATGGTTATCTATACAATCAATATATCTGATGCTTTCCTTAAGTAATAGTATGGCATCTACTTCAACAGGCCCAACAGGCTCTACAAGCGCTACGGCCCAACCACCATATACTCCAAGCGACTTAGGCGGGAATTTCAAATGCTTTGATTGTTCCGATAAACCTGTCTTTTCTTCAGACCGGGAATTGAAAAAACATAAGGACGATGTTCACGGTTTGGACGTACAAGGAAAGCAGACAAATACAGTACCAGGCATAAGTAGAGAATCTGGCTACTAATCCTACGATTTTTTATTGTAGTTGCCATGGGTCTTAGGACGCGCTTTTCCGCTTATTGCGGCTTTCACAATAGTTCTTAGAGCTATTACGTCTCAACTTGTGAAATTCATATATTTAATTTTTCGTAACATCAGATCAGGCAAGTATTGGAAGCGACCTTAAAACTAGATACTATGGGAATAATAATACAAGAGCAGGCAGGCAAATAAGTTTCAGAAATCCTGTGTAGCCAAATATCTTTAAATTTCTCTCTTCAAATCACCAGAAATGGGTTTTGTTACCACACGGATGAGTATGTATATGCAAGATATCAAGATGCCACCACGGTCTTTACAGAGAACAAAACTCTAACTTCTTTTGCATGATTGCAACTTGTAACAATCGTTCAGAAATATTCTTCAAAATTCTAAAGTATCTTTTGTTACATAATATTGGTAGCCCGTAGTGCAAGTGGTTGGGGGTTTACGAATGTTAGGTAATGGCTTGATGTCCGTTTATGCCCGTCCTTGCTAACTACGGGTTCTATAAAAAATACTTCATTTCTTTTAGTTACCATTGCTCTTGCGAGAGAAGGTGAGCACTATTTAATTTGTCCGACGCCCCTGTACAATGGGCTTCGTTCCATACAACAGTTAAGCAGATTGATAAAAATTGAAAGGGCCGGAATTGAACCCACGACCTCAACAAATTTGGACGCTTTGAGAGGTTTACACAAGTGTATTGCTACTAGATAAGCTTGTGTGCCAAGAGTCATCATTTACAATTGTAAATTCTGATCTAGCCCATATATCATTCTAGTATTATAGGATGCAAGAACCTAACGGGCTATGGGACAAACAGCAAATGGAGAACGCTTCGTTAGCTCCGACGTGGTAGTTATTGGAGATTAGATAGCAGGTCTCACTACGGCAGCATTACTTGCGCGTTCTGGAAGAGCAGTAACTTCGTTTGAACAATCAACAAACGAAATTGGAGGCGTGCAAGGACTTCAGCATTTGATGAATTTTACTTTAATCAGGGACCACATGCACACTCTATCTTTCCGATATGGGCGCTGCAGTTCTAAAAGAGATAGGAGTCGCTTATGCAGTAGCCATTGCTGCTGGAAAATGACATTCGTATTTAATTATTGATGGAAAGAAATACCAGCTACCAAGCGATTATAGTTGGATACCATCTATGAAGAATCAAGGGGATTTAGTGGGATTAGAGGGCAGGCAGTTCTTTGAGTCACTTGCCAGGATTGAATTTTTCATAATTAAAAAGCGTCAAGGTGCAGGAGTGGTTAGGTAAGAATATTCACGATAAAAATATTGCGGAAATTATCAAGACAGTTTTGAGACTTAACACCTACGGCAACGATTCCGATATTCAGAGCATAGGATCGGCTTTTCTCCAAATTTCTTCTGCTAGTGTAGGGGGAGCCACGTATTTGGATTGGGGCTGGCAGACACTTGTAGACGGGCTTGAAATGTCAGCAAAAGACCACAAGGCTAGGATAATTACAGGGAAAAAAGCCATAAGAGTAGAAAAAAGAAGCAGAAATTCTTCTGGATGGAGAGTGATGCTGTCAGATAATACACAGATATCTGCAATGTAGTTGTAATAGCAGCAGGTCCAAAAGATGCATACAGTCTTTTCGATGACAACGACCAGCCTGGAGTACTGTCAAAGGCAGTGAGAGACCCAAGACCTATACTCATGGCGTGTTTAGATGTTGCTCTTAGCAGCCTTCCATACAAAGATGCCTTGTTTGCTCTAGGAGTTGACTTTCCTCTGTATTTTTCGGTTCATTCTACATATGCAAAGCTTGCTCCCGAAGGTGGGGCATTAATCCAAGTCGCAAAATATCTAGGGACTTCAATTGAGCCAAGACCAGTAGAGGACCAACAGGAGTTAGAAGAGTTTCTCGATTTGCTGCAACCAGGATGGATAGTGGTGCTTATTAGGAAGAGACCATTGCCGAGCATGATAGTGTCTAATGCTCTTGTTACTGCTGCAGCAGGTGGATTGGTGGGAAGACCTGATGCAAAGATTGCGGATAATTTGTATATAGGAGACAGGGTAGGAAAAGAGGGACTATTATCTAACGCGTCATTTGCAAGTGCAAAGCGTATGCTGTTGAGCTGATCGTGAATGAATAACCTAAAAACAGATGCTCGTGTTGTCTGAAAATGTAATCGACTGCCATGAAAATTGGCAAACTAACTGTGCTCAAGATAGCGCAATAATTTTCAAAGTGGCATTTGAAATACAACCGTATGCGAACAATTAGGGCAATATTGAGGCAATTCCATTACTGCCAATGATCCCTTCATTAGCGTCGTTTGCTAGATATATATACACCCTACAGCTTGTGCTACAAGTAAAGTATAAATCAAAATAAGCGATTCTAAAGATGTTATAAATGATACCAGAGCAATTTTCTTTTTCAAGAAATAAATTTCATGTAGCCATAACCGCCATGAGCTTGGGCCTTCTCGTATTGTTGTCAGCAAGCCTTGGATTTGGAGGAGGAGGAGCAATCATAAAAGAATCCTTTGGACAGTTTAATACTGCTCCCTCGGATGGAGGGGTGGAAGACGGAGGAGTAGGAGGAAATGAGCAGGAGTCTACTACTTTACCAACAAACGTATCTACGTTTCTATTGCGTGGACTTATAGGCAGCAGTCTGCCTGCAGCAGGTGGAAATACCTCTGCGGAGAATAATAATAGCAATACTGGTCATATTGCGGTTGGACGGTTTAGAATATTTGCAAACGAAAGCCTTGTTAATCGGTTTATAACCGAAATTGATCTAGCAGCAATTGATGGAACAGCAGTTCACAATGTCACCATTGAAGAGACCGTGCCCCATAGGTTTGAACTGACGCAGAGTAGCAATACGGCTAATATCACCACTGCAAATGGATCCACTCCGTCTATTAGCTCTAATTTAATGACTCGCATTTATGTCGATAGCAATATACCTGTCATAGATAATGTTTCAATGACAATATCAATCAGGGGCCAAGTTCTTACCGTAGAGGGGATTAACATTGATGAAACTACGATAGCAGATATAGGACAACGGGATATCTTAAGCATAATTGACGGCCAAAGAATATTTGGAATTGTATCAGGATAGGGTAGTAGGTGTACTAGAAGCTCTCCTATAAATCTCATATTCTATTTTTGAGTTCAATTGTTTTCCTGCCTGTGAGGATCAAAGGTGTATAAGGTTGTCGCATTAATGACAAAGGTAAAACCTAGAGGCAGTTTATAAGAAGACACATAGAGACTAGCTAAAAAGAGATTGAAAAAATAAAGTTATAATCGCATGATTATTAACTCTAGTACGTGGTGGCGACATTATTAGACACAATGAAAATCTCATACCTCTTTGTACATTAATTATTGTTAGGGTACCATAAACATGGATTGAACAAAGCATAATATTTAATATCATATAAGCTAGTTGTATCAACTCTCATGTCTATTACTATCCCACTAGACGAACTGACTAAAACTCAAATAGTTTTAATGATCCTTAATAAAAAGACAGAACAAGCATTACAAAATCTAAGCAAATTCTATAATGTGACCCCACCTGAAATAGTAGTTGGAACGGTAAAAGGAAAACGAAAGACAGTATATGCTGTTTATGTTCAAAAAGAAAGTAAAATTTATGCCATAAACTCGGATATCTTTTACAATCCCTTTATAGTGTTACATGAATTTTACCATCATCTAAGAACAAAAGGAGGTATACATAGGGGCTCGGAGAAGAATGCAAACAGGTATGCAAAAAGTTTCATCGATGCATACAACAGCATGATCAAAAAGATGACAGCGGAGCATCATGCTTCGACAGGTTTTTGAGGCAATAGTAACTTTATCAGACCTCAGTGCTCTAAATGAAAGGTAACATGAAGAGGAGTAGTGGATAACTAGAGTTCAAATTCTTCTTCTTCTTCTTCAGTTGAGAGGTATGGCTATCACCAGAAAAGCTTTGAAGACTCATCTGTTTAGTCAAACACAGCTTTATAATGAATGTCCGAGAGAATGACGGAATCCCCCTAATTTCCCATCTTCACGCTGTAATTTTTGCCATAGACAACTGAGAGTTAAGCCTCAGGACAGGTACTTTAAAGAGAGTGTAAACGAATCAGCAGGATATCCTATCAGATACTAATAAAGGAGGAAGGGCAAGAAGAAGAAAAGAGGAGAAGCGGCAGAAGCTGCACACAATTGCAAGCAGTGTTTTTACACCATTAACAACAAAGAGAAGAGAGAAAAGAGAGGAAGAAGAACACCCCTGACTATGCTCAAGTAGTTTCAGAAATCATATCGACAATCATACACTCCTAGCATGTCAACGGATATTCGCTTCTTTTTGAGAAGATTTTTAATTTCTTGCCGCAAATACTACAATAACAGCTGCAAGATAAAGTAGTAGTAGGGCTCTGGTGCTTCTTTCTTTCTTCTTATTTTCAAAAATATCTTAATATCTGCCGCTGCAGCCATTCCAAGCCATCAAGCTCCTCAAACAACTTTTCAGATTCATGGATATCTCTGCTGTTCTTCAATAGGGCTTTCTTTTGCAAAATGACAGGTTCAACCTTTTCAAGATCGTTTGCAGCAGATCTAATGGCATCTATATGTATCTGGAATGTCTTGTTTATTTCCGGCTTGTTATCCTGATTGATTTGCTCTTTTAGAAAAGATATTCTCTCATCAATTATTTGTTGCAGGGTCGTTATGACCATATTTTCTATATCTCTCTAATGAAGCCAAGCTCTAGACGGATGGTTATAACCTGTCTAGCACCTTTAGGAGAGGGGGTTTACTCATAATAGTATGATACAAGCGAGGACGACAAAGCAAACAAAATCGTCCTTCCTTCATCAGATTTTCTGACTTGTTCCTGAATGGAATCACTTTGTCGCCTTCACTACCATGCTAATTATCTTCCTGCTGCCCGTCTCTGCCTCGTCTTCCTCGAGTTATAGGCGCTCCTCAAGCGCATTGATATTTCAGAACCTGCTTTTTTCATGCTTTCAATGTATTCTTCCTTGGTTAGTGCACCATCAATGCAGCTGCTCCATCGGTCCAGGTCTGTCGATTCTTTTGAGGGCAATTTCCTATCTAGACAAGATAAAGATTAGCCGAATCATTTAATCAAACTATGTGTTTTCAAGCCTTTTTTCAACACTAAACTCTGGTATTTGAGGTCGTGAACCCTACTTGTGCAGTCCATCCTTTCGTTCTGAGGTTACGATAACCTTATAATATTCCTACCTGAGACTGCTGCAAATGTTGCTTGGATCCATGTAAATTTTCTGCTGCAACCCCCTCCGAACCCACGGATCATAGGTGTTATTAATCCAGCGGATCGAAGGTAATAAAACACACACAAGTTACCCGACCATTCGAGAAATGCTTAAATCGACTGATAATAATTAAATGCTGCATGTGACACCACCAATAGCGGTAATATTTTTTATTGTTGGAATAGTCTTTACTAGTTTTCATGGAGGAAGAGGAGCGCCTCTGCCACCTCCTGAAGAATTGCTCACTACTTCGACGGTTCCGCTGGAAAATCTCTCATTAGCTCCAGGTGATTTCATTATACTGGCAGACTCCACACCTGTTCCAATAGCATCAGCCCATGTAAGTATGAATGTACCATGTCGGGCAGCAGCGGCTGCTACAGAAGGTAGTAACAATATTACTACAACAACAAGTATTACTAATGCTACAGTTGAACCATCTACGGATATTAAGATAATGGCAGGAGTAGCACCTGATCTAGTACCTGCTATCCCAGAGTATATAGCTGGATTATCACACCCAGAAAATGGCAAATGTCTGTATCACGTACAATTACCAGAAGCTTCAGACCAGCAAGTAACCGATATAGCAATTGTAAATGCTGGTAACCAAACAGTGAACTTCACCAGTGGCAATTTTGCAACAATTTCAACATCTACAGGCAGCAGCCTTTTGAGCTAGATCATACCGCCCTCTGTCATTCTGTTTTTAACCGATATTAGAAGCCGTTTTTATAACAAAACTTCAGACCGAGTTATAGTAAATATCTAGTCTAGCTTTATTTGTGATATGAACTATGGAAAGGATTAGCAATCTTATGCAGTTACTTAGTCTTGGCAAGTGATGAGCAGAATGTTAAATCTCTCAAAAAAGGCACATGGTGTATCCTTTGCTGCTTGGAGGAGGAGGAGCCTAACTGGTCAAAAAGCGGAGCATATCTGCGGAGGTATTTTTAATAATTGAGTAAGCAGTCAACGCCACAAAAGTTCACCGATGTCAACGGTTATAGGATAAGATATCTAGAGGATGGTCCGCCTGATGGTAAGATTCTGATTCTTTTGCATGGCATTGGTGCATCTGCCGAAAGGTGGTCTCGAGTATTTCCGACTCTGTCAAGAGATTATAGGGTAATATCCCCGGATATCATTGGTTTTGGCTACAGCGACAAACCTGCTGTAGAATATACAATGGACTTCTTCATTGACTTTTTTAGATCATTCCTTGACAATCTGGGCATATCAAAGGCAAGCATAATAGGTTCATCACTTGGAGGTCATGTTGCTACCGAATTTGCCATCCGGTTCCCACAGATGGTTGAAAAGTTAGTTCTGGTATCGCCTGCAGGCATGATGAGGAGATCGAATCCTACACTTGACAGATACATAATGGCTGCCCTATACCCAGAGCACCAACGTGTCTATGAGGCATTTTCAGAAATGGTCTATGATCCTAATACTGTCAATCAAGAGACAGTGATGGATTTTCTAAACAGAATGAGCCTTCCTAATGCAAAGTACGCTTTTATGTCTACTTTAGTAGGTATAAGATATGCTCCAGACCTACGCGGCAGGCTTTCTAATATCACTGCTCCAACTCTTCTTGTATGGGGAGAAAATGACACGACGATACCGTTGGCAGAGTATGCTCATCAATACAATGGAATTCCTAATATGGAGGAGCTTGTAGTGATAAAGAATTGCAGGCACATTCCTCATGTCGAAAAGCCAGCTGCGTTTAACAGAATCGTCTTGAAATTCCTTCTGCAGACGCCGTTAATTTCTGACACTCCCCTTCTGTCGAAAAGCCGGCT
>JBJMEA010000055.1:0-13184 GCA_045809625.1 Nitrososphaera sp. | reverse complement strand
TTGCCTGGCTCCTTCGTTGTAAAGAAAGGCTCAAAAATACGTGATTGTATTTTTTTTGGAATACCTTGAGAACCATTATCTACTATTTCTATCAGTATTTGGCTATTGCTCTCGTTTTTTGTGCGAATTGTAATAATCCCGTGCTTTCCTATACCATCAATAGCATTATCTATAAGATTTGTCCACACCTGATTTAGCTCATTTCCAATAGCATTAATGTGCGGCAAATTGGAATCATATTCTCGAATTAAAGTTATATCCGCTTCTCTTAATTTATGCTGTAGCATGGTTAACGTGCTTTCTATTCCGTTATGGATATCAACATCCTGGAGTGGAGCCTGATCCATGTACGAATATGATTTTACGGCGGAGATTAATTCGCTAATTTGTGTAGTGCTGGTCTTAATCTCATAAAGCAAATGATCTATTCTAGTTGTAGTATTAAGCCAACTTAAAATGTCCTCAAGCAAAAGATTTTTTTGTTCTACTGCATTATTATTATTATTATCAGCTATGTTGTTACTTGTTAATGGTTGGAAAGAAGAAATGGTATGAGCGATATCATTTAGCTTAGCTGTAGTGGTTCCAGTATTGACTAAATCAGATGCAAGCTTCCATCCATCATTTACACCGTGAGATTCAAGCCAATCTATGATTCGGTCTTCTTCTTCAGCTTGTATCATAGGATCATCATTTCTGATAAGATCTCTATTGGTAGGATTTTGATTATGAGAATCTATTTTTTGGGAATTTGAGCCAGAATCTAAAGCGTAATTTCTTAATTCAGAGATATACGACCATTGTTGAGCAGTCAAACCGTGCTGCACGTTTAACTTTCGGACAAGTGATCTCCACTCTTGAATGGAGTCGGATAATTGTGTCACTGTCCTATTAGCCGCTGCTGCAGGATTATTCAATTCATGTGCAAGACCTGCAGCCAAGCCACCAAGTGCTATAAGCTTTTGATTATTTTGTAATCCTGTTTCTAATGTTTGAAGAAGCTTTGCCATGGAATGGAGAATCTGTCTGATCAAAGAAGGAGAACTGTATATCATTCGCCAGAATGCATCTTCATCCCATCTTAATAGATGGCTTTTCTTCGCAGCATAAGCGGCACATGTATGATCTGACCATCCAAGAATAATTGGAAGCTCTCCAAAATGGTCTCCTGAATCATAGGAGGAAAGTACTGCCTCCTTTGATCCATCCCTCAGTATGACCTCTACTTTTCCATCCAATAATACATAAAAAGTATCGTGCTCTCCCTCGGCCAGAACCTTATCTCCTGCTTCAAACCATACCTCTTCTCCTTTTTCTATAGACTTTAGCTGCTGATCAGTTAGACCTGAAAACAGCCGTATTTGATGAAGAAAAGTCTCATGATCATCAGCAATATTGCTATTGTTAGTGGCATTGATACTCATATTATTCTCATTGATTTTTTCATTATCTTTTTTATTATCATTATTGCTATCTAACATAAACCCTTTTTCACACCCTTGTCAAGTACTGATGTGCCAACTGGACAGCTATAGATCCTTCTCCCACTCCTGCAGAAACTCTTTTTGTAGAACCATGGCGCACATCTCCAGCAGCAAATATGCCCGGCACATTTGTCTCAAGCAAAAATGGTTGACGATCCAATGCCCAACCTCGCGGACGCATATGCCCATTTTGCATCAAATCTTGGCCAGTTAAAATAAAACCATTTGCATCTCGCTCTATTATTCCAACAGCGGCATCGGTATGTGGCACAGCACCAATAAATATATACAGTCCAGAAGTTGGAAGGGTTTGTAGATGTCCTGTTTGAGTATTTGTTATGGTAATTAATTCAAGTCTATTTTCACCATGTACCTCTGTGACTTTTGAATTGAATAATATACTTATATTGGGCGTTTCATTTATTTGGTGGACAAGATACCTTGACATACTTTTGTTCAAAGAATCCCCTCGTACTAGAAGCGTAACTGTTTTAGCATATTTTGCAAAATGAATTGCAGCTTGACCTGCAGAATTAGCTCCCCCAACCATGAATACATCCTCGCCCTTACAGGAAAGAGCATCTACCATAGAAGCACCATAGTATACTCCAGCCCCAGTCAGTTTTTCTATTCCGTTTACCCCATCCAAATTTCGATATGATACTCCGCAGGCAATAATCACAACATGACAGCTTATCTCTGTTCCATCTTTTAATTTGACTATTCTGTATGGACCATCCACACGTATACCTACAGCTTCTTGCGGTGTCAAAATTTCAGCACCGAACCTAATTGCTTGAGCAACAGCTCGTCTGGCAAGGTTACTACCAGTTAAGCCAGAAGGAAAGCCGAGGTAGTTTTCAATATTAGAGCTCATGCCTGCTTGCCCTCCTGGCGCTTCTCTTTCAATTAATAACGTACTCAGACCTTCCGAGGCACCGTATACCGCTGCTGCCAGGCCCGCTGGTCCTCCTCCTATTATTATTAAATCATAGAAAGGCATCTGTGCACGGGTCTTAAGACCAATTTTTTCTGCAAGCTCTGAACTGGATGGTTCCTCCATATGGGAGCCATCAGGAAAAATGACGAGTGGCAGGTGCAAAGAGGAAGAATTCACAGAAGGTGAATAAGACAATGAAGATGCTGATCTAATGGAGGATCCAGAATTATTATTATTTTCAGTCTTATCATGATCAAGAACAGAAAAGGAGCTATTGGGAGTACTAGTAGTAGTAGTTGTCGTTGTAGTTGGATTATTGAAATTAGAGTGCTCATTCTTACTAATTGATTCAACATAAGACACCAAACGCCGAGCCTCTTCGTCAACCTCTAAATCTAACCATTGATAAGGTATGCCATTTCTGGCTAGGAAATACTTTACTTCATATGATTTTGGCGACCATCTTAATCCTATAATCCTAATGCCTTCAAATGGATGCTTGAACGATGCCCACCAGTCATCTAATAGATCATCAAGTATTGGATAGAGATATTCTTGCGGAGGGTCCCAGGGTTTAAGCATATAATAATCAATTTTAGCTTTGTTGATAGATCTTATAGCGGCCTCTGAATCTGCATAAGCTGTAAGCAATACACGCTTTGCATCTGGAAAAATATTCATAGCCTGTTCTAGGAAAACAACTCCAGACATATGTGGCATTCTTTGATCGACTAACAGTAATGCCAAAGCTTCATTTCGTAATTTTAGCTGTTTCACCAATTCAAGACCCTTTTGACCAGATTCTGTTTTAAAAATACGAAAACGACTGCCATACTGCCGTCTCAAATCACGTTCAATAGCTCTAAGCACGTTTTGATCATCATCTACTATAAGCAAAACAGGCCTCATGTCAATTTACCGTTCCTACCATGTCTTTTCATAGCGTTCGAGTTAGATAAAAAGTTGCATCTAGTTTACTTATTAATAGATAAGACATATATTCCAACATCAAAACTTTCAGGTGCTCAATTTTTTCTAATGTTCATTAATATACTGCCATTACTAGGAAAAACATGGGCTCAGAGGGTTCCGGCAGAAAAACTTCAAAATTCGGGCTCAGAGAAATATGTTTCAATCAAATAGTAGTTTACAAACTATGTGCGAAAATTTGAGGGTCTTAGTGCGAGAGTAGATACATCCTAGTGAAGCTATCATCTCTCCACTTTCTGTATGGGAGTGCATGGCGTTTGCGTGATTTGGAGTTTGGTTTGATTTGATTCCACTAATGAATAAATATTCTCTGTGAAGAAGTTGACAGAGTATATAGAGATGAAGGCAGCAGTCTATAGAGAACACCACAATGATCCCAGTCAGGTAGTTAAAATCGAAGATATTGAAACCCCAAAGCCAAAACCCAACGAGGTTTTGATAAAAGTTGAAGCAGCAGCTTACAACTATAATGATCTCTGGGGCATCTGGGGTAAACCAATAAAGATCCCGATGCCTCACATATCTGGAAGCGATATTGCAGGTACAGTAGTTGAGCTTGGCGAGAGCGTCACAGAAAAAATCAAGATAGGAGATAGGGTGGTCTCATATCCAAACCTGACCTGCAGAGTATGTTATGAGTGCACATCTGGAAAGGAATATGATTGCGGCAGCAGGCAAGTGTGGGGCTTTCAGACAGGCCCGATGTGGGGAGGCTTTGCACAGTATACGCATATGCCTGAGGTCAATGTAGTAAAACTTCCGGATAATGTATCGTTTACCGATGCAGCAGCAATTTCAATGGTTGGGATGACAGCTTGGCACATGCTTGTTACTCGAGCTAAGATAAAGCCGGGACAGACAGTTCTGATAATGGGTGGAGGAAGCGGAATGGGAATAGCCGGCATACAAATTGCTAAATTATTCAATTGCGATGTCATTGCTACCGCAGGCAACAACGACAAAATGGAAAAGTGCTTGCAGCTTGGCGCTGACTTTGTGGTCAACCATCGTGAATCAGATTGGTACAAGAAGGTACGTGAAATAACAAATCGACAAGGAGTGGATGTGGTCTATGAGCATATTGGCAAGACTGTATTCCCCCAAGAAGTTGCGCTATTGAAGATGGCGGGGACACTTGTGTCTACTGGGGCGACGACTGGTTACGACTCCACTATTGACCTCCGATATCTTTTCTTCAAAGGAACCAATCTATTGGGAGCAACGCAGGGAACTAAAGCAGGCTTGGAAGAAGTAATAGACTGGGTCAGCAAGGGAAAGATAAAGCCAGTGATTGATACAATCCTTCCATTTAGTAATATGGTTGAAGGACATATCAAGATGGCAGACTCGCAGCTATTCGGCAAGATAGTAACTACCCCACAGAGGCTCTAAGGGTTATTCAGAAATGATGAAGAATTTAATCTCAGATTTGGAACAGCAACAAACTGTATCGATGGCAGAACTCGGGAGATTGTAATGGATCACATGAAGCAGAACTATAATATGAGGGAGTTGACATGGTGACGTTTACCGGTGCTGATGTGTTTTTTCTAGTGGAGACCACTCAGAAGAAGTTGCACTTATCAGGTGAGGAATCACCGTATCGATAGAGAAGCATGGTGCTAAGATAATAGCAGTAGTAGGACATTATGATTGCGCGGGAAACCCAGGTGACAGTGGACATTTCTATATACACATACAGAGGGCGACGCGTGAAGTGTCCTCATGGAATTTACATGTGCAAGTTATTGGTCTATATGTAGATGACAAACGGGAGGTTGAGAAAGTAAAATAAGTAAAGGAATTTCTGAACTACGTTGAGAAAAGACGGATCAATGAACTCTATTATTAAGAAATAGATTTACGTCAGTGTCATCAACTAAACAGAAGGACTTTTAGTCCACTGTGCGCATCTGAAATATAGTCTGATATTATTTTAAAACCATCTTTTTGAATCAAACCAGCGAGGAATAGGTCAGCATGAATCTTACAATGCCCGCTCAATTGTTTATTGTTTCGAATGGCTGTAATTCTGAGCGCATATTTGTAATATAATTTTGCCAAGAATAAGAAAATGTAGTTTATAATAAAAGTAAGAATTTTGGTGGGTTCGTTTTTTGAATGTTTTTTATTTTTAGCTGAGCCAGAGGGTTCCAAGAGAAAAAAGTTCAAAATAAAGACTCAAGGAATCAATGATACGAAACTAAAATTAACGTCTAGTATACATGTACGCAGTACTTATAGATTTGTATTCATGTGACCCCGTCGCAATGATGATGAGTTCACAAATAGGACTTTAAAGCGTAGTATATTAGATATCCCTGTATGGGCTGTTGGGACGATCACTGCATATACAAGGGTCCTATGCCCTAAGTTTTAGGGCTTTCTAGATAGTTTAGTTTTCACTCTCGGTCTTTCGCTTGTAGTTCGTAAGAGACATACCTATTTAGGCAAATGACACGCGCTGTCATTTGACACATTGAGTCTTTGGTGCTCAAAGTCCAGCCTCCTGCCTCGTAAATACTACACTGTTCAGTTTTTTAGCTTCATCCAGTGAGCTTAATGCGTATTTCTTCTAATCCTGATTTAAGCACTCACTTGCACAGGTTCAGACATCGTTGAGTTACCTTTTCCTATGTCAGCTATGGTCTTTTGTATAAAATTCCAAAAATTTCTCTCAAATTTATGTGCTCTATAACCCGATGCTGCACCTACAACAACTGCACCTACTCCTGCAGTCAGAACACCTGCTATCGCTGCTGGAACTATTATATCCCTACCCCAGGCACCTGTGCGTAAAATTAAATCATAGTTACCCTCGGTGCCGCTTATCATTACTTCAACATCTCGTACATTTCCAATGATAACACTACCTTTAGTACCTTTATGTGCCTTTAAATCCCAATAATTATCCATCTTCTCTTCATGGATTATGTCTAGTTTTTGATCTTTGAGATATTGCCTAATTTGGTCATATAGTCCTGAAACCTCTACATCGTGTACTGTTACATGTTCTTGTCTCATACACATATAGAATAAGAAGGAATTATTTAAGGAGTTGGTCGCGCATACAACAATCCCAGTGGTGTAGACTTTCAACACATAGCTTTTTCTCTCCACTTGATTCGTCTTTAAGCATGCATAGTATACCACCAACATTTCTAGAGATGTAAGGTGAGAGATCGGAGGAATCCAATAGAAAAAAGTCCGAATTTGGACTCGATGAAGCATCGCAGTTGAAAAATATTGTCCGACCTCCATATCCTTCTAATCATGTCAATTGATCCACTTGTAGGCTCTGGTGTCCGGTAAGCATAAAAGATTAGTTCATTAACACCAGCGATCATTCTTATTACAATACCTTTGTCACTTTTGATTGTGTAACGTTATAGAGTCATCATCTTCAAGTTATAACAAATCAGATTATATGATTAAGTTGCACATTCCTCACCTGTCACCACATTGAAAAATTACTGCTCCTATGTATCTTCTTTAAAGCATCTTGGGTTAGAGTTATGAGCACACCTGTCACTTGAGTCAGGTATTCCATCACCATCACTATCTTGTGTGGTGGTCGTTCCAGTCATTGAAGAATGCGTTGTGTCCCGTCCTGCCTGAGAAGGAATACATTCAACTGGGCCGTTAAAATGGATAGTTCCACCCCCACCTGAAATTTGTATATCGACGCTAATGGGGCTGTTAACCGATGTACCACAAGTTGCATCTATATAAAAGGTATCACCTATTTGGTCTATTGGACCGTATGCAGAAAGAATTCCTCCACTAGTGTTATTATTATATGTTCCACCCTGGATATTGCCACCATACGCTCTTTGTCCATCTTCGGTTATTTCCATTGTCCCACTTGTTATTGCCGCGGTTTGGGGATCAATAGAAGAAGAAGTTCCTTGTGCATCAAACATTAACGATACCTCAGCTCCTGTGGTGTGCGACGTACCACTAGCTGGCGTTGGTGTTCGAAAACTTAGATTGGTTTGAGCTTGTACTGGTTGAAGAAGAATGTTAGAGAGCACTAGTGGACTACTTAGCAGCAGCGCTATTGCAGATAATGCGATTAAAGTTGACGATATGCCTTTTCTCAAGTAGGGTATTTTTATCGACATGTTGCCGTAATATGGCCCGCATTTATTTAATATTTTTCTTCTTCCTCTTCTTCTTTTTACTGCTGGTTCTTTTCCTCGTGGTAACCAAGAAATGTAGTAAATGAGTATATGTACATGCGTGTGTGTTTTTTTCTTGTTACACCTCGTTCGGATGTAATAACGTGTAATTATTAACGTCTCTCCCCATACAAGAGAGGGTATGTCCATATTCAAGGTGTCTTGGAGTTAGTAGAGTAATCTTTTTGGTTACTGCACTATTTCATGACTTTTCTCAGTGTTATGTTGTGGTAGCCTGAGTTACGTCGATTCACGGTAATAGGAACGTGTCTTATGGGATCTGTAATCTGTGAGATTAATATTAGACGAGACACAGGTCACCATGATTCCATACTGCGCTGGGGTTGCCTGTACAATCCCTTATGGTTGTTCCATGAATGTGTCGTGATCGCTGCAATTGGACAAAGCCTTCTTCATCATCGATCTTGCCATTCCGGCGCGTGAGCCCCATAGGGCATAAGGCTCAATTCGTGTGGTAGAGCTAAATTGCTAAAAGCGAGAGGCGGAGCAAGGAAAGATACCTTGCCGTAAACCGAATCGATTGATTTCAATTTAGACGGATAGTTATCCTTTTCCGGTACGGACGCCTGTTCGGTGGTCTCAAGTAAGCCCAGCTTCTGTACCCACATCTCGCTGCGTGCGAGCGAGACCTTTACATGATAGGATCCGCCTTCAATCGATCGGCGTAACAATGCTGCCATCATGCCTGCAGCAGCGAAATCACCTGTTATAGGGTCGCCCAAGTAGAATACGGGTGAGACTTTGGGTTTATTAGGCTCTCCCTCCTTTGCAGCAAAGCCCGTAGCGGCTTGCGCGATCTGGTCATACCCAGGACGTTCGGCCCAAGGACCTGAATGACCAAGTGCGTTGACATCCATACAGACAATGCCGCGCTCACTGGTTGCAGCGAGTTCCGCCGGTGATAGCCCAAAGCTCTTAGTCACCCCGGGGCGATAACTGTTTGTGAAGACATCAGCCTGTCGGGCAAGGCGCTGCATCGTCTGCCGATCGGCAGCTCCGCGAAGATCGAGATAAGCGCATTTTTTGCCTTCATCTACTCCGAGATGCTGCGCCAAACTATCGGGAAAGGCTGGCGAAGTGATATGGAGAATATCCGCGCCATATTCCGCAAGAGTACGGGCACTGCGAGGGCCAGCCAGAACATGCGTGAAGTCTAGAACGCGGATTCCTTGTAATGGAGAAGTCGCGCCAGCATCAAACGGCACGGGCGGGCCCTCCGCTATCTTTTGAATCTCAACAACAGGTGCCTCGCTCAGCGCTATACCTTGTGCATGAGAAAGCCACTCTTCGCGCGTGTGTGAGCGGCTTACGGGAAGAACTTCCTTTGCCAACGCTTCTTCCAGCTCAGCTGAATCCCACTTTGCGACTTCGCGGGCAATCGATTTCTTGTTGTAACCACAATCAAAGAAGTTCAAATATCCCTTCAGCTCCTTGAGATAGGGTGGCCCTGCCTCAATCATGACATAGCGATTATCGCGGCAAAGAAATAAGTCGTTCACGTCGACAAATTCCGCACCAACATTGATGGGGCGGCCCTGCTGGTAAATATAGTGCGTAGGGTGCAAATAGTGCAGCGAGTCAATGATGTCGATTTCGATATCAGTCTGCTGACCCGTGCGCGCATGCCAGATGGCAGCGCCAGCTATGCCGATTAGCAAATTAGCCATAGCCGCAGCCTCTCCGATGTGATGCGGGGAACGGATCACCGGGTCAGCACCGTTCAGAACGGCGTCACCGGCGAAATGTGACGTAAGGGCGAGATGATCAACGAGGTCGGCAAGTGGTTTAAGGCCTCCAGTGGAGAGTCGCTGAGTCTGGGTTACTCGTTTCGTGCCAGTTGTCATTTTCAAATCTCCATACCCTTCTTATCCATCCTTGAAATTCCAAAATACCCTCCTTTACTTGACTGATCTGCTAAAATGTTATACCAATTTTCACTGAGACTTTGATAATATGATTTTCCAATCATATGCTGCTGTCGTCGTTTCGCTTTCAAACTCTCTATCGCTGCATTTGTTATTGCCTGAGCAAAGTACTCTTTTTGTTCTCTTATCCTTTCGGAGTAATTAGAGGTTTGAATTACAGGCATATCGAGACCAATCACGGAATGATATTTAAGGTTTCAAAAGGGGTAAAGTTCAGTGTCTGAGATATAGATCTAAGAAAGTATGGGCTAAACAGTGCATACGGATCCCCTATTGTTGGGCTCTCGTTGTTGGACTGTTTTTCTTCTTTACTTCTTCTTGTGACTGATATCTTGTTATGTCTGTTGCTCTTATCTTGTGAAACCCGCATTAAGCACTACTAAAAGTGCGAGACTAGAGGTTTGCATCAGAAAAAACTTTGAAACAAAGACTCAATGCGACTATAAGATGAAGGACAGTTGATCTTATGCTGTAATAGATCTAGATCCAGTACATGCTAGTTTTAACTTATTTCATACAGAATATTGTAACATCGTCATCTCATACAATCACACGACAAGCGATAAGGCGACTAAATCTCATAGAGCGGATCATAAATCGAGAAGCACTTCACCATCGTATTAGCCTTTGACAAAGAACACAAATTGAAACAAAAAAAGAAATAGGATTGCTTTATCTCCAAGATTAGTACAGTGTGTATCTGCTGCGCTATACTTTTTTACATGCCTCCACTACTTTTCATCATTGTGCCATCCATGGATCCTTGCATCATTTCTTGTATCATTTCTGGGGACACCACTATTCCATAGATTGGTGTGTTCCCAAAGTGATTTTCAAGTGTAGCTGCATCAGGTGTTATTGCTATCACTTTGTCCTGCGCTATCTGTATTGTTATTGGCACATTGGGGACCGGACCTTCCCGCATTGTAATGGTGACAGTGCCGGTTATTGTAGTAGAGTTTGTGCTGCTATCAAATGTCGGGTCTGCGGTTTGAGTGAAGTTGGATATTTCATGACTATGCATAGCCGAGCCATTGAGCCTTACCATCTGAAGCATTGCGTGGAAGTCTGCGATGTTACCGATTGCACCAGTCGTGTTGGATGTGCTAGTACCATTCTGTGAAGCCATTTCCATGATCCATTGGCCTCCAACAGTCCATGCTGGTTGGCCTTGTTCATCGTTCTGTATGCTAGAAATCGTACCTAACTTATGGTTTGCCATGATCTCACGCATCATGCTCATCATGTCTCTTCCTCCTCCCATATCCATTGACATGTCAGGAGTTGTTGCTGTAGTATTTCCACCGCTTTGCATCTGTGCCATTGCTGGAGCAGCTATGCCAAAGATTCCGCTACCAATCGCAAAAGCTGTAAGCACTGCAAGTGCTACTCTAAGGTTAGTTTTCATCAACCAGCGTAAAATAACCAGAGATTTAAGGAATGCACTAGAAAGTTCTCATATATCATTCACTGCTCAGTTTGTCAGATTGAGGATTCATGACTAATAGGTCGCTATGTAGGTCCTGATAATTAGTTCAACCAGCTTAACTACTCAAATGTCTGGAACAAACACTTCCGCAGACACACTTCTGCAATTAACTATATCTTCTAATGCTAAATTATCAGGATAATTCCATTATGAGCGCAGTGAACTTCAATATGAACTGGAGACACTATTACTTCAAATTATGCCGTTCCGATTATTATCTATAAACCCTTACTCCCAGCATTAGGTCCATTATTTGGGCAATTTATTATATTTAGCGGGCCCAGAGGGTTC
Source organism: Nitrososphaera sp. (assembly GCA_045809625.1). GTDB lineage: Archaea > Thermoproteota > Nitrososphaeria > Nitrososphaerales > Nitrososphaeraceae > Nitrososphaera. Next base: position 1,863 of record JBJMEA010000055.1, on the reverse strand, counting down.
AGGTAGAAAAAACTTCAAAAAATGGATTCAAGGAATCATAAAGCACAGGATGAGAAATAATATAATCAGTAATCGTACAGACGTGTGTGTATTATTTTAGATTTCTATCAAGGGTTCTGTAACGTCATAGGCTCATAGGAGTGAGTCGCACATTTTACCTGAGCCATAAACTATGTATCTTCTTTAAAACATCATCGGTTAGGTGTATTAAGACACATATCAGTAGAGTAAGGTATTCTATCGCCATCACCATCTCTATCTTGTGAGCTCTCAGCCATAGAAGACTGTATATCTGCTCCTTGAGAACATGCAACCGTACTAGGAAAGTCTCCAAAATCTATTCCACTGACAGCGAAGTTGATGCTAAGGTCGTTGAGATTCGATGTACTATACCCTGAACTCATTGCAAGCTCCACACATTCTTCACGCATGTAAGGCTCGCGCAGTATAATATGAACAAGATCTGTTACATCAATTATTGCAAGCCTCCATCCCCCTCTGTTATTTACAAATTCTCCATAGTGGATACCGCCACTAACAGATTTTTGTCCATCGTGGATAGAAGATATTTGAAATGCTCCATTAGTTATAGTCGCATATTGGTTATCAGAAGCAGCAGTTCCTTGTGCATCAAAAGTTAGGCTAACTGAGGTTCTCGAGCAAAACAAACTTCCATCAGCTGGTTGTATTGTTCGAAAACTTACACTGCCATCATCAGCTGATGGTTGTTGTAGCGTTTGGAAACTTACAGGGATTTGAGCTCGTACTGGTAGAGGGTCAAAGACCTGTGAACTACTCAGCAGTAGCATCAGTAGGATTGCAGCAGATAATGCGAGAAAAATCCATATTTTTTTCTCAAATACGGTATATTATCTATCAATATCTCGTTGAGATAGAGGTTGCATTTATTTAACACTTCTTCAGGGGCTTCTGTAAATTAACATCTCATTTGGCTGTATCTAGTGTGAGCCGATAACGTGGCAGAACCCTGCGTTTTAACCGTTCCATATGTAGCGAGGAATAAGCAAAGATATACTACCTTGACGTAGATGACGCGAGTGCAACACGCTCAACTTTGCATTATCTTTCAACTATCTTTCTTTTTGCACTTTTTCTTTATTGGATCTATCAAACGTTCATAAATTAAGATCCTTCATCTTCATCTTCACCACCCTCTTCTTCATCTAGCTCATTTTGCTCCATGTTTTCGACATCAGGGGTTTCCTCTTTCATCTCTTCTCTTCCCACTTCCTCACTGCTCATACCGTTATTATGTTGTTCTTCTCTTATTCTTATTAAGAACAACTTGATTACTTCTTATCCTATTGCCTTTTTTCTATTGCAATGTAGATTTTCCAGATAGGCCATGTCCTGTGTAGACTGCTATTATTATAAAGCACGAGCTAGGCTAGCAATCCCGGAAATAATATTCACATGGTTTGCAGGTGGTTCTGCGGTCACATATACAAGATGACTGTCCCCAAAGGGCATCGTAATGCGTTTAACCTTTTCGTACTCTGCAAGCACATACTTCCCCTTTCCGATCTTCGAAGCAAGATGACTCCTTGACTTCCAAGCATTCACTGCCATCTCAAGTGAGTTTCTGCTCTCATCTGGCGTAAGCAGATTGCCGACGCCGGGTCGATGATCTGAGAACATTATCTTGCCATCAATGTCACATATGGTGACCATGCGGATATTTCTGTCCAAGCCCATGATGTCTTGGTATAGTTTTTGATACTCCATTACCTCATTACCCATGTACTAATAACACCCGCCTGTTAAAGACTCTTCCTAGTCCTTAATCAATTTTGATTCTATTTAGCCCTCTTTTTGACTAGTATGTTATCGTTTTCTGTTTTA
>JBJMEA010000054.1:0-23839 GCA_045809625.1 Nitrososphaera sp. | reverse complement strand
ATGTAGCTGATGGAAGCGAGGTCCTATAACATTCCAGTGATATTTCCTTGTCTTTGTATAGAGAACATATTCATCACACAAGCGCATGTTTAGTGTCTCGACCAGCTTTTTACGAGAATCGTCTTTTACTCCAGTGTCTGTCTTCATATTGTCCTCATGGTTGTCGCAGAAGCTGCGTGCGGTTACTACTGCTTTTTGGTTCCATTAGAAAAAATGAGTTAAGATATTTATCATCTATATAACAATGAGCTGGATAGTCGTTTAGGTTAAATGACTGTAAGCTTTCGTGTTGCTGAGAGTTGCATTGAAGTTGTATTATCAGAAGGTGGTAGTAATTGTATTCACTCTGCTACAATACATCAACAGCAGCATTTAACTTTAATTTTAAGAGCTAACGAGTTATTTTGAATTTGAAGAACGCACTAGTCATTTCTAAAGCAATTACACTTTCAATAACTTTAAATGGTTTTAAGAAACTACAGTAGTATATTATCTCATATTCCCATTGTTGGCTTGGCTCTGGCGTAGGTAAAATAGTTAGTGTTGAGCTAAATCTTCAATTTTGAAATTATTATTATTATTATTATTATGCACGGTTGGGTTCAATTTATGCACTGTGTGTTATCTTTTTAAAATCTGCGCAGCAGATGATCTGGATAGTTAATTGTTATCTTTTATATCCCGTGCCTAGTATATATCCCTCAATAGGGATTCGAGGTGAAGCGCCCCAGATTGAGCATCATTGCAGTTTGTCCTTATTCGAGTATGGCGGGAAAGCGATTTTAATCTAGAATTACATATAAAAGTAGGAACTTAAAAGAAAGTGGTAGCGCGGATGTGGCAGAGTGGTCTTCTTTACACACGAACACAATAATGCGTCGGCCTTGAGATAACAAGCACCGGTAAGCCGATTCGCCCTCGGGCGATCAGGAGTTCGAATCTCCTCATCCGCGCCATTCTATTGTTATATGATCACATTTTTCTTAGTGATTCGCGGTGCTGTCGATCCTTTACTCTCTGGCTATGCTCAGACTTGATCCTCCGCTCAAGCCGCACTACGAGCTCCTTTGACGCACTGAGCGGGTCATAACCCACAGCCTTTGCGTCTATTACACCATTTGATGTTATAAGACGTGCTCTGAGTGAATACTTGCGAGTCTTGTGTTTATCTGCATACACAACTATCGATTTTACATCTCCAAGCTTGCCTTGAATTTTTTGCAAAAAGCGAGTAAGCTGCTCTTGAACTTCGATTCTATCCTGTCCATCTTCGAGATGTGCTAAGTGGATGATAGGCTCGTTGTTTTTCTTAGGTAAAATAAGCTCAAGTGCATCCTTTGGGGTGACTATGCCCATCGGCCTTCCATCTCCGACTACCACTGCCTCTTCATTACGTCTGAAGTGATCTGTCATAACATTGAGCTTTGTGCCCCGTTCTACTGAAACGGCTCTTCTTGTGATATCTTTTACCTTGACATCTTTGATGCCCGCAGTTTCACCAGAGATTGCTGCGGACTTGCTTGTGCGCTCACGCGGAGTTGCAATTATCTTAGCTATATCAAGTATACTTAACGTACCGCAAAGGATTCCTTTTGTATTTATTACTGGAAGTCTTGAAATATTGTATCTTCTCATCTTAGCGATAGCATCAGCAAGCAAAGTATTCTCTTCTATTACTATTGCGCCAGACATAACCTCATCTACAATAGCATGTCCAAAGTCCGACGTCGACACAAGGTCCGTTTCGCTGACAATGCCTACGAGCTCCCCACCATTATCTACAACTGGCATAGCGCGATTTCCACTCCCAATTACAAGTTGAGCAGCCTTTTCAATATCATCATCTCTACTCAATGTAGACGTATTGACTATGTAACCTTTCAATTTTGAAGAAGGCTGTGCAGTAGAACCAATGATCTGTTTAGCAAATATCATACCCATGTATTTGCCATTTTCGTCTACTATGGGTATCTGATTAATTGATCTGTCCGCCATAAGGTTTAATGCCTTTCCAACCGTGTCCTCAGCGGTAAGGGTAACGACGTCTGTTACCATTATTTCTGATACTTTCATTTAAGAGAACATCTTTGTGCTTGTTATTTTAAACCTTCTACTTTTACGGGCAGCATAGTTATAATGCTTCTCCATTTTTATCTAGATAATGGATAGAGAGCGGCGGCTGATAATTGTGGCAATAGCCGCTGTAACTGTGGCTGCAATTGCGACTACTTTTTTCACGCCTTCGCAGACTACGCTTCCTATTCCTGAACCTGGACAGACCAGCGGCAACAACAGTACTCACTCTGGCATTCAGGTGCTTGCTCATAACCTTAATGTGCCTTGGGCGATTGATAAAGCAGAGGATGGCAGACTCTTTTTCACAGAAAGAGCAGGTAGAATAATGGTTATAGACAAGAATGGCAGTCTTCTTTCAGATCCTGTAGCTTACCTTAACGTCATGCAAAATGGTGAATCAGGGCTATTGGGATTAGCGCTCCATCCCAACTTTACTGAGAACCATCTGCTGTATGTCTACCATACTTACTCTAATGGTTCAGCTGTTTTGAACAAAGTCCTGATGCTTAAAGAAAATGACAACAAGATAGTTGAGTCGAAAGTTATCATTGACAACATACCAGCTGCCGACAGAAACGATGGCGGTAGGATAAAGTTTGGACCCGACGGCAAGTTGTATATTGCCACCGGTGACGCAAGACAGCCCAATCTTGCGCAAGATGCCAGGTCACTTGCGGGCAAGATCCTTCGACTCAATCCGGATGGCAGCATTCCACAAGATAACCCTTTTGAAGGCTCTCCGGTATATTCTTATGGACACAGGAATATTCAGGGATTGGCTTGGCACCCTCTGACAGGGGATCTGTATGCAAGCGAGCACGGGCTTGAGGGCAATGATGAGATCAATCTTATTAAACCTGGACGTAACTACGGCTGGCCTATTGAAGATTGCAATGCTGAGAAGTTTGAAAAGCCGATCGTATGCTTTAACCCTGCAATAGCTCCCTCAGGAATGACATTTGCTGCTTCAAATAAGTTAGGCTATCAGAATGACATATTGCTTGCCACTTTGAAGGCCCAACACATTCGCCTGGTAGATTTAGAGTCTGATAATCAAAGCAACATCTTGACCGGTTTTGGAAGAATACGCGATATTATTGAAGCTGCTGATGGATCACTTTATTTTACTACAAGTAATAAAGACGGAAGAGCCATACCTTCGCAAGATGATGACAAGATTTTAAGGATCATCAGTCCGCAGTAGCATGATAGCGATGATACTGGAGAAAAAGATCTATGAAATGAGTAGAGAAGAGCGCCTTGATTACATAAGAAAGACTACTCAAATATCTAATGACATTGAAGTGATGCTCAGACCACTTTCATTTGATGCCGCAAACAGGATGATAGAAAATGCTATTGGCGTTATGTCTATCCCAATGGGTATTGCAACCAACTTTGTCATAAATGGTAGAGAATATGTGATTCCATTGGCCATAGAAGAGCCCTCCGTTATTGCTGCAGTTAGTAAGGCTGCAAAAATAGCCAAGGTAAAGGGTGGATTTGTTGCTCAAGCCGATGATTCTCTAATGATAGGTCAGGTGCAAGTCGTTGGGCTTAGCAATACCAAGCACGCCATGAGTAAGATTTTGAGAAACAAAAAGCAGCTACTTGCTATTGCCAATTCAAATAGCAAATCTATAACAGCAGTAGAGTTGCAGGTGCGACAGTTGCGCGATAAAAGTCCAAACAATATGGGCAATATGCTACTAGTAGAGCTGGTTATCAACACCAAGGACGCAATGGGTGCAAATGCGATAAACACTATGTGTGAAGCAATAGCTCCCCATGTGGCAGAAATTACTGATGGTGAAGTTGTGTTAAAGATATTATCAAATTATAGCACTAGGAGGTTGGTTCGATGCACAGCCACTTTTGACCAAGGAGAGCTTGGTGGTAGCCAAATTGTCAAACGTATACTCTATGCTTATGCACTTGCATATTCTGACCCGTACCGTGCAGTTACTCACAACAAGGGCATTATGAACGGTATTGATGCAGTTGCGCTTGCCACTGGCCAAGACTTTCGGGCTATTGAAGCTGGCGCACACGCATATGCTGCAAGAGACGGGACCTATCGATCGCTGACTAGTTGGCACAGAACAAAAGAAGGTGACTTGATTGGAGAAATAGAGTTACCTTTGGCAGTAGGCGTGGTTGGAGGAGTGATCAATGTCCATCCTACTGCCAAGTTTGCGCTTCAAATTTTAGGTGTCAAGAGCGCAAAGAATTTAGCGATTGTGATAGCTGCTATTGGTCTTGCGCAGAATCTGGCTGCAATAAGAGCACTATCCTCAGAGGGTATTCAAGCTGGTCACATGAAGCTACATGCAAGGAAATTCGACCAGTAGAATGGGATGAACAGAGACCTATAAATGACCTCTACTTTGACACGACGGTCTGATTGCAATTGGACGGTGATTGATGAAATCTTCTAAGATAAAATGTAAACCAACAATAGATGAAAGCAGTATTATTATTATCATCATCTCTCCGTGGTGTAAAAATTTCACGCTGTAGGATTGTAGGATCGGGGTCTGATTTTGTACTCTTCTTGTCCTGAGCGTATATACTCGGATACAATCAATTCGATGAGTTTCTTTAAGACGTCTCAACTGAGGATATAATATTAGAGGCGTATTGCATCAATATATCTAGGTCACTGATGCTTCATACTTGCCTTAGCGGCAACTCTTTGGGGTTCACTATGTATGGAGATTATGATTTGACCCTTTGTCTCTCTTCGACAAATAACTCTCGCCTTTTCTCCTTAATTATCCTCTCTCAAACGGATCATTAATCTAATCTCTTTTTATGCGAAGATACTTTTTTCGTCACAAATGCTTTGAGCGTAATTCAGTTCGTTCATCCGTCCATTCATTGTTAAAGTACAAGTAGTAGTCGCCTTTTTCGATCCTGTAGCAGTATCGTCATAATTGTTCTATGATCTTTCTGATTTTAGATGAGTTGCCTGTATGTATGGCCATGCCTTCAATTGCTTGTGAGTATTTCTCAAATATGACAGTTGAGTGGTGTCAATTGTAGAACGCAAACCAGTATTAATTAGAATAATTTTCCCCGCGGGTATTGAAAAGTGATTTTTCTTGCTGACAACAGCACATGGCTCCATAAATTAGTTATCCTTAGCTCTAAAAGCTATGTTTCTTTGTTCTTCCTAAACTAAAGCTTAACTAATGTAGTTGTGCTTTGATACTGCACTCCATAGCGCTGGTTTGGTTCATGTTAAAGCTAAACCTTGATCTATATGATATTATATGTTGCGGGCCAAGTTATGTCGTCGATCCCTTACCGAAAGAATACAAAAGATAAGTGTGAAGTAATCTTTACATATATCTGCATAGATATATATCCAGTAAAAGCGCCTTTCTCAAACTGTCACATCAAATAATGCCTACTGTAAAATTTGCCATCCCAAAAGGTAGTATTGAGGAAGTCACATTTAATCTGCTAGAGCAGGCATGGCAGCATGTGAGCGGTAGAGGTCGCACCTATCGAGTGAAATTGGGTGACCCTGATATTGATGTCAAGATCCTTAGACCACAAGAGATCCCAACTTATGTTCAGGAAGGCTTTTATGATGTAGGCATTACGGGCAAGGATTGGATACTTGAAGCAAAAGCCGATGTTGAAGTATTGCTAGACCTTGAAATTGGGCGTGTCAAACAGGTGATTGCCGCCCCAACTAGTTTTCCATTCAATAATCTAAGCGATCTTATAGCCGACTTTGCCCAGAACGACAAAACATTAAGAATATCTTCCGAATATCTCACTACAACTTCTGCTCATCTCAAGGCAGACTCTGCGTACAAGAAATACTATGGCAATGCAGACCCTATGATAATTACACCATGGATGAGGATCGGTGACAACAAAAAGGTAGAAATCTTTCTCTCTTTTGGAGCTACAGAGGCAAAGCCGCCAGAAGACGTAGACGCCATTTTCGATATTACTGAGACTGGCACTACTCTTGCTCAGAACAAACTGAAAATAATAGATACTGTAGCTGAATCTACTGCGGTGCTGATGGCAAATAGAAAGTCCCTCAAGGATCCTACCAAACGAGAAAAAATAGCTGACATGATAGCACTTCTCAGGGGTGTTGTAGAGGGCCGAAAAAAGCTCCACATATTTGTCAATGTCAGGAAGGAAAAGTTGGAGGTGCTGCTAAAGGAACTCCCTGCCCTTAAAAGACCCACTGTCAGCCCGCTTTCCGAGGAAGGATGGTACGGCGTCAATACTGTCATAGACAAAAATGAGTTTATCATGATAGTGCCAAAGCTAAGAAAGCTGGCACAGGGTCTAGTCGTGTTAGAGCCAAGGCAAATACTTCCACTTGACGAAATAAACTTGGACGGATATTCCTGATGAAGATAATTCACGTTGCGGACCCAGCTAGTGAAGCTGCTGAGCTTCGCAAGAAGACTATAATCCAAGATTCGCTATTAGAAAATGCAAAGGCAATAATGAGGGATGTGGAGGAGCATGGCGACGCTGCAGTTTTTAATTACACATCAAAGTTTGACGGGGCAAAGCTTAATTCGCTACGTGTTAGTAAACAAGAGCTGAAGCGAGCATACGCCCAGGTTACAAAGAATCAGATCATAGCAGTCAAGCAGATGAAACAGAGGCTTGTCAAGAGCGAGCGGGCAATCCTTAAGCGGCTAAAAGGAATAACACTGCTGTCATCTGACGGCGTTAGAATAGATCGTATGGTCAAGCCAGTTAAAAGCGTTGGATGCTATATTCCTGGTGGCAAAGCACGATATCCCAGCACAGTTGTTATGTGTGCAGTACCTGCCAAGATCGCTAGCGTGAAAAGGATCGTAGCGCTATCTCCTCCAAGAGGGGATGGCACTATTGATCCATTAACATTGGTAACTGCAGACATTTGTGGAGTTGACGAATTCTACAAGGTAGGCGGAGCGCAGGGGATAGCTGCCATTACTTATGGTACACAATCCGTTAGGCCAGTCAGCAAGATAGTGGGTCCTGGTGGGATGTTCGTTACAGCTGCAAAACTAGTTGCTTCTGCCAAGGTGTCAACAGACATGATAGCCGGTCCAACGGAGCTGCTAGTATATGCCGATGCCTATACGGATTCACAGCTTGTTGCTATAGATCTGATTTCGCAGGCTGAGCACAGCACTGACACTGTTTGCGGCCTTGTAACCACATCCAACAAGCTCGCATCAGAAGTGCAGATGCATATGGAGTCTATAGTTAGAAAAATTACACGGTCTGATATTGTAAAAAAGAGCTTAGAAAATAATGGATTTATTGCAATTTGTAGGAATGAAAGCTCTTGCATTGAATTTGTAAATGAATTTGCACCAGAGCACTTAGAAATAATGTGTAAACATGCTGACGCTATTGCCAAGGAGATTGACTCAGCGGGACTTGTGCTGATTGGACAGTTTGCACCATCATCTGCAAGCGACTACAGTCTAGGTTCAAACCATGTGCTTCCTACACTTGGATTTGGCAAGTCACGCGCATCTCTGTCAGTGCTCGACTTTGTCAAAATAGTAAACAAGGTAAAAGTAAACAGGTCAGGATTGACAAAAGTAGATAGATCCATTAGGGAGATTACATCTGCAGAGGGACTATTGAACCACTATGAAGCAGTTAAGGCGAGGATGACTAATGAGAAAAAAGAATAGCTGGCTCAATAATGAGATTAATCGTATTGCTTGGCTTGATCACTATACAAAACCCGAAAAAGTGGAAGGTGTCATTAAGCTAGACTCAAATGAGAACTTTGCGCTCTCTAAGGATTTTGTCACAAGTATGGCATTTGAAGCCGCAAAACATGTGGATCTCAGAGAATACCCTCTTGACCAGGTAGGTGATCTGTATGCTGGGCTTGCCAAGTATGTCGGTGTTAGCGCAGAATGTGTTGGTGTTGGCAGCGGGTCTGACCAGATAATAGAGCTCTTACTATCAACGCTTGGAGGTAGGCATGCAACAGTGTTTTCCCCAACTTTTTCGTATTTTGTTAATAGGTGCGAGCTTCATGGCATCAAGGTATATCAGGTTCCTCTAGAGTCCAACTTTACTCTTGACAAAAAAGCATTTGTAAAGGCTGCAAAGAAGTCGGACCTTGTTTACATCTGCTCACCAAACAATCCTACGGGTAACCAATTTGATAGGCAGGAAATGATCGAAATTATCGATTCGCTTGAAAATAGACTGGTATTGATCGACGAGGCATATGTAGACTTTGCAGATTACTCTTTGTCCCGCGATGCATTAAAGCGTAATAATGTAGTAGTACTTCGTACGTTATCAAAGGCGTTTGGGCTTGCTGGTGCAAGAATTGGTTACATAGTATCAAATAAAGAATTTGTGAAGCTCTTCAGATCTATAATTCAATCACCTTATCCTATAAGTACACTTTCACTTGCAATTGCATCAGCTATTCTTGCAGATATGGAGCATGTCAAGCATACTATCAGATCTGTGAAGAGTGAAAGGGAGAGAGTGTTTACCCGATTGTCAAAAATTGATAGTATTAAAATTTTTAGATCAGATGCTAATTTTATTTTGATTGAGACCGGCAAGAACTATCAAGCAATTTCAAAAATTCTCCATAGTAATGGAATAGTAGTAAAGCTGTTGGGCAATATTGCTAACCACAAGGGTTGCATGAGAGTTACGATAGGTACACAGGAAATGAATGACAAGTATCTTAAATGCATAGAACAGGCAATTTGATCTTTGATTGTATGCTCTTTGACATCGATGGTGTGTTAGTTGATATTCGCAAGTCTTACAATGCTGCCATCAAAGAGACTGTGGAGTATGTACTCAAATTTATCACAGGTAATTCCTTTAGAACCCTTGTCACCGATCAAATAATTTTGAAGTTTAGAGAGAGCGGTGGTTTTAACAACGACACAGACACCACTTATGCTATAATTCTTGCCATCTTGGCCAACCCTCCTAAGAACATCTTTCAGGGAAGGAAGTTTCTTGCCACTGTGGCAGAGAATTCTGACGAAAGTGGCTATATCTCTGTGGAAAAATTCCTTGCTATATATAATATTGAGAAATGGAAAAAAACGCTAGCCTATCCTGCGTCCACCAAATATAGTATGCTTGCGCGAGTATTTGACGAAATATTTTATGGACCAGAACTATACAAAAAGCAGAATCATTTAGAGCCTAAATATTGGACGACTGGCAGGCCTCTGATAAACAACGATATACTTGCGGTAAGCCCCAAAACGATACACAAGCTGAACAAAATATTCAATGGCAATCTTGCAATAATCTCTGGCAGAAGCAGGCTCGCTGCAGAGTATTCACTTCAATCCATAATAAAATATTTTAACCTCATTGCTTCTTCCTTTTTGGAAGACAAAAGACGGGAATATGCCAAACCAAACCCTTATGGAATCAAGCATGCGATGAAAGTAATGCGCGCAAAAAATGCCATCTATGTGGGCGACTCTACAGAAGACCTTTTTATGGCAAGATATGCAGAGAAAGAGACAGGCGCAAAAATTGCATTTGTAGGTATCTACGGCAACAGTCCTGACCCGGACAAAACATTGGGCAAGTTCAAGCAGGAAGGCGTTGAGGCAATTATTAGAAACGTTGACCAACTACCGAACATAATAAATAAAGTACGTACTTTTAGTTCAAAATACACTTGGCTCCTGCCGGAAGAAAGGCGAAAATTGAAAGGGTCACAAAGGAGACGGCTGTAAATGTTAATGTTAATCTCGATGGCACTGGTAAGACCCATATCAATACACGTCTTTCATTTATCGATCATCTGATCACATCAATTGGCAAGCATGCCATGATCGATATTACTCTCAATGCTGAGTCAAATGATGGTATATTACATCATTTAGCAGAAGATGTTGCTATTGCATTGGCCCAGAGCATAGACAAAGCATTAGGTGATAGGACAGGGATCACACGATTTGGCTACGCAATCGTACCCATGGATGAAGCCCTGGCGTATGTATCGATTGACTTAGTCAAGCGACAATTCTACAATGTGCAGCTGAAGCTTACTCGTGATAGTATTGAAGGAATGCCCCGAGAAGACCTTGAACACTTTGCAAGATCGTTAGTACAGAATCTTGATGCGTGTACCCATATGGTAGTTTACTATGGTGAAAATGATCACCATAAAGTTGAAGCAGCACTCAAGGCATTCGCAGTGGCACTTAGGATGGCAAGTAATATTGACCGCAAAAGGAAAGGTGTGCCAAGTACAAAGGGAGCTATGCAATGACAAAAATAGCAATTTTTGACTATGGCGCGGGCAACCTCTTTAGTCTCAAATCTGCACTTGAGCGTAATGGTGCAAATAGTGTAAACATAATCTACAATCTAAAAGAACTGTCAAAATTTGACGGGTTGGTACTTCCTGGTGTCGGCAACTTTGATCCTGCAATCAGAGCAATACAGAGTAGTGCGGACTACCTTGATAAAGCCATTGATAATTACATGCCTTTGTTGGGAATCTGCCTTGGCATGGAGATACTCTTTAACAAGAGCGAGGAGGGGAAACTGGAAGGATTGAAGATATTAGATGGCGAGGTCGTAATGCTCCCAAAGGGTAAGGTCAAGATTCCCCACATGGGATGGAACAACCTCCAAATAAAAGCCGAGAGCAAGCTGCTAAAGGGGGTTAAGGATCAGTCGTGGGTATATTTTGTGCATTCTTACAAGACTGTGCCAAAGGATGTTGGATTAATAATGGCAACTTCCAATTATGGTGTCAGCATTCCTGCGATGATAGAAAAGGATAATCTGATGGGTGTCCAGTTTCATCCAGAAAAATCAGGCGACATTGGTGCTCTTATGATAAAGAACTTTATCACAATGTGCAAAAAGGACGCAAAATGAAGGTCATAGCGGCAGTTGACATCATGGGCGGAAGCGTAGTCCGGCTTATCAAGGGTAATCCTGCTGACAAGGTACAATATAGCAATGATCCTGTTGAAACTGCAAAAAAGTGGGCTACTGTTGGTGCTGACATGCTGCATATAGTTGACCTCGATGCTGCATTTTCAACTGGTAATAACTCTGAGCTAATCGCAAATATCTCAAAGGCAGTTAGGATCCCTTTGCAGATTGCAGGTGGTATTAGATCGATAGAAAAAGCTGAAGAGATGTTGTCAATGGCATCAAGGATTGTGGTCGGTACTGTGGCCTATAGAGAACCAGAGGTCATAAGAAAGTTAGTCAAGAAGAATACTGGCAGAATAGTAATTTCGGTTGATCAGATGAATGGTATGGTTATGGTGAAAGGATGGAAAGAGTCTACTGGGACAACAGTTGCAGATGCAATATCGCGATTTCTTGCAATGGGTGTTAATGAATTTTTATTGACAAGCATCGATAGGGATGGGACATTGCAAGGTCCTGATATCAAGACGTTAGCAGATGCTGCTATATCTGCAAGAATAATTGCAAGCGGCGGGATCTCAAGCATTGAAGATGTTATAAGGACCAGAAGCGTGGGCTGTAGCTCTGTCATAATTGGAAAAGCTATGTACGAAGGCAAAGTGAGTATTGAAAAGGTGAAGGCGATAGTATCATGACGCTTGCAAAAAGAATAATTCCTTGTCTTGACGTCGACAACGGTAGAGTAGTCAAAGGAGTGCATTTTACTGAGGTCAAGGACGCAGGTGATCCAGTAGAGCTTGGCAAAAAATATCGAGAACAAGGAGCTGACGAGCTTGTGTTCCTCGACATCACGGCGTCTCAGCAGGGAAGGGACACAATGGCAAGTATGGTGAGAAGGGTGGCAGAAGTTATCGATATACCGTTCACAGTTGGCGGCGGCATCAAAAAACTCGAAGATGCACGCGACATCTTGCTTTCTGGTGCAGACAAGGTCTCAATTAACACTGCTGCTGTCAAGAACCCTGAATTGGTCACGGAGCTGATGTCGATATTTGGCAAGCAATGCATTGTAATAGCAATAGATGCAAAAAGAAACTACCATATTGAAAAAGACAAGACTATATTCCAGGATAGCGCTGAAAGAAAATTTTGGTTTGAGGTCAGGATCTATGGTGGTAAAGAAGGAACTGGACTTGATGCTATCAAGTGGGCCAAAGAAGTTGAGCAACGCGGTGCAGGAGAAATATTGCTAACAAGCATTGATGCAGATGGCACTGAGGATGGCTATGACATTGAGCTGACAAAGTCTATATGTAAATCAGTACCTGTGCCTGTAATTGCCTCTGGTGGCTGCGGAAAGGCACGCCATATGCTCGACATCTTTAAAAAGACGGATGTTAACGCCGCTTTAGCTGCATCGATATTTCATTACGAAAAATCTACAGTTGACAAGGTAAAGAAATATCTAAAGAGAAATGGAATTAAGATCAGAGTTTAATGAATAAAATATATTATTATAAAGAAGATATGTGTGTGTATCATTATGATCATATATTATGTTTGGCATAGGGCATGGCAACATTACCTTTGAGAGTCACTTGGAAAAGCTAAGCGAGCCAATCAAACCAATAATGGTAGACTTACGGAAATTTGTGGCATCACTTGGTAGCAATGTGATAGAAGAGATAAGGCCTCACAGGATAGTGTATTCAAAGACTCTCAACTTTAGAATATTTCTTGACATAGAGCCAGCAACAACAACAACTAATGGCGACTCTTTGAGACTGTCGATAAGGTATGGCAAAGGTAGTCCCTCTACATCTCTTGTGATTATGACTATCGAGGATGTAGAGCGCGCAAAGAAGCAGATTGCCGATGCATATCATAGGATTCAATAATTATTAGTCATTTTTGATGGTAAAGCTGGCAAACTCGTCATTATCTTTCTCAAAACTTACCTCCACATCATCTACTATAGAGTTTGGGGGGCCTACATGGCACCACTCTATTACTTTGTTGACATCAATGCTGTCGCCTTCAAAGATTGCCTCCACACGGCCATCCAACAAGTTGCGCACCCAGCCATTGACTTTATGTTTAGTTGCTACTTGTTTTGTATTTTGTCTAAAATAAACTCCCTGTACCTTTCCTCTGATGAATACGTGTGCACGAGTTTTTTTCTCGATGTCATCCACTTATGCTCATTGCAATCGATGATTTAAAAAATGTTCCCGCCAACAAAAAATACTTGCGGTGGCGGCGGCATATGTGTATATCTGTTATTATTATTCTATCTCTCCGCCTTCCTCGCAGAATAATTGTTCGTACGTTGTTCCCCTCCTTACCAGCCTAAACTTGCCATCGCTATCCTTCATCACTATAGGAGGTTTAGTCTGACAGTGGAATGGCATGTTGAATACGACAGAATATGCACCCACATTGTAGAACGATACATACCGTCCAACTTCAGACTCATTAAGATTTGACACTTTCGAAAGCGGGAAGACATCATATGTATCGCAAAGTCTACCTGCCAGATGAGTATTCTTTACTGTAGTAGCAAGTGTGGTTGTTGTTGTAGTAGTAGTAGTCTTATCTTTGCTGTGTGGTACTACTGGCACTACTTCCTGTGGATACTCCTGCTTTAGTAGCGCGGCATCAAGCAGGATGTGGTATCCTGCGTCCACAATCACTATCTTGTGTTCGTTATATTCTTTGGTATTTACTATCTTTGAAACGAGTATTGATGCTTCTGCAACTAAGAAGCGGCCACTTTCTACCATGAGAGTAAATGTGCCGTGAGTCTCTGCTAGCTGATTCAACCTGCTAATGTGATTCTCCGCCATCTGTGCTGGTGTCGGCACAGGGTCATTGTAGAATATTGGTGTTCCGCCACCAATGTCCAATGTGTTGACTTGGAAGGCAGGGTTTTCTCTCTTCATCTTAGTTATGAATGCATCCATTTTATCTAGTGCATGTGTATAGCAGGAAAAATCCGTGATTTGAGATCCTAGGTGAAAATGAAAACCTTCAAACTTCAAGAGATCACTTTCCATCAAATGCTTGACCATCTTCGCTGCGCTATCTATGGTTCCACCGTTGAGAGGAACTCCAAACTTGCTGTTTCTATATGAAGCACGAACTTCAGCTTTGACTCCTACTTCCGGATTGACGCGTATCATTGTAAGTGGCACCACCCCTCTCCCGACCTTCGTTGCAGCTTTGGCTAAGTTTGTCATTCCATTAAAAGAACTAACTACGATCCTTCTCACACCACTCTGAAGGACTTCCATGTACTCCTCTAGCTCTTCTGTTACGCTCGTATAGATTACATTCTCTGGATCCGCTTTGCACTGTTTGATGAAGTACAGCTCACCAAGCGATGTCAGATCAAATGCCATGCCATCTTTCATGAATGCTTTAAGTACTGCAGGTGTAAAGTTGGCTTTGATAGAGTATGCTACTTTGACTTGGCCTTTGAATTTTGAATATGCTCCGTGCAGCTCTTTGGCTTTTGCGTGAAGTGTATCTTCGTCAATCAAATAAAGTGGTGTGCCATACTGTGCGACTAGCTTGTTGATGTCAGGGGGTTTGACAAAGCGATTTAGATTAACTGATGTTGGTTTTTCGAGTTGGATTTGAGAATATTCAACCAATTTCTTTTAGTTAGGTGTATCATAAAATCAATAACTTAAAAACATTTGCCCCCTAGCAAAAGTAATTAATTTCTCTCCTTGAGTTTGTTGTAGAATGGAATAAAATATTTCCAGAAACAGACAACAAAAAAGAGAAAGAAGAAAAAAAGAAATCAATCGGCAGTTGGCTAGCTTAACGATAGTATGGGACTGCCTTTTCTGTTGGCTTTCCTTCTCTCTGTGTTTTGATCTTCCTCACAGCTTCTTCAAAATGGCGCAACAGCACATGTGCTTCTGATGCATGCTTTGCTGCTTCTTCTGGAGTTGGGTACTTTGCTAGGTATTCATGCAGCACAAGTGAGACGGCGGTATTAGCTACTGCGCTAGTGTCTGCTCCACTAAAACCTTCTGTCAGCTCAGCAACCTTTGCAAAGTCTACATCCTGTCCTATCGGTTTGTCCTTTCCATGTATTTCCAATATCCTTTGCCTTGCTGATTTGTCGGGCATCGGGACGAACACTATCTTATCGAACCTGCCAGGACGCAATAGCGCAGGGTCAATCATATCTGCTCTATTAGTTGCAGCGATTACCACCACACCTGAAAGTGCCTGTATACCATCAAGCTCTGTCAGGAGCTGAGATACAACACGCTCTGTTACCATGCTGTCGCCTCCCATGCCTCTTGTAGGAGCAATTGAGTCGATTTCATCGAAGAATACCACACATGGGGCTGCCTGTCTTGCCCTTCGAAAGATCTCTCTTATGCCGCGCTCTGACTCGCCAACCCACTTACTCAATAGCTCGGGTCCTCTTACACTGATGAAGTTAGCTTCAGACTCTGTCGCAACTGCCTTTGCAAGTAACGTCTTGCCAGTTCCTGATGGTCCGTGCATCAGGAGACCCTTTGGCATGGTGTGACCAAGCTTTGCATACAAATCAGGATATCTCAGTGGCCACTCTACGGCCTCCTGAAGTTCTCTTTTCACCTCTTCTAAGCCTCCAATTGCAGACCATGGAATGTCTGGCGATTCAAGGTACACTTCTCTCATGGCAGATGGCATTACTTCCTTGACCGCATTTTCAAAATCGCTCATTGTGACTATAAGCTTGTTGAGGACTTCAGGTGATAGTTTTTCATCTTCAAGGTTGAGCTCTGGTAATACTCTTCTTAAACACTTCATTGCTGCCTCTTTGCAAAGATATTCTAGGTCTGCGCCAACAAATCCGTGTGTCACTCCTGCGATTCTATCCTGATCTACATCCGTTTCCAGCGGCATATTCCGTGTGTGTATCTGTAGTATCTCTAGCCTGCCACGCTTATCTGGAACTTTAATTTCTATTTCTCTATCAAACCTGCCGGGTCTTCTCAGAGCAGGGTCGAGTGCATTTGGTCTGTTTGTGGCTGCAATGACAATGACTTTTCCTCTTGCTTCAAGCCCGTCCATCAATGAGAGCAGCTGTGACACAACTCTTCTTTCTACTTCGCCAGTGACCTCTTCACGCTTTGGAGCAATTGAGTCGATTTCGTCTATAAATATAATTGATGGCGCCTTTTCCTTTGCCTCTTTGAATATCTCCCGCAATCGTGCCTCTGACTCACCGTAAAATTTGCTCATGATTTCAGGTCCTGATATACTGATAAAGTGGGCATTGCTTTCGTTTGCAACAGCCTTAGCTAGCAGAGTCTTACCTGTGCCTGGAGGACCATACAACAGTACTCCTTTGGGTGCTTCTATACCCAGTTTCTCAAATATCTCTGGGTGCCTGAGCGGAAGCTCGATCATCTCCCGAACTTTTTGTATTTCATCTTTTAATCCGCCAATGTCCTCATATGTTACCTGTGGGACTCCTCTGAGAGTCTCTCCCTTTTCTGCAATGTGGAATATTGTCTTCTGTGTAACTAAAACTGCATCCGCGGCTGGTGTGACACCAATTACTTGAAATGTCAACCTGCCGCCAAAGTAAGGAACCATCACGTTGTCCCCTTTGATTAGCGGCACACTTTCAAGAGCATCTGCCAGATAGCGCTCATCAATTGGCGGTATTGCCTCAAGAGGTGCCACAATCACTTTCTCGGCTGGGACTGCCTTTATTTTCTTCACAATTACTGTATCGCCTATCGCGATGCCAGCATTGTTCCTGACAAGGCCATCTACTCTGATGATTCCTTTGCCCTCATCAGAAGGATAAAGTGGCAAACATTTGGCAACCGTCCTGCGCTTGCCTCTAATTTCAATGACATCTCCTGTTGATGCGCCCAGTGAATCCATCGAGTCATAGTCTATTCTTGCTACTCCCCGGCCAACATCTCTGGTATACGCTTCAAGTACCTTTAAGGATAGGCTACTCTGGCTCACACCAACACCTTGGAAATACCGCTCTTTATACCTTTGTTATCTTTTGCCCTATCCGTGATTACAAATGCAAGATTTGCAATAAATCTCGCAAAAATAATTCCAAAAATCCAAACCTATAAAGAATTATAACTTTCCTCGAAGCTTCAGTCATCAATCATGATAAAGGACAACAACAAACCTATGTTACCTGGCGAGCATATCGCATCCATCGAGGAATTTGAGGGAGGTAAGAATACTTACATTGCTTCTGACGGGACGGTGCGATCTACAGCCGTTGGAACAAAAGTTTATGATCTAAAACGTAGAATTGTAAAGGTTGATCAAAAGAACTCTCCCATGCTGCCAAAGGTGGGCGATATCATTGTAGGGTATGTTGATATGCTGTTTAGTAGTATGGTCTCTGTCAAGATCCTATACATAAATGATAAGAGATCTGATGCCGGATTTTCTGCAATTGCATCAGCAAGGGTTGGGGGCCGTGGAGATAGAGACAGAAGGGGCGGTGATAGACGGGCCACCTTTCATACAGGTGATATTGTAAGAGGTAGAGTCGTCAGCTTGCTCAACTCGACAGTGCATCTTACGCTGGCAGAGAAAGAGCATGGTGTACTCTATACTTTATGCTTTATGTGCGGCGGAGATACTGTGCGCACCAATGAAAGCACGATAAAATGTGTTGAATGTGGTGCATTTGAAGAACGCAAACTGACTAATGACTATGGCAAGGAAACATTCCGCCTGATACACAAAGCAGGTAAGTAGCATGTAGTATTATTACTAGAAATACAATAAAATTAATAATAATAATAACAATAAGTACATGGCACCAAAGGTTGCCTTTCAGGGTGAGCGAGGAGCTTATGGTGAAATAGCTGCTTTACGCTATTTTTCTGAAATCAAACTGCTGCCACTTAAGTCATTTCAGGACGTATTTGACGCTGCAGAGAATGGCAAAGTGGAGTATATTGTAGTACCAGTGGAAAACTCCATAGAAGGAAGCATCAATGAGATCTATGACTTGTTGCTCCAGACTAAAATGAATGTAGTAGGCGAGATCTACCAACGTGTCAGACACTGTCTCATTGCAAACAGAGGCGCAAAAAGGATAAGGTATGTACACTCCCATCCACAAGCACTTGCTCAATGTAGAGTATATCTTCAAAATAAGAGACTCAAACCTGTGCCCGCTTATGACACGGCTGGCGCAGTAAAGACGATAAAGGAAAAAAAGATGACAGATTCTGCTGCCGTAGCAAGCGAGAGGGCAGCGCAATTATATGATATGGAGATACTTGATGAAGGAATAGAGGACAGGAAGAACAATTATACCAGATTCTTTGTGCTATCTCAGAAAAAGAAAAAGAGTCTAAGAAATGATCTACATGATGCAGATCACATTCACAAGACTTCGATCATATTTTCAGTCCGACATGTCCCTGGAGCACTCTTTGGCATCTTGGGTGAATTTGCAATACGCAAGATAAATTTGACTAAAATAGAATC
This sequence comes from Nitrososphaera sp., assembly GCA_045809625.1. Classification (GTDB taxonomy): domain Archaea; phylum Thermoproteota; class Nitrososphaeria; order Nitrososphaerales; family Nitrososphaeraceae; genus Nitrososphaera. The sequence goes on along the minus strand of JBJMEA010000054.1, from coordinate 5,374 downwards.
GCGACCAACCAAGGAGACACCTTGGGAATACAATTTTTATGTAGACTTTGAAGGTCATCTTCAGAGCAAAGCAGTGCATGAAGCACTCATATCAATAAAGCCGAAGACTTCTTACATCAAGGTACTTGGTTCTTACAAAAAAGCTGAGTTTCACTAGTGGTGTCTGAAGCGCAAGCCTAGACCTATTGTTATTATGCCCGTTATTACAAGCATAAGCGCACCACTCAGCCCCAATGGACTTGCTTTTGTCTGTGCATGACCCACAATTGTAAGATCTGAGATGCCTGTGTTGTTGATCGTTATGCTGTGCTGCCCTGCCTTTTGCGCAGTCAGGTCATAGCTAAAGGTGGAATTACCGCTTGTTGACTCGATCACTTGTCCATCTGGGTCTTTGATCTCGATATTGAATGTATCCCCACTCACCGAAAGACTTGCAGTGTTGCCTGTGTTCATATCTGGAGTGATTACATCCTGTGTTCCCGGCTTGATAGTGTTGTCAAGTGGAACGTCTACTGGTATATTGGAATACACACTTGACGCTGCGCCAATAGCAATGAACACTATTCCCGCTGCAATAGTTATGTAAAAGACCTTGCTTGCAGGCATACAGAGTGCCCAAATGCACTTCTATATATAGTGATTTATGTGCTCCTACTGCGCTAGTAACTGTACCTTTTGATGATGTGTATTATCTCTTTCTTGTTCTCCTACGACAGTGAAATAATACTTGATCTTGCTTATGCAAATCGCATATATGCAAAAAATTTGCATATTTTGTCATCACCCATATAATAATAGAGCAAGCAAGTATAATTGATTGACAAGACAATTGTTGATCACGTGGAGAATATGTACACACATATTTTTTATTAAAATTCGATGCAAAAAAGTATGCCATTCTAGATGGTCCTGCCTAACCTTATCTAGCACCTCTGACTTTATTTGTACATTATTATTATAATAATTATTATTACATTAGATCAACGTCATGCGGCTGGCTCTCAACATATCCTGCGGCTGTAATTCTAATGAACTCTGCATTCTCTTGCATCTCTGGAATCGTTTTTGCTCCACAATAGCTGAGCCCTGACCGCAGACCGCCTGCCATCTGTCTTATGATTTCCACTACACTTCCATTGTATGGGACCATTGCCTCAACGCCTTCTGGGACATAATCGTTAAGATCATCCGAGTCTACTACCTGAGGTCCCGCCTCCCGGTATTTTCTACCTAGTGATGCGTAAAATGATGCCATACCTCGATACATCTTGTATTTTTTGCCATTCTTCACAAGGGTCTTGCCTGGGCTCTCGTCTGTCCCGCCAAAGAGGCTTCCTATCATGACTGAGGATGCACCTGCAGCTAACGCTTTAGTAATGTCTCCTGAGTTGCGGACTCCGCCGTCAGATATTATAGGTATGTCATGATCGCGTGCAACTTTGACACTGTCAATTACTGCAGTTAGCTGCGGCACGCCTGAACCTGTTACGACTCTTGTTATGCATATTGAACCAGATCCCACTCCTACCTTGACTGCATCGACACCTGCCTTGATAAGATCACGGCTGCCTTCCCCAGTAGCGACATTGCCTGCAATAAGCTCGCAATCAGGAAATGCTTTTTTTATCATATGTACTGTGTTGATAGCGTTTTCGCTGTGGCCATGTGCAATGTCCACTACAATAATATCTGCACCTGCCTCGAGCAGCGCTTCTGTGCGCTCCAAATAGTCTCCTTTGACGCCGACTGCAGCTCCTGCTAGCAATCTACCTTTTCTGTCTTTTGATGCATGTGGATACTGATCCATTTTCAAGATATCCTTGCTCGTAATGAGCCCAATAATCTGTCTCTTGTCATTAACTACGGGTAACTTCTCTATCCTTTTATTGTGCAAAATCTCCTTTGCTTGATCTATTGTAATTCCTACCTTGGCTGTAATGATATCTTTTGTCATTAGTTCTGAAACCTTTAGTTTGTTGTTGTTTTCAAATATGATGTCTCGTCTTGTAATTATACCTAGGAGCTTGCCTTCATCCTCGACAAGCAGGCCAGAGACGCTGTATTCTGCCATAGCCTTTTTTGCTTCTGCAACTGTCAAATCAGGTTTGATTGTATATGGTTGCTCTATCATGACTGACTCTGAACGCTTTACCTTCAGAATCTCATCCACCTGATCTTCTATTGTCATAAATCGATGAATAATTCCAATACCACCTTCCCTTGCCAAGGCAATTGCCATACCCGATTCAGTAACTGTATCCATATTGGCGCTTATGATTGGTATATTCAGTGTGATGTTGCGTGATAGTTTGGTGCGAAGGCTTGTTTGAGATCTAGAAACTATCGGAGATCGTTTAGGAACTAGAAGTACGTCATCAAATGTCAGACCCTGTACAATGTCCAACTATTTCCTTGAAGTGTATCAGCTCTGAAGCATTATAAGCGTTTGCAAACCTACGATCTCAACATCTGCAATATTGTTATTGCCTGTACCGTTTCACGAACGTTATGCGTTCTGATGATATTTGCACCATTAAGAGCGGCTATAGTTTCGCAAACTATTGAGGGTATCAAACGATCTTCTGCAGCATTTAGGTTCAGCAGATGCCCAATGAAAGACTTCCTCGAGACGGATACACAAATTGGCTTTTTGAAAGTGGTAAGTTTGTGTAGGTTGGATAGTATTTCAATATCACGTGCATACCATGGCATCTCTGTCATTTTGGTGAAAAAGGGATTCTTTCCTTCCTTACGAAAGAAACCTATTGATGGATCAATTATTAGATCTTTGATACCTGCCCCTCCTGCCCGTCGTAAGCTCTCCTTCAATGCGTTGAGTGTACCAGCTATTCTGCCTAAAGCAGGTGCTTCGCTGTATGCACCAATTATCACAGGTACTCCAGCTTTTGCCGCAATATTTGCCATCTCGCTATCATATTTTAGTCCTGTTACATCGTTGACTATTTCTGCGCCGGCTGCTATTGCTTCTCTTGCAACGGCGGCCCTTGGTGTGTCTACCGAAATTGGCAGGTCACAGGCGCTCCTTGCAACTTTGATTGCCTTTGTAACTCTTCTTATTTCATGTTCAATTGATACCCGCATTGTTTGTTGGTAAGGTGCGGTAGACATACCTCCTATGTCGATCAAGTTAGCACCATCCTCTTGTATTTGCCTTGCTGCTGCTGCTATTTCTTGCTGGTCAGTTTTGATAGAGCCTTTATAGAAGGATTCAGGACTAGTATTGATTATGCCCATTATTTTTACTGTAAACTTGTTACCTACTGGCGTCGAGCGGATCTTCAATGCTCAATCTTGACTCAAGCTGTGCTATATATTTGCGATATTGATGACGATAACATACTATTAAATTTCATTTGCATTAATGCCGGTCATATGTGCAATATCCTAATTCTTGCAAGGATAATCTTTCACAAAGAACTGAGATGGCATCAAGATTTATTTGACAAGCTTTGATCTTGCTCTCAGAGATGCAGACATTACAGACATGAATTTGGTATCTGTATCTAGCATACTTACCTGCTTCTAAAATTAGCTACTGTGCTAGTAAGGAAGAATATACTTGAAATCTGGACAGGTTTGTATTTATGATAATGGCAACATCGGTCTGCCACTAAGCAGTCCAGTAGACCTTTTATAGCATCAATTGGTTGGCGAGGTCTGCAGATGAGAGGTAGCAAGTATATACCTGTGAGGGCATCATTCTGCAAGCTAAACTGCGCAAAAAAGGCAAATGGCTATGCCGGGGACATTACAAGGATATGCTTGCAACTACCCTCGGCTATCAGGATCCAAGTTTAGCATGGTGAAAAAGAGGAACAGTGGAGGGCTATTAAATGAGAAGATCTACAGAACACACAGAACTTTACTCAGTCCGCTAAGGGTTCACAAAGATGGCTTGTGGACTACCGTTATCAGTGCAGTAATCCTTATCCTGCAATTTCAAAGTTTACCTGTGCTGAGATACTCTGAGAAGAAGAAGATGATATAGTCTGTACAACTGCAGTATAATCTCCAGCTGGAACATTATTGCCGTTGCGATCCTGTTGATTCCAAGTTAGCGTTTTCGATGCACCTGATACAAGCTCAGTTGGCACTTTGGTTGTAGCAACACCATATAGCTGACCAGTATTAATGTTCTGAAACTTTAGATTAAGCGCAGAGTCTGGAAAGGTCATTGTCTTATCGCCTATGTTCTTGACTGTAATTGTTACAGGCTCACCGATTCTGTATTTTGCCTCATTCGTAGTTATCACCAAGACATTTGAGTTGACACTATTTCCCGGGATATTTCTATTCAGAAATTCTTTGGCCCCTTGAGTAATATTTTGTACAGCTGGGTTGCCTCCAACTATTTCAGCGCCCCTTATCAATCCTGAAAAGACGACACCTACTCCAAGCCCGATAACTACAAGGACTATTACTATAATTGCTACCCATGTTATCAGGCCCATATTCTATTGAATTCCAGCAAGTGTCTTAACGATTTTGGATTTCTACTCTAGGGAAAATCGAGTGAAGAATTATCTGTCAGACGATTATTAATGTTATAAGTAATCGCGTGAGGCTGTGTCTTAAACAACCTGAAAAATTTGCAATGCCTACGAACATACAACAACAAGCAATCCTATAATTAAGTTCTACTATGGCTGTTCGTATTCTAATAACCGTGCATTGGTATATCGATTGTAATGCTATTTGTTAATGGATATACCCGCAGCCTTTAGCTGTCTGATGACATAGTCTACTTGACCTGCTGTAACCCTCTCAATTGTCCGGGGAGAACTAGGACTCATCCTTGTCCTTTGTGCCAACATACTGTTGATAAGCTGCGCGATCATCTCTGCATCATAGAATGCACGAGTTTCCTCAAGAAGCTCTGCTACTTTGGCTGGATCCATTCCGCCCGTTATCTTGCTGCTAGTAATGAGATTGCCGAACTTCTGAACTGATTCAAAAACACCTATGTTGTAAGCAATGAATGCTACTTTTTCTGGTGGTGGGATATCCTCAATATCTGATGGTTCCATGTGGTAATGATGCAAGGTTTCTTGATAATAAATTGTAACTTCATAAGACGATGGGTATCCCAGTGGCTTTATTAAGACAAAGTGCTGTAATAAGTCTGTCTTTTTTCCGCTACACTTACTCTCTTTTTTACTTCTTCCGACTATAGATCTTTGCCTCTCTACACCTCTCTCTTTCTCTCCTGCTATGCTTTTTCTACTAAACCTGCAGCCTTCTCAACCTCATAGGCACTATTGTAGCTGACATTATTATTATCTGGCAGATTATTCCATATAGCTTCAAAGATATCGTTTATTCTATTTCCCATAGCTGGTGATTTTCTATTGAT
>JBJMEA010000053.1:0-7116 GCA_045809625.1 Nitrososphaera sp. | reverse complement strand
AATTAGAACTATTGTGAACGCTTGCTAATAACAACCAAGACAGAGACATAGACAAAGCAAGAGAAAACTTTCTTATAAAGATAGGTTGATTACCTTTTTAGATCATCGGTCAAAGGCAGAAAAACCCCACAATACAAAGATGAATTTATGGTAATTAAAGTGCCCTCCGATCAGGTCTAATAGTTAATAGCGTAGCAAAATGCAACGTACGTCTTCAGCTTTGAAACAGGACTTCTACTATCTTGTATTGAACCTGTTTATTTTCTTGTAATTAATTGATATGTTCTAATACACTCAAACGCCAAAGCGCCCTATCGTACTCAGCTTGATTATGACACGATCTCTAATGTCACATCAATGGTGGCAGCTGCTAAAATACTCCAGTTTTTTACAACAGTACCGTCTCACAGTTGTACAACACTTTATCTGACTTGCATATATAGTCACAGTGCTTACCATACATTGATAATAATGAAATACAGGAGCAGAACAGAACTTGCTTCCAACATTTTAGAAGCAGCAAATGGTGGCGCTACCAAGACGAAGATAATGTATAGAGCATTTCTTTCATATGCGCAGTTAAAAGAATATCTTACAATGTTGACTCAAAATGGCCTCATGGCACATGATGTCGAGGGAGAGATGTACCGGACTACAAGCAATGGAATTAAATTCCTTGAAAGCTCTAGACAGTTAGGCGCATTATTCACACCAGTCTCTTCCGAAAATAGGCTGACATGAAATGTTTGATGATGATGTAGAAAATCCCCCGCCTCCATCTACCTGTCCAAGATGTGGCAGGACGACCAAGTTTGGCGGAAGGTGTGAATGCGAACAGATATTGTGGTAGCACTTAAAATGTGGTGTTATAAAGGTACAAAAAGAAGGGGCATTCTAGTACTGTAAAGGGCAAACTTTGCTTTAATCAAATGTAGAAGTCTAATGTGTAGTGGAGAACTTGATACATCAACATCATATTGTAGATTCATATCTATACAATAACATGCCGTCAGATTTATCCCTGGCAGTCAGCCCATAGTTGACTATCCAGTAGAGATTCTGGGTCAAGGGACAACACGATAGATAAGCCATCACAATCAACTACCTGGCCAGTAACCATCCAAACCAGCAGCTACTGTTCAACCTCTAGCATAACAAGACACTCAGGTTACACTGAGCGGCATGAATACCTAAGGGTATCTTTACGATTACAATATTCAAGCAAAAAAAAGAAACAGGGTTTCTAGATGAGGGGATATCACCACCTTTTTTAGAAGATTTCCTCTAGCATTTCGAATGAAGATGCAGCTAATAGGACAAAGAACATCTTCTTGCTAGAACGTAAGAAGAATCGATTCTTGCTATCAAATATATGAGATAGGAAGGACTACCGCGCAGGGTAGCCAGATGCGCCTAGCGAATTCACTATTGGCATGGCTAATGCGTAAGAAGATTGCATATTCCGTCACTTCCCGCATAACATTCTCACTACCTAAATATAACATCGACGACAACATGCTATGATGAGATGACACTAAAATGACCTGATGCTGATTTTGCATTCTGAGCTGTTGGTTATCTGTATATTTTTTGAAGGTTTTCTGCCTGAACCCCCAGAGTCCTCATTCTGTAACAATAACAATTATCTCATTTCACTACTAGATCAGTATTATTATCAGAAGATATGGATAGACATATTTTTATCATAATAACTACCTGCTTAATTTAAAGGAGAGAAGATTTTCTGCTTAATCATGTACCGGCTTTTAATAGATATCGGGGAATATTCTCAGCATACGGCTCTTGCTTCCAGTGACAGCTCCAACAAAAGCCACATTTTACGCAAGCAAACTGACTTCTCTTCTCACATGATTTGCACTCTCCGTACTTGAGTGTTAGATTATCCCTCAGGAACTCATGCATAGTTTCTGCTACTCTTCAGTAATGCTACTGCTAGTATCATTAATAACATATTGTTGGATTATAACTATCGACAGCCAGCTCCAATTCCTCCGAAAATATGTCAAGAGGATAGTGCACACCGATATTCATCCGTAGTGATTTGAAGGTAAGGTAAATTTATCTCCAATGGTAGGAAACTGGAATAGGGAAAAACCAAGTGGCGCTTCCTATAAAATGTCCTGCCTGCAACCGACGTTTTTTGTTAGAGAACTGAGAACTGGCAGATGTTATGATACCTCTTACCCTATATAAGAACATACTTAACCTGTTGATGACACTTGACATTATGACCAATTCTAATAACTGCATTCAAAATAAGCACGATTCCTGCGATGGTATGGTCAAGACAGTAACAGATGGTTCGGACAACACCCAAATGTGCGACTGTCAATGCCATAATAGCAGTTACCAGATGGTACAAAAGATGTTTGGAGTAATTAATCAAAACGAGTGACAACAGTTGCAATTGAAATAAAGCAACCTTACATATAAGTGAGATAATATTATTATGCGACTTCATGGAGGTTATAAACGCAAAAGTAGCCGGCTCTATGCCGACGCGTTTAGCTTTTCCTGAACCGGTTGCGGAAGGTTTTCAAATTGTGTTCTTGACCACTCTTGAATCCTTGATTCTTCGACGTATGCATTGCGTAATTGTTTTGTCCTTTCTTCAGCATTAGCATTGTTGTATGTATTTTGTGTCATATCATATCTACACACAACCATAGCATTTAACCAATGGGCTTACAGTATTCCGACCAGTGTTATGAAAGAGCCGAGCTGATACAACCTCCATCAATTCTAGATGCCTACATGCAATCAAAAAGCAGCAATAGCCTATTCATCTCTAAATGTCATAGGAAATAAAAGTCAAAACGTCAGACACTTAATGTAAAGTCAAACATCAAACTTGTTGAGCTGCAAGAACTCAATCAGACAAGCTGGAGATTAGACATATCACAAAATATCTTTACAACTTTTCAAAAATGAAATATCATAAGATATTGACTGATGCATAGAACAGCTGGCCTGCATCATGTACAAGAAGGTTCTGCAAATGTCTGTATAGAAAAAACAAAAAGCAAAAGAGTTAGAGATCTCGCTTTACATCTTGCGCTACATCCTCGCCCTTTATCTTTGCCTTGTTCAAATTCTCTGAACTTGGCTTTCCTTCTGCATGGTCTTTGGCTGTCTCGGCCTTTGCTTCAAGATTTTGTCCTGCATTTTTTACATCTTTTTGTATATCTGTCATTGTGCTTGTATCATTCTACCATGCATTGTTTAAGGACTTTCCAACACAATGAAACTGACACTCTCTTCACACCTTGCAATGACAGTATCCGAATGTATGTGCACATGGAAATGATAAAACATGGAGCTAGGACTGATATGCTGTCTAAGAATAGTCAGATTAGTGTTTATCCGCCATCAACCATTTTGGAAGCAATCAGTTGCAAATGTGCTCAAAGGTAGCCCTGCTGCATTGTTTCTATATTTCCATATCAGCTTCATGCTCATTTTAGGAAATATTATCCTAGGTTACAAGTACAAGAGAATTATTAGATACTACCCCCATCTCTCTTTTTTGAAGAGACGACTAAGTATGGTATAGTATGATTGGATCTTCCAAGACCTTACCTTTATGCGCTATGCCGTTTTATGCATTTTATTTTGTTTACCCTGCTACAAAAAAGTAGAGCGTGTGCACCCTCTGATTCTCATATTTTTATTCTTCTTCTGCCTAAAAGTATTCAATGCCAAAACACTTAATCTCCTGTGATTGTGGAAACGTGATGGAATGCATCGAGGAGAATGAAGTAGTAAAACCAAAATATAGGAGTATCTCTGGCAATCTCCGACTTCGATGTAATGAATGTGGAAAAGAACATGAGGTTTTTCTTAAGCACAAGATTGCCAAATTTGTTAGAGCGTCGCCATCTTTTAAGGAGATTTCATCCTCCTAACAACCAACAAATATAACTTCTGACATAAATTGTAGATGGCTCTCACTGACAAGTTCGCTCTCTGGGACGCCAAAAGAAGAGAAGCCTGCTGAAGCAAAAGGAATCAGAATTTACACCAAAAGGCGATTATAAAGCAGATAACAATAGGAATAAAAGAAACTATTCAAATCTTGAAAAGTGCTTGTGCATTTCGGAACATCAAAAGTTCACGTGCATTCGGAGCGAGCTTGAGTTTGGCAGCAAAAGTAAGATATGATTCCATACTGGACAGGGGCCAATCACTTCCATACAAAAGATATCGTGACTCACCAACATAGTTCAAAAATTCAGTGACTTTGTCTGACATGAAATGTTCAAAATAGTGAGAAAATTTGCCTAGCACCAAACCTGAGATGTCTGCATATACGTTCTTGTTCTTATAAATCACCTCTTCGCAGTCCTGAATCCATGGGTTTCCTAAATGGCATATTATTATCTTCAGATCTGGATTATCCACGGCAACTTCGTCAACGTTCAGTGGATGAGAGAACCGAAGCTTGCCTTTAGTCGAAAATGTATCACCTGTGTGTATCATGACTGGCATGCCAAATTCTATGCACAAATCATAAACCCGCTGATATCTCTTGTCGTACGGATAGTAATGCTCATAACCGCAGTAAAGTTTAATACCTCTTATCTGACCTTCTTTGAACCATTTTCTGCAGTTTTGAAAGTCTTCATCATTGTGGCCATCAATCGAAAAACCCGCTACAACTGAGAGTGTGTCTTTGTATTTCTTTGTTGCTTCTATCAGTTGCTTGGTGGATGGTCTATCTTCATTTACCTTATAAGATGAAAGGATGATCGAATGGTCAACATCATTGGCTTCCATGGTGTGAACCAGCATTTCTATTCGCTCTTCTAGTGGCGCATATTTAGTTCCCTCATAGCGATTGAGATGCACATGGCAGTCTATTACTCTCATCATTTTGAGCATCAACTCAACTCATTTTTTGGGGTACGTATTTGGGATTTATCCATTCTATAAAAGAAGCATAATTCAAGGAGCGGCTATCTTTCATGTAGTTTGGCAGGACTTTGATAAACTTAAAGCCATTATTTAATTGAAACGACAAAACAAGATCCTTTAATTCTCCCTTGACGACCTTTTCAGCATATTCTTGAGCTGACATCTTTTTTGCGTATTCATAGTAGTTAAATAATCTTCCGCCTGCAATGATCCTCCGTAAATTCAATTTAATAGCCAGAACCTTCCTAGCATCATATAGCAAAGTCGCAATACCTAGCCCTCGGGAGTCAGGGTGCGTTGATATATCCGCTCCATAAAGGCTATCACCTTTAAGGGTATGGTTTGTAAACATCCCATTAGCCGTAGCCTCCCTCCAAGTGTGTTCTCGGTATTCTGGTGTAAGCGACGTAATAAGGCTGCTTGAAGAGGCTATTATTTTTCCGCCTAACTCAGCGCAAAATTGTCCCTCTGGAAATATTCGGATATGGCTTTTCAGATGATATTCATCCCAAATTAGCCCATCTTTAGCCATGAGGGGAAAAGATCGTTTCTGCAGCTCTACAATATCATAAACATCTTCTGAAGTGATATTTCTAATAATGATGCTATTATTACTATTGATTGACAATTAAATCAGCTCAATCATCTTATGTTCTTTTGTAAGATTAGTGTGTATGCGCACTAGAATCTGGTTTGGATGATCAAAATCTTTTAGCAATCTACTAGTCTGCCATTGATTTGCGCAAAAGTAAATCTGGATGTCTGGTTTGGTAGAGTTCTGTAAACCTATCGGGACATACACGTATTTCCTGCAGATATATCTATTTATATTTTCAGTTCGAGATGTGTAATTGTCTTTTGTAACTCGCGTTTAGAGCATGCGTAAAACATCCTCTAATCTGATCCTCCTTATGTAGCTTGATTTTGCATTTATACTCTTTTAGTCGAGCTTTTTCTCCTCTTCTTTATCTTTCCCATGGTTGTATGTTACTGACACGCACTATTTGCGCACGTCATTTACAACAACATTATGCAGGATTCTTTTGTATTCTTTCATTTCATAACTGAATTAAGCTAATCCTTGGAACAATTATCGGAGCAAAACTCTAAACCTCCTATTGTAGAGCTTGAATATAATACGCCTTCGCTAAGGTTTTGATAGTCTTTTCCGCATGATTTACATTTTTTTATCATTTTGTTGTGACATTATAACTCGACCAAACAAGCCTTATGGTTGTTTGCATTGTGAATGTAGAGAGTTAGACAGGCTATATATCCCAGTGTGTAAATGATAAAGATTAAGAGGATAGATATTTCATTGTCGACAATCAGAGTCTACAAGAGAAACTCAACTTTTGTGGAACTACCAAGTTTAGTAAAAGAGCTCAGCAATATGGGATTGTCAGATATATTGAAGTAATACTACAATGAACCTGTAGAACACGAAGCAAAGAGTATAGTTGCAGCGCCTGCCTTCATATAGTACCTGAATAAATTATTCAAGGCTCAGATAGCAGCTGGTCATATATTACAGTTTGAGTCGGATAAACACGATAAATTCTTCATATTCTCGCTGAATGGGACATGGGACGAAATAATCAAACTGCAATGAGTAAATTCTGCAATCTTCATATTTGCCGCTTAGTAGTACATACCAGATTAGAAACAAGTTAAGCCAATGCAGTATCTTGGCAGAATATCTATAAAGTCAAATGCAGCGATGTATATGCTGACGCGGTAGCGGATACCACTAGTTCTCAAACGCCCAAACCCGTAGTAGTCGATCCTACTCAGCTTGCAGAATTAGTTGGTACATAATCTTTAAGGCTCTCGAGCTAGAACCCATTTACAACAGTTCTAAGCGCATCAAACGTGAAGTATTCCAAATAATAAAGCTAAAATTCTAACCGTAGATTCAAATGAATTTTTATCCAAACCCCGACGAGCTCATTGGAGACTACCGCCTCACGCAGATTGAAGTTGTTAACCGGGCTTCAAAGAAGTTCTTATATTATATAATGCTGATGATTTATTGGTAGAGACAGAATAATGATACTCAACATCATTATATCTACAGCAGATAAGGTCTTGAACGTCTCTTTTAGATGGCTAGACCAGAATCTTGTATCCAATTTTCTAAACTTTGTCAAAGGGTTTGAATTTGCCATACTCGTCATGGCT
>JBJMEA010000052.1:0-4637 GCA_045809625.1 Nitrososphaera sp. | reverse complement strand
TTCTATAGTTATTCCTTTATGAGATGATGTTCTGATATTGGTGGTTGTTCTCGTTTGTATGTTATAGAAATGGTATCTCCGACATTATATGGACAATTTGCTATTGTACGCGGCACATCATCGTTAGCCTGCACTGTACAGGTTCCATCTTCGCCCTTTATTATCACTGGTGTTTCTTCAGTTATGTTTGGCGCAAATAAAACATTTATTGCTTGAAAGCCTGAGATAAGAAATACAAAGGCTACACCAGCTACAATCAAAAGTATTGCAAGTCTGCCAAGCGGGATATTGTGTAGACTCATCTATGCTTGCACATTGAGCATTCATAAATAATCCTTTACCCTGCTGTAAGTCGCACGCATGATGTGATCTTTCCAAGGGGCATCTAGTTATTCCTAATGACGTAATGGGCTTCAATAAACTATATGCAAAATCGCTAAAGACCCAAAATGGCTGGATAATTACCCTGGCGGCCAAATAGGTAACTATGCGTAAGCATCCCAATATTCTGGAATGGGAAATTCTCTGTTTTAAAAATGAATGGAGGCAAGTCCTCGCAGTAAGCGATGAGAATGTCTCAGGTCATTATGCGTATATATGTTAATGAATGAATGATTTTTTGGTTGTCGTATTTTGCTCCCACTCTGCAACGTTGTAGGAAATCAAAAGTATAATTCCCATACCTCTGATAGCAACGTTTCAGAGGAAGTGCGTGGGGATTCTTCTTGTTGCTCTTGTGGTCCTGGAGGTTCGTAATCCTCTCCTGTAGCAACTTGAGTAATCTCCTTCATTCTTTTTCTAAGGTATCTAGCCAAGTCTGTCGTAGTAATTATTCCTACCACCTCATTATTAGCAGGATCTTCAACCAAAAGATGCCTCACCTTGTTTCTCATCATTAGAAGAGCGGCCTCTTCAACTGGGCGATCCTTTAGAATGGAAAGGATAGGTGAAGAAGATAGAGAGTCCACAGTAATACGATCAGGAGACACTCCCCGTGCAACACTCCTGACAATATCTCGTTCTGTTAATATTCCAATGACTTGTTTGTTATTCTGTTGTCGTTCAGAATCATGATGCTCTTCTTCTTCATCATCATCTTCTCGCCGTATTATGGCAACCGAACTAACGTTTAAGTCGACCATGACTTTTGCAACCTCTGATATACTAGATCGGGGTTCGAGCATAACCAATTCACTGCTCATATATTGTTCAACAGAGCTCATACTTGCGGTCCATGATTATAGCAAGGACCTAACTGTTATATTTTTATGATGTATATACTTCTAGATTGTCCCCCTTGCTCCATTCTCTGCCTAAGGGATGGAACCAAGTCCCCTCGATGATCAAGAATATCGTCAAGCATTATAGATTTCTCATTAATAGTTCTCTCAATGAAATCTGAATGAATTCATGTATATCAAGAACCGCTGAAAGTAGAAGAGGTGTCAAGACCTAAGATGCTGCATGGTGAAGAGGTTATGGAAGGTTGGCGGGCTGCTCTATGCCATAGTGATTTGCAACTAATGCAAGGAGAGTGGGCCAGCACTATCCCGGTTCAATTGCCAAAACTTTAGGCCAAGGGGTTGTCGGCTGGGTAGAAGAGGTCGGCGATTCGGTTCCTTCGACTTCATCATCTGCTGGACTGGTCAAGGGAGATTTGGTTGCAATATTTGGAGGATGGGGTTATGGAGCTTGTATGCAATGCAAGGGTGGTAATGAGCAGCTGTGCAATATGCAAGGTATCTTGGGGTAACTGATGATGGAGGCTACTCTGAATATGTCCATGTTCCTTCCTATCAGTATTTAGTAAATCTGTGGACAGGATCCAATCTTAGGCCAGTTGCTCTTCCCACGCTTGCAGATGCTGGTCTCACTCCATATAGAGCGATAAAGAGGGTCAGACATCTGTTAGGCCCGGGAAAGAGTGTCGCAGTGATTGGACTGGGCGGCCTCGGATTCTACGGCATACAGTATGCAAAAATTGAGTCAAGGGAGTATTGTGGTAGGAATTGATCGGAATGAAAAAATAGTACCAGATATTGCTAATGCAAAGCTAGCAGATCACACCTTAAGTATATCATAGAATGCTCCAGATATCCAGGAACAAATACCAAAGATTACAGGAAGAGGAGTCGATGTTGTTGTAGATTGCATTGACGCAGAAAACACAACAAGACATGCCTTTAGAATCCTAAACAAAGGCGGTACCATCATTGTAGTTGGATTCTTTGAAAATGAGGTTAAAACCCCTTTGTTCAGGCCATTCTTAGCGAATTTCAAGTCCACTTTTCACTCTGGGAAAATTACAATGAGCTATGCAAAGTCATAGAACCTGCAAAGCAGGGTGAGATATCATGCAGCATACAGGAATTCCCTCTTTATGAAATAAACGAGGTTGCAGACATGCTAAGGAATGGTGAGATAAGGGACAGAGCTGTCATAGTCCCAGAATAGATATACCAAGACTAAAAATTCTCTGGGCGACAAGAGGGGTTGTAAAGTGTGCTACTTCACTTCGACCCTCGTCGCTTCGCTCTCGCTCTCCGTTGGATTCCTCTTTGGTAGATCAACTCTTAGAATTCCATTCGTTACTTTTGCAGTAACCTTTGACGGAATTATCTCCTCTGGTAATGGCACATTGCGATAAAATGACCTATATAGCCTTTCACTGTAGACATATTTTTTGCCCTTTTCTTCCTCCTTTTCTGAATGCTTGCCTGAGATTTCTACATTGTATTTTGTCGCCTTAACACTGACGTTCTCCTTTTCGATTCCTGGAACCTCCAACTGTAGCTCAAACCTATTCCCTCTGTCCACCAACTCATAAGGTGCCATTCTCATGTCTCTAGCTTCAAACATGGAAGGGAGTTCCCACTCAGTTGGAAAAGACCAGGGACGTGCCATCATCCTTTCCATTTCTCTTCTAAAGATGTCAAACATGTTGTCAAATTGTCTGGCTGGCACCATAGGCTTTTTTTCCTCTTCCTCACGCTTCCTTTCGCCGGACGAACTCATAGAATCAAATGGAGATTCTATTATTTGAAGACTTTGATTGCAGTGCAATGCAAAAAAGAATCTGAACTATTCTGTAGTGTGCAATCGGCTATTTCTGGATGATTGCTCTTATTACTACTTTTGCGGCGATTCAGTTTAACAGACACGCTTCATTGACTGGATTTTTCTGCGCACGTATCAAGTAGGCAGCAAAATATCTTGTACCGAGGATTGTGAAAAGACAAGGATATGCAACCTATCTATAACTAAAAGACATCTGACCATTTCCTAGTTCAGATGCTCTGTTGACAGCGACCTCCAAATGGTTTGCTTGTCTGAAGGAACGAACGCCAGTTTTCCAAAATTAGAACTCGCTAATTCTCTTGGATATGGGAGAGACATATACTTTATTTTCGAAGTATTTGCAAGATCTTCCCCCTTGTACCCATCTTTTCATCCTTGAAGAGACTTTCATCAATTTGCAGTACCGATGATCTGTGAATAGGCAAAACTCATTTTAGAGATTACATCTTTCTCAATATCGATTCCTGGGGCAATTTCTTCCAGGGCAACGCCTTCTTTTGCAAGCCTAAAAACTGCCCTCTCTAACGTAGAGGATCTCATGCCCATATTTGATGGCCTGGGGTCAGCTGAAGACAACTCTGCTGCCTCTGTTATGTGAGCCGTCTATTGGTAAACTATTTTGCTGATTTCTTGTGCCTATTGCTGTTGTTGAGCTAATTCGATCATCAATAGGTGTCACTTCTTAAAAAAGAACAAGGTGCACGACCCTTTAGTGCGCTAGGAACGATCTTAGCTTATAGTCAATGTGGGATGCAAGAATCCCTTTTGACCAGAAGTAGCAAGATAGCTTCTGTCAAGATGAATAGACATCTTGCTTGACTGCACGACGCATAGTTGGGCACCTAGTAGACCCTAAATAATTCAGTTTTCTTTCAAACGAGGTAGGTATGGCTTGCCAAACGACATAAAGAAATGCAGTGCAAGGCACAGCAACCCTTGAGCATATATTATGATCATTAGGAACATTATCTTGAAGCTATGGGATACAAGAATTACACAGTTGATGATGATAGCTTGGTTGAGGACTATATGAGTATAACAACAGTTACCATGAATTTTAAAAATAGTGTTTTAGATATTGCAAAAAAGATGCTAGCGGAAAACATTAGTTCAATTCCTATAACAGATGATGGAGGTGCAATTGTTGGTATCCTTACAGAACGTGATCTTATAAAGATCGTAGCCAACGAACTGCCTCCTGATGGTATAAGTGCAATGTCTTTGATGTCGTTTCCCTCAGTCAAGGTAAAAAAGAATGCACCAATTGAAGAAGCAGCTAAAATCATGGCAACAAAAAAGCTAAGCCACCTGATAGTCGAAGATACCTATACTGAGAACGCCGTAGGTATTATTACAACCACTGATTTGGCTAGGTATCTTAAGCAGAAATCTAAAACAAATGAAGAACTTCAAGCTTCTGAAGTGTGGGAGATATTCTTTTGATAATGCTCCTTTTATCAGTGTATGATGAGAGAGCTTCAAAGGATAGATAGTTGAGCAAACGGCAGTAGCAGTAATAGCAGTTATGCACGAATTTGCCCTCATTTTTCAAGGTTATC
>JBJMEA010000051.1:0-4801 GCA_045809625.1 Nitrososphaera sp. | reverse complement strand
AAATGCCTATGATAAACACCTTGAATTTTACTTGCTTCTAAAGTTTGTTTGTTTGTTTCTTTCTTTGCTCTATCCCGGTCATCTTTCTATTCGCACTCCAAAATTGCTCCAGGCGTCAATGACCTGCTCTGTAAGCCTATCGACCTCAACCATAAGATAATGGCGAGCTGACACAGTATTTGCTCTTCCTGCCAAGACCTCAGCAGCATCCTTTCCCAATGTCCGTGACATAACATTGTAATGCAACTTACGCAAATACATGAATTTCAAATCTAACCTCGATTTCAAGTGAAGATGTGTAGATTTGATATCGTAGTATGAGAACTTTGGCAATGCTTTGAATGCTTGCCATAGTGCAGTTGGAATAATTGTAAAATAACAATGCTTCCCTCGCCTATGCCAATTCACAATGACTATAGTCATTCCATTCTTTTTGTTGATTAAATGGAGGTTCTTGCACCTGTCAGTATCACAGATACTGCCCTTATCACACACAGGAGTGCTATACATGTGAACTAACTCATCTTCCCTTGTCCCAGCAAACAGTCCCATTTGGGAGATGATTCCCAATTCACCTTTCACTTGCTCAACTACTGCTTTGCTCATTCTGCTAATGTAACCTTCATCAATCAAAATCAGCCTGTTTTCAAATCCAAGTCCCGCATTTAGAGAATAACGTTTGATTCTTAGTCGAACTGCTTCTTCCACTTCATCTGAGCCTGTGAGTCGTAGATAATATTTGGCAAAGTTCCTAAAAGACAAAACGATCCATTGTCTCTGGTCTACGGTCAATTTCTGTAGTTCTTCAGGATGGTCTCCAAAGAATACCCTCCAATTATATTTGAAATAATTACAACAGCTTCGTGAATAACGCTCAGACAACTTTAGCTCATTTCTATAAAACTCAAACATCTTTTCATAGTCAATGTGATTAAAGAAGTCAGGATTTGGCTTGCCATCAATGAGAGAAACCATTCCATTTGTGTCTTTGTTCTCATCCATTTTCAAGGCACTCTGCGGCTTGTAAAACCTCTCAGGAAATATGCCGTCTTTGAAGTCCTTTAATAGAGAAATTGCATTCTCATAACCATATTGCTTAAGGCGGATGTTGAGGGCAAGGAAGTCATCCTCGTATATCTTTCCTATGTCGATACGCTTTTTCGGAGCTTGTTTGGTGATAGAAGGAGGCACTTTTTTGCTATCAGCAGGGCCCACACTAGTACTAATGATAACACCTTCACTTTTTTCGATAGATGGTGCATCAGTGTTATTGCTCCCCATGTCATTGTCAAGGGCTCCTAAGCTTTAGCTGTTATGCAGCCATGTTCTAGTTTAGTAAATTCGCAGATTGACTGGTGGGGAGACGTGGGCAGTATGATCAATCTTTACTGAAGAGGATGTTGTCGACACGGTTTTTAGGTTGTCGACAGGAAGAGCTGTTTGTCGACAAAAATTTGCAGGTTTTACAAGTTTTGTCGACAAAAGTGTCGACAAACGGTAGGATACGGCATTGGCATTGATGTTCAATTAGTCCGACAACTACCAAAATCGAGCTCACTTCAATACCGTATTTCTAACACAGATAAAAATGGACCGGGTGGGATTTGAACCCACGACCTCAGCAATGCCAATGCCGTATCCTACCGGACTAGACGACCGGCCCACTAACAATTCAAGGTTTTGAAATGACGATATTAAAATGATGCGTTTATTATATCCTATATAGACATGGAGTCAGTGTTCATTACGTGTTTTTGAATTGCATCCCTCAATACTTTGGTGACTGTTGGTAGGATTCTAGGATCATTTACCTTCGGTATAATATAATCTTCCTTTAGATGGACGTCATTTACAATATCTGCAATAGCATATGCAACAGACACAAGCATATCCTCGCTCAACGTCTTGACTCTTAGATCAAGCAAAACCCGTAGAACGGATGGAAACACTACAGCATTATTAATTTGATTTGCGAAATCTGATCTACCAGTGGCGACAATTCTTGCCCCTCCTTGCAATGCATCAGAGGGAAGTATCTCAGGGTCAGGATTGCTTAGAGCAAATACTATCGCATCATGATTCATTTTTTGTACCATCTGGCCATTCAGTATACCACCTTTTCCAGATACACCGATAAATATGTCGGCTCCTTCAATTACATGCTCAAGATTTCCTTTCAGATTATGCGGATTGGTTTTTTGAGTGATTTCTAATTTGTAGGGATTTTTGACTTTTTTATCATTGCTGTTATCAGCTCTATCAATTGACAAGGCTCCCTTGCTATCTGTCACAATAATGTCTCGGCATCCTGCCTCATGTAATATCTTGACTATACCATATCCTGCTGAGCCTGCTCCTGCTACTACTAACCTTGTTGCTTCTAGCTTCTTGCCCACCACCCTAAGTGCGTTTACCAGTGCTGCAAGGGTAATAACAGCAGTTCCGTGCTGATCATCATGAAAAATGGGAATAGAGAGAACTTTTTGCAGGCATTCAACTATATCCAATACTTTGGGTGATTCTATATCTTCTATGTTTATAGCTCCAAACATTGGTTCAACTTCTTTAACAAATCGAACTATCTCTTCCTTGTTTTGAGTAGATATACACAGGGGAAAGGCATTGATGCCTCCTAATATTTTGAATAGAACTGCCTTTCCCTCCATAACAGGAATTGCTGCTTCAGGGCCCACATTACCCAAACCAAGTACTCTTGTACCATCACAAATTATAGCGACATTATTCCATTTTGATGTGTAATCATATACCAGTTCTTTATTGTTACTTATTTCTTTTGAGACATAAGCTACTCCAGGAGTATAAATCAAACCAAGAGTTCCTTTTTCTTCCTCAAAGATATTCTCAGGGGAAATTCTGCTTTGAATTTCGATCTTGCCCTTTAATATTCGATGTAAGTTTGTAGCCTCATCCTTTAAACTCAAAGCAATATCGTCAGGGACACAATCTATCTATAAGTTTCTATACATCTTCTATTCTCCCAGGAGAATTTTCCGCTACTATTAAATGGATAGTTCAAATTTGCAAATCGAGTATTAATGATCTATCAGAGAGCAAAAATTCAATACCAGTCGAACAAATGGTGTGCGGGCAGCTGATCGTACACAATAATGAAGAGTTGCATAACAACCTAAATGCCAAATCAGCGGGACTCGCTATCACTCTCTAATTTAGCTATCCACAGCAGCCGATTTCATCGCTTCTATGTAAATGATTTTCTTTTCTCTTCTATCGGCACTACAATTTCGAAAGCCAGTGTGCTATCGGTTATATCAAATGTGGCATTTCTTATTTCAAAATCTTCAAAAAAGCTTCGATAAAGTTCTGATAAGTATAAAGACCATTTCCTTCCCATTTGATGCTGTATAATGAAGGAATGTAAGCTGTTAGAATAGTTCAGATCTTCAGTGTTATGAGTATACAAGTAACCAGAAATGCCAATCCATGTTTCAATCATATCAAGTGTAGAATGAATATTATATTTCCTTCTAAGCATCAAAATAAAGTCCTTATTAGAAGAGAGTGCAACATGCTTGGCTATTGATTTTATTTGCTCATCACTTTGACTTTCCAGTAATTTTATAAGAAGTGGCTTTCGAACAGATATGAATCCTGCATGTGCAGCCAAGCTATGCCAATTTGTATGTTGCTTGGCAATTTGGCTGACAAGAGTATTTACGCTGACATCCTTTCTTTTTGCTTCCTGGCGAAGACTAATTAAAATTTGACTTTCGAGACGGAAGGTTATGCTCTCGGTCTTCTTTCTTGCCATCTTAACTCTTTCGACATTTGGAGATAATTTATAGCCGTGACCCTTTTCGGCCATTACATAATTATTTTTACCGATTTCTTGGTTATTTTCTAACGGTTTTGGCTGCAATGCAACTATTTTTTGCAAATTCTACAATTTGAGCATTGTGGTAGATTTTTCAAAAAAATCGGTGGTGCTAGAGTTGTACTCATCCCGCTTATTACAGAGCGAACATCATGAGGCGATAGATGCAAGATAATAATAATAAGAAGGGAAAACAACGGCTAAAACCAATGCTATCGGTGACAGTCTCGATAGCAGTTATGGCAATTCTTGTCTCTTCTGCATTATCAGTAGGACCATTTCTTATCCAAAGTGCGTGGGCTTTACCATTCGTCAGTTCAGTCTCAGTAAGCCCATCCTCTACTGAAAAAACTAAAGGAGAGACAGCAACATACACAGTGACTGTGTCAAGAGCTTCTGGAAGCGGTTCGGGGGATGTAAATCTATCATTTCAGTCTAGTACGATCTCGTCAAGTGCAGCAAGTTTTTCGAATGCAAAAGCTACTTTTGGTAATGGTGGATCAAATTCAAAGTCAGTTACTTTAACAATTGCTACCAATAATCTTTCCATTCAAGAACATACTTTTACAGTAAAGGGAACCAAGGTTGGAGCATCGTCTGATAGTGCAACCAGCAGCTCCGCAAAGCTTACAGTAGTCAAACCTCCAAATCAAAAACCAACAGCTAATGCTGGCTCTGACCAGACAGTTAATGAAGGCGATACCGTACATCTGGATGGTTCTGCAAGTACAGATCCAGATGGTACAATTGCCTCTTATTCATGGACTCAAACAGCTGGAACAGCCGCAACATTGACTGGTGCAGACAGTGCAACTCCATCATTTACAGCACCGGATGTTGGCGCAAATGGAGACACATTGACATTTGAACTGAAAGTAACAGACAATGACGGAGTGACTGCGACGGATACTATAGGTGTAACAGTAAACAATGTAAACCAAGCACCAA